>NZ_DATCWX010000275.1:0-2311 GCF_036566125.1 Intrasporangium sp.
CCCTCCGTGCCGGCTCACTGCTCGTCGTCGTCCTCGGGCACTGGCTCATGGTGGTGCTCACCCCCGAAGGCGAGATCACCAACGCCCTCAGCATGGTCCCCGCGCTGCAGCCGCTGACCTGGCTCCTCCAGGTCATGCCACTCTTCTTCCTCGTCGGCGGCGTCGCCCACTCCTACGCCCTCGACTCGCTCGACCGGCGCGTGCCGCCGGGCTCCCCGGGTCGTTACGCAGCGTTCTTCCGCGCGCGGGCCGTCCGACTGCTCCGCCCGTCGCTCGCCTTCCTCGCTGTCTGGGTCGCGCTGGGAGTCGTCGCGCACGTCAGCGGGCTGACCGCCCGACCGGGCGTCGAGGGTCGCTTCGCCCGCGACGCGCTCGTGGCCGTGCCGCAGCTGCTGTGGTTCGTGGGCATCTACCTCGGGGCGTGCGCGTTCGCCCCCCTCATGCGGTCATTCCATGAAGCATGGGGGCCGTATGCCGCTGGGCTCCTTGTCGGGCTCGCGCTCCTCGTCGACGTGGTGCGGTTCACCGCCGTTGAGCTCGTCGGCAACCTCAACTTCGTCTTCGTGTGGCTCGCCTTCCACCAGCTCGGATTTCTCTGGCGCGACGGTCGGCTGACGCGGCGGGTTGGCTGGGCCATGCTCGTGGGCGGCTATGGCGCGATGCTCGTCGCGATCACGGTTGGTCCCTACCCGACGTCGATGGTGGGGTTGCCGGGGGAGCCGATCTCCAACATGGCTCCGCCGACCGTGGCCCTGCTCGCCCAGGGTGTCGGCATCTGTGGACTGGCCGTGCTCCTGCGGTCGGCCATGAACCGGATGCTGTCCCGGCCGCGGGCCTGGCTGGCGGTCGTGCGGGCCGCGCCGTTTGCGATGACGGCCTTCCTGTGGCACCTGACCGGGCTGATGGTCGTCCTGCTCGCGATGCGGGCGCTCGGTGTGGAGCAGCCCGCGGTGGCCTCGTGGGCCTGGTGGCTGACGCGTCCGGTGCTCTTCGTCGTCCTCGCGGTGGTCACCGCAGTCCTCGTGGCGATTTTCGTGAGGTTCGACCGCGGCCCACGCACCGCGTCGAGCGCGCCGGTTCACGGGTCGCGGTGGGTCGACGTCGCCGCCGGGGTCTCCGCCCTGTTGGTCTTCTTCGGGATCCTCGTCATCTCGATCGTCGGCGTGGACGTTCTCGGCAACCGAGCGGTCTTCTTCCTCGTCGGCGACGTCACTCCGGCCGTGGGGTTTGCGGTGCTCGGCGCAGGGATCGGCGCCCTCACCTTGATCGAGTGAACAGCTTTCGGGCCCCCAAACTGATCGAGTGAACAGCTTTCGGGGCCAATGGCCCCGAAAGCTGTTCACTCGATCGGGTTCGTCAGGCGAGCTTGCGTTGGTAGGCCGGGCAGAGCTCGACGATGCGGAAGCCGAGGGCCTCGTTGATGTTGACCATCCATGAGTTGGTGCCGTCGTTGCCGGTGACGACCCGTTGCCGCTGGGGATATTCGGCCTGCAACCGGCTGAGGTTCTCCAGCTTGACCGCCATGCCGAGGCGGCGGCCCCGGTGCTCGCGGTGCACGTAGGTGCCCCACTGCCAGACCGTCGACGGTGCGCCAACCGGAAGCACGAGGTCGGTGTAGGCGACGACCTCGCCTGTGCCGCTGATCGCCACGGTCGTGAGTCGCTGCCGTCCCATCTCCCGCTCGACGTCGAGGTACTCCTGGTAGCGCGCGGGGTTGAACGACTCCGGCTCGAACTCGATATCGCCTGTCGGCGCGTCGACGATGAGCTGGTTCATGACCTCGCAGAGGGACGCCCGCAGTGGCTCGGGTACGCCGTTGACGTAGGCCTCGAGCCGGTAGTCGCCCTCCCATCGCGGCCGGGTCTCGGAGTCAAGACGGCTCAGGTGATCATCGGCGACGGGCAGGTCGAGGTGGCGCATGACCTCGGTGTTGTTGAGCGAGTAGCCGTGTCGCTCGATGAAGCGACGATACCCGTGGTCCGGCTCGTCGACGGGGACCATGATCTCGGTGAGCAGGCAGGCTCGACCGGCATCCTGCGCCCGCTCGGCCATCCGGTCCATCAGCGCGGAGCCATGGCCGCGTCGACGGTGGTCGGGGTGCACGTGGAGGTCGAACCACGCCATTGACGTGTTGTCCTCCATCGGCAGGAACAGGGTCGCGACCCCGGCGACGTCACCGCCGTCCTCCGCGACCCAGATCTCCTTGGGCTCGGCCTTGTCCTCGTGCCGCCAGTCGACGGCGACCTCGGTGAAGGACGACGGTTCATACCAGGGGCGACCGAAGACCCGGCTGGCGGCCAGGGCCTCGTAG
>NZ_DATCWX010000342.1:0-13220 GCF_036566125.1 Intrasporangium sp.
CAGCGGCCGCCTCCACCACGGCAGCGGCGAGCGCGTCGAGGTCGGTCGTCGGGCGGGCGACGACGAGCAGCGTCCGCGCGGCCGGGACGAGGTCGTCGACCTCGGCCCACACGCCGTCGCTCGTCGCAACGAGCGGTGCGAGGGCGGCATCGAGGGCAAGCACCGCGTCGATGTCGTCGGTCTCGACGAGCAGGGCCGCGTCGCCCATGGGCAGCAGCCGGAGGCGGGGGCCGATTGGCGACCCGGAGGAGATGTGCGGCGACATGGGGGCCTACCGGGTGAACGGGACGATCTCGATGCCCGCCGCGGTCAGGGCGGCCCGGAGCGCCCGCGCGATGTCAACCGCGCCCGGTGAGTCGCCATGGGTGCAGATCGAGTCCGCCCGGACGTCGATCTCCGTCCCGTCCACTGCGGTGATGCGGCCCTCGACGGCGAGGCGCACCATCCTGGCTGCGATCTCCCCCGGGTCGTGCAGGACCGATCCCGGCTCGCGGCGCGGGAGGAGGTGGCCCTCCGGCGTGTACGCGCGGTCCGCGAACGCCTCGGACACGGTGCGCAGGCCGGCCTCGGCCGCGATCCGCAGGAACGCCGACCCCGGCAGCCCCATGACCGGAAGGGACGGGTCGACGGCGACGACCGCCGCGACCACCGCCGCCGCCTGGGCCTCGTGCTGGACGATCGCGTTGTAGAGGGCGCCGTGCGGCTTGACGTACTCGACCCGGGTGCCCGCCACCTTGCACATGGCCTCGAGCGCGCCGATCTGGTAGATGACGTCGGCGGTCAGCTCGTCCGACTCCATGTCGATGAAGCGCCGGCCGAAGCCGGCCAGGTCTTGATAGCCCACCTGGGCGCCGACGACGACGCCGCGCTCGGCCGCCCGGGCGCAGGTCCGCTGGAGGGTGAGGCTGTCCCCGGCGTGGAAGCCGCACGCCACGTTGGCGCTCGTGACGATGTCGAGCATCGCCGCGTCGTTGCCAATCTCCCAGCTGCCGAGCGACTCGCCGAGATCCGAGTTGAGGTCGATCCGCTGTCCGGTCGTCATGAGCTCTCCTCCGGTGCGGGCAGTCACCCGCGCCCACCGTGTAGTAATTGTTCACCAAACCGCCGTCGGTGCCTCCGCCATACCGCATTGAGCCGTATGCCGCCGAGCTCGCACCCGCTCGAGCGCTGAGTCGCCTTCCTCCCGTCGTTGACCACGCTGGTGCAGCCGGAGGACGCTTGAGCGCGGAGGTGGGAGGCGTGTCCTTCAAGCATCGGTTGATGCACCACGGCAACGCGATCGGTGTGTGGATCCACCACGCGTTCAAGGGTCGGCTCGACGCCTTCGGAGACCAGACGGTCCTCATGGTGATGTCGCCCGGGCGGCGGACGGGGCGGCCGAGGTCCACGATGGTCCGCTACCTCGACCACGACGGCGGTTACCTCGTCTGGGGAACGGGCAGCGGGTCGCCGACCGATCCCGACTGGTTCTGCAACCTGCGCCATGCTGGTGAGGCGACGGTTGAGATCGGCACCAGGGCCGAGACGGTGACGGCAACGGAACTGCGGGGTGAGGAACGGGATCGCGTGTGGCGCGACGTCGTCCTGGCCAAGGTGCCGGGCGTCGCGAAGTACGAGGCGAAGGCGGGCCGCATCATCCCCGTCGCGCTCCTGCGACCCGTCACGATCGCCGGGCCCGGCTAGGCCTGCTTCGGCGGCCAGAAGCGGTCGTCGTCCGGTGGCAGGTCGCTGAACGGAACCCCCTCATCCGGACTCGACACGTGCGGGGGCGTGCTGTCCACGGGCCGCACTCCGTGCACGATGATCCCGCCGGCGCCCAACCCGGTCCCGCGCCCCACCGCGTCCTCGGCGTCGCGGTCGGCTCGGGCGCGCACCGAGAGCTGTCTCCAGAGCGGCGTCGCCACTCGGACCGCCGAGCGCCCGAGCAAGAGCACCAAGGCACCCGTGAGGACGACGAGGGCGGCGTTCTCGCCCAGACCCGCCGGCAGGGTGGTCACCTCGGGAGCAGAGGGACCATCACCGGGACCCCAGTGAGCGGCCTCCGCGGTGCGTTCGGTCACGCCCTTGGCCACGAGGACGAATCCTGCGGCGGTGCCGGCCAGTCCGAGCTTCTGCGAATGCCTACCGCGGCGCACCATCCCTACGCCGGTTGCTGCCGACGCCAGGAAGAGAATCAGAACGTGGACCACCAACGGGACCGCTGCCATACGCAACTCCGGAGAATCCGCTCCCCCTGGCCCGCCAGGTCTGATTTCCAGCCGACCCCAGGTCCAGACCGACAGCTCGAACTCAGGTTGCCCGGGGAACGTCAGCTGCCACGCCGGCCACACGATCGTCGGCATTGCCAGCAGGACGCCCACGACCGCGAGACGAACACCCCAGGTCCACTCGCGGACCACCGTGACCACATCTCATTGTGACCCGGGAGAACCGTCGGCCACCCCTGATCCGGCGACTGGTCAGGGATGCTTCGGTTGGCCGAATTGCTCGTCGTCCGGCACCACGTCGGTGAAGGCGACGCCATCCGTGGGGCCGACATCCGCGAGGACAGGTGGGGTGGTGCCACTACCAGGGCGCTCGCCGTGGAGGATCACGCGGCCTCGCTCGTCCCCGTCGGCCGCCTGGCCGGCGGAGGAATACGAGCCCGAACGTGTTGCTGGGTACGGAATCCCCTCCGAAGCCGTCCGGCGCGGGCTCGACGCCGTACTTGCCCCAGCTCCACATGAGGTTGACCAGCCGCTACTGATCCGGGAAGGCCGGGTCGTCGAAGGCCGGGTAGCTGAAGCTCGACGTGGGCCAGAAGATCGATGGGAGCAGGGCGAGCACACCGACCATCGCCAGCACGCCACCCAACGCGCGGCCCCGAACCGGTCGGATCCTCATGTCCACTTCCCTGTCCCGCGGGCCGGTGCCGGTGCTACCTCGCCCCGAACGCCTCGGCCACCTCGAGCAGGCGGGTGTTGGCCTCGGTCTCGCCGATCGTGACGCGGACGCCGTCGTCGCCGTACTGCCGCACCATGAGACCGGCCTCCTCGCACGCCTCGGCGAAAGCGGTGGAGTCCGCCCCGAGCGGGAACCAGACGAAGTTCGCGTCCGACTCCGGCAGCTTCCAACCCTGGTCCTGCAGGCCCTGCACGACCCGCGCCCGCTCCTCGACGATCGACTCGACCCGCTCCTTCAGCTCGTCGAAGGCGTCGAGCGAGGCGACCGCCGCGGCTTGGGCGATGGAGTTGACTCCGAAGGGCGTCGCCGTCTTCCGGATCGCGGCGGCGACGTCACGGTGGGCGACGGCGAAGCCGACTCGCAACCCGGCCAGTCCGAACGCCTTGGAGAAGGTGCGCAGCACGACGACGTTGGGCCGCTCGCGCCAGACCTCGAGCCCGCGGACAGACTCCGGGTCGCGGACGAACTCGACGTAGGCCTCGTCGATGACGACGATGACGTCGCTCGGGACCCGGTCGAGGAAGGCGTCGAGCTCCGCTCGGTGCACCGACGGCCCGGTGGGGTTGTTCGGTGTGCAGACGAGCACCACCCGAGTGCGCTCGGTGACGGCGTCCGCCATCGCGTCGAGCCGGTGCCGGGCCTGGTCGTCGAGGCCGACCATGACAGGGGTGGCCCCGGCCAGCTGCGTGACGATCGGGTACGCCTCGAACGACCGCCACGCGAAGACGACTTCGTCGCCCGCGTCACACGCGGCCTGGACGATCTGGGCGAGCACGGCGACCGAGCCGGTCCCGGTCGCGATGCAGTCGGCCGAGACGCTGAGGGCCCGACCGAGACGCTCGCGCAGCTCGACGACGGCCATGTCGGGATAGCGGTTGACGGACGCCGCGGCCTCGTTGATCGTCGACAGCACCGACGGGAGCGGTCCGTAGGGGTTCTCGTTGGACGACAGCTTGTAGGGCGTCAGGCCCGGGCGAGCCGTGGCGGGCTTGCCCGGCTTGTAGTCCGGCATCCGGCCGAGGACCTGCCGCAACCGCACGGTCGGGGAGGAACCGGGCGCGGCGGGAACGGGCTGCACGTCGTCGCTCATGCCGCCACTCTATTGAGCCAGCCGGGATGAGCGGGAGGGCTGGGACGGTCCCGGCAGGTGGACCGGGCTCAGCGGCATACGGCTCGATGTGGCTAGGCTCACACTGTCGCGCCAACGCCGCCTCGACGCATCTGTTTGAACACACACGAAGGACGCTGCTCATGCGCATCGGCATCCTCACCGGAGGCGGGGACTGTCCCGGCCTCAACGCCGTCATCCGCGGCGCGGTCCGAGCCGCGGAGGTCACCTACGACAGCACGGTCGTCGGCTTCCGCAACGCCTGGCGGGGCGTGATGGACAACGACTTCGAGCTGCTCGACGTCGACCGCTGCCGGGGCATCCTGCCGCTCGGCGGGACGATCCTCGGCACGAGCCGCGACCAGCCGTTCGCCTTCGAGGATGGGCTGAAGAAGGTCCGCAAGGCCTACGCCCGGCACGGGCTCGACGCCATCCTCGCGGTCGGCGGCGAAGGCTCGATGAATGTCGTCTCCCGCCTCCACGAGAACGGCTTCCCGGTCATCGGCGTCCCCAAGACGATCGACAACGACATCTCCTTGACGGAGATGACGTTCGGCTTCCAGACGGCCGTGCAGATCTGCACCGACGCGATCGACCGGCTGCACACGACGGCCGAGTCCCACCACCGCGTACTCGTCGTCGAGGTCATGGGCCGGCACGTCGGCCACATCGCCATCTGGTCCGGCATCGCCGGCGGCGCGGCGATCACGCTCGTGCCCGAGGAGCCCTTCGACATCGCGGAGGTCTGCGAGCGGATCGTCCACCGGCACCGCAAGGGCCGGTTCGCGACGATCATCGTCGTCGCGGAGGGCGCCGTGCCCAAGCCCGGGACGATGGAGCTGCCGGCGCCGGAGATGGACCGGTACGGCCACCAGGTCCTCGGCGGCATCGGCTCGATCCTGGCCCGCGAGATCCAGGGTCGCACCGGCATCGAGAGCCGGATGACGGCGCTCGGACACATTCAACGGGGTGGGTCGCCGGTGGCGTTCGACCGGGTCCTGGGCACCCGGTTCGGGGTCGCGTCAGTCGAGGCGGCGATGGACGGCGCGTGGGGCGAGATGGTCGCCCTGCAGCGCGGACACATCGTGCGCGTGCCCGTGAAGGAGGCCATCGGAGAGCTCAAGGTGGTCGACCCCGACCTGTTGCGGCTCAACACGATGTTCCAGCCGCGCATTCCCGGCGACGAGCACCCCGGACTTCCCGCCGATCGGCTTGAGCGCGTGGAAGACTGACGCCCATGCTGATGAACTTCGTGATAAAGACCGTCATCAACGGCATCGCCCTGTGGATCGCCGCCCTCCTCGTCGACGGCATCGAGTTCGGCCGCGGGTCCAGCACGTGGGGGACGGTGACGACTGTCCTGCTGGTCGCGCTGGTCTTCGGCGTCCTCAACACGTTCGTGCGTCCGATCGCGAAGCTCCTCTCCCTGCCCTTCATCATCCTGACGCTGGGCCTGTTCGTCTTCATCGTCAACGCGTTGATGCTGTGGCTGACCTCCTGGCTGTCGGAGAAGCTGGGGCTCGCGTTCCACGTGCAGGAGTTCTTCTGGGACGCGGTCCTCGGATCCCTCATCATCACGTTCGTCTCGATGATCCTCGGTTTCTTCAACCCGAAAGACTGACAAGCGAATTGGCCGTATGCCGCTGAGCCCGCTTCCGCTCGGAAGCGGGCTCGCGCGCGTGGCGGGGCCAGTCTGCGTCGGGTGCAATCCGCGCCGGGACGATCAGCCCAGGTCGAACGCGAGCGTGATGGCCACGGACAGCTCAGGCTCTTGACGTGGACGGCGAGCCCCCCACTCGGCGAGCTCGGCGAACTCGTCCGGCTTCCCAGCTGCCTTGAGCGCCAACAAGGTCTCGACCTCATGCTCGTAGATCCGTCGCCGGAGCTCGCGCTCGAGCGCACTCTGAACGAGAGCGGCACGGCTCGGCACAGCCCCGTCCGACACAAGCGTGTCGATCTGCTCAACCATGTGCTCCGGGAGCCGCACGGCGATCTGCTTGCTCATCCCATAGTGGTACCGGAACGGTATGCAACGGAAAGGCGACCACGGGCCCTATTTCGGGGGCAACGAACGGGCGTAGCCGAGGCCGCGCTCGACCCAGCGACGCAGGTGGACGTCGTCCTCGACCACCGACGCCTCGACGCGGAGCCAGCCGTCCATGCTCCGGCCGCCCATCTCCATCCGTGCGACCCCGGCCTCGGCGAGGAGCGCAGCCGTCTCGGCCGGGTCCACCCGAGCGAGCAGCCCGCCCTGGCCGCTCGCCGCGACCGCCATATGGCCGCCGGCAAGGAATGCCAGACCACCGAACATCTTCTTCTCGACGACATCTGCGTCCATCCCGATGATGAACCTGATCCGGTCGGCGAGCTCCTCGTCGTAGGCCATGGCAGCAGTATGGCTCTCAGTCGAGACAGAACTCGTTGCCCTCTGGGTCGGTCATGACGATGTGACCTGCCGACATCGGTGGAGCAGGCTCGAACCGCTGGACCCGTGTCGCCCCCAGGGCGATGAGCCGCTCGCATTCCTGCTCCAAGGCGGCCATCCGCTCGTCGCCGTCGAGGCCGGGCGCGGCGCGGACGTCGAGGTGGACCCGGTTCTTGGCCGACTTCGGCTCGGGCACCTGCTGGAAGAACACGCGGGGCCGCGAGCCTGTTGGGTCCACGATCGCCGAGGCCGAGCGGTGCCGCTCTGGTGGCACGCCGGCTTGGGTGAGGAAGGACGTCCACGCGTCCAGGACCTCGCTGGCCGGGGTCGCGGGCGGCAGGTTGCTGCCGGGCGGCGGCTGGATGACGAAGTCAAGCGCCTCGGCCCAGAACAGGCTCAGACGGATCGGGTCTGCGGCATCAAAGGTCACTTGGATGTCTCGGCTCATGCCAACACATGGTGCCGGTCCCCACCGACACTCGACGAGGAGTGGGGGTCAGGGGCCGTTCGTGCCGTTGGAGGGGTACGCAATCAGGCCGGACTGGTAGGCGATGACGACGAGCTGCGCCCGATCGCGCGCGCCGAGCTTGGTCATCGCCCTGCTCACGTGGGTCTTCGCCGTGGCAGGGCTGAGTACCAGCCGCTGGGCGATCTCGTCGTTGGACAGTCCATGGGCAACGAGTGCGGCGACCTCAAGCTCGCGGGGGGTGAGGACATCCAGAGCGGACGAGCTCGCGAGGTTCGCTGGCCGAGAGACGAACTCACTGATCAGTGTGCGCGTCACGGCCGGCGACAGCAGCGCGTCGCCGCGGACCGCGACCCGGAGCGCCTGGAGTAGATCAGCGGGCTCCGTGTCCTTGAGCAGGAAGCCGCTTGCGCCGGCGCGCAGCGCGGTGAAGACGTACTCGTCGATGCCGTAGTTCGTCAGGACGACAACGTGCACCGCGTCCAGGGAGGTGTCAGAGACGATTCTGCGCGTCGCCTCGATGCCGTCCATGACCGGCATCTGCACGTCGATGAGGGCGATGTCCGGGCGGTGCTCGCGCGCGAGCTCGACGGCTTCCGCGCCGTTGGTCGCCTCCGCCACGACCTCGATGTCATCCTCGGCGTCGAGCAGGCTGCGGATCCCCGTCCGGATCAGGGCCTGGTCGTCGGCGAGGAGCACGCGGATCATGACACTGCGTCCAGCGGCAGCTCGGCCAGGACGGAGAACCCACCGGTCTCCCGAGGCTCGGCGCGCAGGTGACCACCGAGGGCGGTGACCCGCTCGCGCATGCCGATGAGACCGAGCCCGGGCACGGGTGACCCCGCGAGGCGCGGGCCGTCGTTCTCGACCCGCACGGTGAGGGAACGAGGCAGGTATGAGACGCAGACCGTCGTGGGGACCGAGCCTGCGTGCCGCCTGACGTTGGTGAGCGCCTCCTGGACGATGCGATATGCCGCCAGGTCAACACTCGCCGGGATGTCCCCGCGGGTGCCAGTCCGGTTCAACGTCACCTCGACTCCGCCGGCGCGGGCGCGGTCCAGCAGCTGGGGCAATTGGGCCAGTCCGCTTCCGGTGTCAGCCTGCTCACGCAGCGCGCTCAGAGTAGACCGCAGCTCGCGCGTCGCGTCGGCGCTCGCCTCGACGATGGCCCGGAGCGATGCCGGCACCTCCTCGCCGCGTTTCTCCGCGAGATGCGCGGCGACGCCGGCCTGCACCTTGATGACCGAGATGCTGTGGGTCAGCGAGTCGTGCAGCTCGCGGGCGATCCGCAGCCGCTCCTCGACAGCGCGTCGCCGGGCGACCTCCTCGCGGCTACGCACGGCCTCCTCGGCCCGCGCCTCGATCTCGCGGACCCGGGACTGCCAGAGGCGCAGGGCCACTGCGGTCGCGGCAGCAGACACGAGCCAGCCGGTCGCGTAGAACCGACGCCACCCACGATCGGTGCGCATGCGTCCTCCTTCACTCGTGGTGAGCCTAGGCCGGGCATCAGCGTCTGCGCATCTGACTACCGGAGTAGGTGCGGGCTACCTCGCTCGGCGTACGCCCGCGCGGTTCGGACGTCGTGGGTCGGTCCGGCAAGTGTCACCCCGTGGGCGACGCCAAGATCCGCACGACAGCGAAGGATCGACGGCATGCACTCAACGAACTCCATGTCCCAGCAAAGGAATGCATCATGAACTCCGCCGATCTGGCCGTCGAGGTGACCGACCTCGTGAAGTCATTCGGGGCCACGCGGGCCGTCGACGGTCTCAGCCTCACCGTGCCGACGGGCTCCGTGCTCGGACTGCTCGGACCGAATGGCGCAGGCAAGACGACCACGATCCGAATGGTCACGACGCTGACCACCCCCGACTCCGGCACGGTCCGGGTCTTCGGGCGCGACGTGGCGCGCGACCCCGACCCAGTCCGCGCGCGACTCAGCGTGACAGGGCAGTTCGCGTCCGTCGACGACGATCTCACCGGCTGGGAGAACCTCGTCCTCCAGGCCCGGCTGCGCGGCCTCAGAGGTCGCGCGGCGGACACCCGCGTCGAGGAGCTGCTCGCCGTCTTCGACCTCGCCGACGCTGCCCGTCGGGTCGTGTCGACCTACTCCGGCGGCATGCGACGTCGCCTCGACATCGCGGCCGGGTTGGTCGTCACACCGGACCTGCTCGTGCTCGACGAGCCGACCACCGGGCTCGACCCGCGGAGCCGCGGCTTCGTCTGGGACATCATTCGTGCCGCGGTCGCGGAGGGCACGACGGTCCTCCTGACGACCCAGTACCTCGACGAGGCCGACCAGCTCTCCGACCGGATCGCGGTCATCGACCAGGGCCGCCTCGTCGCGGAGGACACGCCCGACGGGCTCAAGCTCGCGCTCGGCTCCGGAGTCCTGACCGTCCGCGTCGACCCGACTCGGCGCGATGACGCCGAGCGCCTGCTCGCCGAGGAGCTCGCTTCCGCGGTCGAACCGTCCGGCGACCCGGCCACGGTGCGGGTGCGCCTCGCCCGGGACGGTGGAGACACCGCGGAGCGAGTGAGCCACGCCCTCATCCGCCTGTCGGGAGCGGGAGTCAGCCCAACGGCATACGCCCTCGGCCGGCCGAGCCTCGACGAGGTGTTCCTCGCGCTGACCGGGAAACCTGCTGACCACGCGACCGTTCGGGGTGCCGAGTCCGCTCACGAGGAGGACGTCGCATGACCGTCGACACCGAGAGCCGTCAGAAACCGGCTCGACTCGCTGACGGGCCGGCTGCTCGCCTTCCCAGGAGTCTCCGGCCACCCACCCGGCCCAGCCGCCTGTCGGCGAGCCTCACGATGGGCCTGCGCGCCCTGCTCAAGGTCAGACGGACGCCGGAGCAGCTGGCCGACGCGATCCTCATCCCGGTCATCTTCACGGTCCTGTTCACCTATGTGTTCGGCGGCGCGCTCTCCGGGTCCCCGCAGGAGTACCTGCAGGACCTGCTGCCCGGGACCCTGGTCCTTGCCGTCTTGCTCATGACGGTGTTCTCGGGCGTGGGACTGAACACCGATCGCGGCCTGGGGCGGCTGCAGCGCTTCAGGTCCCTTCCGATCTGGCAACCCGCGCTCATCGTCGGCGGCCTCATCGGAGACGCACTCCGGTACCTGATCTCCGGGACCCTTGTCATTGGCCTCGGACTCGTCATGGGCTTCCGTCCCGACGGAGGAGCCGCTGGAGCCGGAGCCGCAGTGGCCCTCATCCTCGTCTTCGCCTTCGCGCTGTCCTGGGTCTGGACGTCGATCGGCCTCGTCGCCAGGACCCCGCAGGCGGTGTCGATGATGAGCTTCCTCATCCAGTTCCCGCTGACGTTCGCGAGCAACGCGTTCGTCGACCCGGCGACGATGCCCGACTGGCTCGGCACGTTGGTCGCCGCCAACCCAGTCAGCCATCTCGTCACCGCGGAGCGGGGGCTGATGGCCGGTACGGCAACTTTCGGGGACATCGCTCCCGTCCTCATCGCCGCGGCGGTCATCACCGCGGTGTTCGCACCGCTGACCATGCACCTCTACCGGCGCCGTGCGTGAACCGCGCCGACACACCCATCCCAACCGAACCACGCACAGACAACGACACAAAGGAGACAGCCATGACCAGCCCATTCATCCTCATCACCTCGCACCGCATCCAACCCGCCCGCGCTGACGAGATGGCCGAGCTTGCGGCCGAGTACGCGGACTTCGTCCAGGCGCACGAGGGCGACATGCTCGCGCACCACAGCTACGTCACGGACACCGGCGATGCGCTGACGCTCGTGCACGTCCTCGTTGACGCGGCCGCAGCCGATCGGCACCTGACGGTTGCCGCAGAGCTCATCGGCAAGGGCGCCGCGTTGGCCGAGGGCAACGTTCGCATCGACGTCCTCGGCCAACCCGGCCCTCTCCTGATGAAAGCGCTCGAGGGCAACCGCGCCAACGGTGTCCAGGTCACCGTCGCGGAGCGTGGCCTCGGGGGTTTCGCTCGCGCGGTGAGCGTGTGACCTCGACGTGATTCCGTATGCCGCTGGGCTCGCTTCCGCACGGAGGCGGGCCCACGTGGCGTGTCCCGTCGATTGCTGTCGGCGGGTCGTCCTACCTTCGTGGCATGCGCTTGCTGCACACCTCGGACTGGCACCTCGGGCGGACGCTCCACGGCGTGAGCCTGCACGAGGCGCAATCGGCTGTGCTGGAGCGTATCTGCGAGCTCGTCGAGGACCCGCAGGACGGCATACCAGTCGATGCGGTCATCGTGGCCGGCGACGTCTACGACCGCGGCGTGCCGCCGGTGGAGTCCGTCCAGCTCTTCGAGTGGACGCTCTCGCGCCTCTCCCAGGTGACGACCGTCGTGGTGACGTCCGGCAACCATGACTCCGCGATCCGGCTCGGCTACGGCGCCGCCCTCTTCCGGGACCGCATCCGGATGATCACCGACATCTCGATGATCGACCTGCCCGTGCTGCTGCGGGGCTCGGACGGGGTCGAGGTGGCGATCTACGGCATCCCCTACCTCGACGTGGACCATGCCCGAGTGGCCCTGGCCCACGGGGGTGAGGTCCTCACCCGCTCGCACCAGGCCGTCGTCGGGGCGGCCTGCGACCGGATCCGTGATGACCTGGCCGGCCGCGACGGTGCTCGCTCTGTGGTCGTCGCACACGCGTTCGTCGCCGGCGCCGAGCCGAGCGACTCCGAGCGGTCGATCGCGGTCGGCGGGGTTGACCGAGTCGCCGGGACGGTCTTCGAGGGCATCGACTACGCCGCCCTGGGTCACCTGCACGGGCCGCAGTCGCCCGAGTGCGCCCCTGGGTCCGTGGTGCGCTACTCGGGCTCGCCGCTGCGATACTCCTTCTCCGAGCAGGACCAGGTCAAGGCGGTGCTCCTCGTCGACCTTCCGGCCAAGGGACCAGTCGAGGTCACGGCAATCGAGATCGACCAGCCGCGGCCGATGGCAACCCTGCACGGCACCCTCGACCACCTGCTCGACGACCCGGCCCTGACCACGCACGAGGAGTCCTGGGTGCGCGTCACCGTGACCGACCGCGTGCGACCCGATTCCTTGATGGACCGGCTCAAGTCCCGGTTCCCCCATGTGCTGCAGGTGTTCCATGAACCCGAGGGCCGGATCGAGCGAGGCGTGCGCGGCACGACCCTCGTCAGCGAGCGCGATCCGCGCGAGCTCGGCTCGGACTTCGTCGCCTACGTGACGAAGGCGGAGGCGAGCGATGGCGAGATCGCTTGCTTCGTCGCGGGTTACGAGGCCGCGGTGAAGGCACAGGCCCTCGCCGAGGCACAGGAGGGGGAGGTGGCCTGACGTGCAGCTGCACCGTCTGGAGATGACTGCCATCGGCCCGTTCGCCGGCACGGAGGTCATCGACTTCGGCATCGTCGGGCGCGCAGGGCTGTTCCTCCTCGAGGGTCCGACCGGTTCGGGCAAGTCGACCATCATCGACGCGATCACCTTCGCGCTCTATGGCAAGGTGGCCCAGGCCTCGGCGGACGTCGAGCGGATCCACTCGCACCACGCCGATCCGCGGGAGATACCGGTGGTGACGCTCGTCTTCGAGACCCAGTCCGGGCTGTACCGGGTGCGCCGGACGCCGCGGTTCGAGCGCCCGAAGTCGCGCGGCAGCGGTCAGACCGTGCAGCAGCCGTCGGTCAAGCTGTGGCGGATCACGAGTCCGGACGACCTCGATGGCGGTGAGCTGCTCTCCACGAACATCGGCGACTGCGACGACGAGATCACTCGAGCCGTGGGACTGACGCGCGACCAGTTCGTCCAGACGGTGATCCTGCCCCAGGGTGAGTTCGCGACGTTCCTGCGAGCGAGGTCGGAGGACAAGGGCAAGCTGCTCGAGAAGGTCTTCGGGACGGCATTCTTCCGACGCGTGCAGGAGGAGATCGTCGAGGCAGGGCGGGTCGCCCAGGCCCGGCGGCAGGGAGCGGTCGGCCAGATCCGCGACGCCATCCACGCGTTTGCCGTCTCGGCCGGCATCGAGGCGGAGCGGCGCGACGAGCTGGTGGCTCTGGCTCAGAGGTCACCGAGTGACCTCGATGGCGAGCTGGCCCAAGTGGTCGACGAGCTGGCCACCCGGGAGCGCCACGCCGCCAAGGCCAGCCGCGAGGCGATCGAGGCGCACCGGCAGATGGCCGAGATGGTCAACAATGCCAAGCTGCGGCGGCAGCGGCGACAGCGGCTCGTCGAGCTGCAACGCGAGGACGAGTCGCTGGGGGCGCGCGCGGTCGAGTTCGACCAGCTGCGCGGCCAGGTGGCGCGCGCGCGTCAG
>NZ_DATCWX010000213.1:0-4827 GCF_036566125.1 Intrasporangium sp.
CCCCGCCCGTCACGACGACTCGTCGTGGCGTTCGGCGGTGGCCGTTGGACAGGTTCACGACAGCCCACTACCCCTCGCGCTTCGAAGGGAAACGGTGCAGGCCCTGGTGTCAAACGTCGTTGCGCGCTGGGCCGGCTCCCGGACGGGAGCCGGCCCAGCGGCATACGGCTGAAGGGTCGTGCAGTGAAGGTCAGGGACGCGCGAAGACCTTCTCCACGAACTCGCTCAGCTGGTGCTCGTCGAGGTGACGCGCGAGGTCGGCCTCGCTGATCATGCCGACGAGCTGGTGGTCCTCGATGACAGGCAGCCGCTTGACCTGCTCGCGGCCCATGACGTCGACGACGTCGTTCACGTCGGTCATGGCGTCCACCCAGGTGACCTCGCCCTGGGCGAGCTCACCGGCTGTGCACGTCGAGACGTCCTTGCCCTCGGCGACGCACTTCACGACGATGTCGCGATCGGTGATGATGCCGTGCAGCTTCTGGTCGTTGCCGCAGATGGGTAGGGAGCCCACTCCCATGTCACGCATCATCCGCGCGGCCTCGAGCAGGCTCTGGTCCTCGCTGACGCAGGTCGCTCCAGCGTTCATGATGTCTCGGGCAGTCGTCATGCGTTCCTCCTCGTACCTCAGGTTCGTCCTGGTGGGTGGTGGAGGCGGTGCGTCGGCAGGCGCTGGCATTGGCCGAGGGGCGTCAGCGGCCATCCGGCACGTCGCCCACGTTCCACTCTCCTCCCGATGCCAAACCCCGACAAGACGCGAGCCCAACGTGGAGTGGTGAAGAGACGGCCGTATGCCGCTCGGCCGAGGGCGGCGGGATCGTGCGGGACGCGCATCAGCATGATCAACGCGCGCAGGGTCGTCTGGTTCACGACCTCCTCCGGCCCACCGTCCCAGCGTTGCAGCTCGGTTGCCACCAGACCCCAATTGGAGATCCCGAACCCACCGTCCCCGGGGGCTGCCCGTCCTGCTCCTCCGGACCGCCGACGCCCCTGACCGCCACAGCCAGGTCGCAACCGAGCAGATCCGGCACTCCCTTGGCCATTGCGGCGGCTGCCTCCTTGCTCACAACCGGCCCGTCGGGAACGCCGAGGATCCGGCGCTTCACCGGCGATGGCCTGCGCTGAGGCCCGCCAGCCTGCGGCCAATACCGAGGAGCAGGCGGATCCGCGGTGCCATGCGGTGGGCTGCCGCGTCCTTGATCCACGTCATTTTTCCCGACGGAGAACAGCCGCATCCTCTCCGGGACGCATCGAAAGGAGAAACTCATGAACGCGTCCATCATCCCAAGGAATCCGATAACAAGGCTCAGGAGGTCAAAACTCGGGCGGTCAAGGCTCGGCCGAGCCGTGGTCGCCACCATCGCCACCCTCATCGCGGCGTTCGCCGTGGTGGCGGTCCAGGCCGCACCGGCATCCGCACACTGCGACTCGAGGGAGGGTCCGGTCGTCACCTCCGCCACACAGGCGCTCGAGAAGGGAGACGTGAACCTCATCCTCCCCTACGTCAAGGCCGACCAGGAGCAGGAGCTCAAGGCAGCCTTCGACGAGACGATGGCAGTCCGAAACCGAGGGCCACAGGTCCAGGAGCTCGCCGACGAGTACTTCAAGGAGACGGCCCTACGGCTGCACCGTGTCGGCGAAGGGGCTTCCTACACCGGCATCAAGGAGCAGCTGGAGGAGAATCCGGCCTTGGAGGCAGCAGAGGAGTCGCTCGGCCAGGGCAATCCTGACGCCGTGCTCACGATGCTCGACGGGAGCCTTCGGGCAAAGGTGTCCGAGCGCTACCAGGGCGTCCTCGACGCACGAGCCGCTGAGGCCGCCAACAAGACCGTGGAGACGAGCCGCGAGCGCGTCGAGGCCGAGCTGATGTTCGAGAAGTACGTCGTCGACATTGGCAGCGCGATCGAGGCCGAGGCAGCGCACGAGGGTGAGGAGCACCAGGCGGGGACCCCAGACGCGGGGCACTGACCTCCACGACCGCTCTCCGTGGGACCCATTGACCTCCCACGGAGGGCGGTGTCACCGCTGGGTGGCAGGCTGGGCCTGATGGCCAAGGCAGATCAGGCGGGCGTCGAGGTGCTCGACCGCTTCTCTCCGGCGACGGCAGCGTGGTTCCGGAGCAGTTTCCGCGCGCCCACCGCGGCGCAGGCGGGGGCTTGGGAGGCCATCTCCTCCGGTCACCACTGCGTCGTCGTCGCCCCCACCGGTTCGGGGAAGACGCTGTCCGCCTTCCTCTGGGCCATCGACCGGATGGCGACGGAGCCGGTGCCGGAGGAGCGACTGGCGCGGTGCCGCGTCCTTTACGTCTCGCCCATGAAGGCGCTCGCCGTTGACGTCGAGCGGAACCTCCGTGCACCGCTCGTCGGCATCGGGCACGCCGCCACGCGGCTCGGGCTGCCGGTCCCCGAGATCGGGGTGTCGGTCCGCTCCGGTGACACGCCGGCAACCGAGCGCCGCGCCTTCGCCCGGACGCCGACGGACATCCTCATCACGACGCCTGAGTCGCTGTTCCTCATGCTGACGTCGTCCGTGCGCGAGGCCCTGCATGGCATCGAGACGGTCATCGTCGACGAGGTCCACGCCGTCGCCGGCACGAAGCGCGGCGCCCACCTTGCCCTGTCCCTCGAGCGCCTGGACGCCTTGCTCGGCAAGCCCGCCCAGCGGGTTGGCCTCTCCGCAACGGTGCGACCCGTCGAGGAGGTGGCGCGCTATCTCGCTGGAGGTCGTCCGGCTGAGATCGTGCAGCCGCCGTCGACGAAGGAGTGGGACCTCGACGTCGTCGTCCCCGTCCCTGACATGGCTGAGCTGTCGGGCGCCCCGGTCGAGATCTCCCCGGGAGTGCCCGACCTGTCCGGCCCCGCTGCGGGCAACGCTCCTCAGGCGTCTATCTGGCCGCACGTCGAGGAGCGGATCGCCGACCTCATCACGAAGCACCGTTCGACCCTCGTCTTCGCCAACTCCCGTCGGCTCGCCGAGCGGCTGACCTCCCGCCTCAACGAGATCTGGGAGGAGCGTCAGTCTGAGGAAGGGGCAGCCGATGAGATCGAGAGAACAACTTCTGGGGTGACCGGCTTCGCCGGGGAGCCCAGAAGTCGTCCACTCGATCAGGGTCGCCCGCCGGCGCAGATCATGGCGCAGTCGGGAGCCAGCCACGGCGCCCCTGCCGTCCTCGCCCGGGCGCACCACGGCTCCGTGAGCAAGGAGCACCGGGCAGCGATCGAGGAGGACCTCAAGGCCGGGCGGCTGCCCGCCGTCGTCGCGACGAGCAGCCTCGAGCTCGGCATCGACATGGGTGCCGTCGACCTCGTGGTGCAGGTCGAGAGCCCGCCCAGCGTGGCGAGCGGCCTCCAGCGGGTCGGGCGGGCCGGGCACCAGGTCGGTGCGGTCAGCCGCGGGGTGCTCTTCCCGAAGTTCCGCGGCGACCTCGTCCAGACCGCCGTCGTCGTCGAGCGAATGCAGGCCGGCGCGATCGAGAGCCTGCGCATCCCCGCCAACCCGGTCGACGTGCTCGCCCAGCAGATCGTCGCCATGTGTGCGATGGACGACTGGACGGTCGACGAGGTGGAGGCGCTCGCGCGGCGGGCGGCGAGCTTCGCAGGTTTGCCTCGCTCAGTGCTCGAGGCGACGCTCGACATGCTCGCCGGCAAGTACCCCAGCGACGAGTTCGCCGAGCTGCGCCCCCGCATCGTGTGGGACCGGATCACCGACACGCTCACCGGGCGTCGGGGTGCGCAGCGCCTCGCCGTGACGAGCGGTGGGACGATCCCCGACCGAGGTCTGTATGCCGTCTTCCTCGCGTCGGGTGAGGGGCCGGGGCGCCGGGTCGGCGAGCTCGATGAGGAGATGGTCTACGAGTCGCGGGTCGGTGACGTCTTCACGCTCGGCACGTCGTCGTGGCGGATCGAGGACATCACCCACGATCGGGTCCTCGTGACGCCGGCGCCGGGGCAGGCCGGGCGCCTGCCGTTCTGGAAGGGCGACCAGCAGGGCCGGCCCGCCGAGCTGGGTCGTGCCGTCGGCGCCTTCGTCCGCGAGGTCGTCGGGCTGCCCAGCGCCAAGGCGCGGGCCAGAGTCGTCCAGGCGGGGCTGGACGAGTGGGCGGCCGACAACCTGCTCGCCTACCTCACCGAGCAGCGCGAGGCCACCCGGCACGTGCCCGACGACCGGACCATCGTCGTCGAGCGGTTCCGGGACGAGATCGGCGATTGGCGCGTCGCCGTCCTCTCGCCCTTCGGCGGGCAGGTCCATGCGCCGTGGGCGCTCTGCGTCGCGGCCCGGATGCGGGAGCGCTTCGGGATCGACGTGCAGGCCATGCACGGTGACGACGGCATCGTGTTCCGCCTGCCCGACCTCGAGTTCGACGAGGGTGGCGCGGCTGCCTCCAGTGGGGAGATCGGCCGCCAGCTCGTCGAGCTCGTGACGCTCGAGCCGGAGGACGTCGTCGAGTTCGTGACGCAGGAGATCGGTGGGTCGGCCCTGTTCGCGGCTCGGTTCCGCGAGTGTGCAGCACGGGCGCTGCTCCTGCCGCGCAGGCGCCCGGACCGGCGCCAGCCCCTGTGGCAGCAGCGCCAGCGGGCCGCTCAGCTGCTCCAGGTGGCGAGCCAGTACCCGACCTTCCCCATCGTCCTCGAGGCCGTTCGGGAGTGCGTCCAGGACGTCTTCGACGTGCCAGGCCTCGTCGACCTGATGACTGAGATCCGCTCTCGCGCAGTGACCGTCGTCGATGTCGAGTCGGCGCAGCCCAGCCCGTTCGCGAAGTCCCTCGTCTTCGGCTACGTCGCCCAGTACCTCTACGAGGGGGACTCGCCGCTGGCCGAGCGGCGGGCC
>NZ_DATCWX010000360.1:0-9659 GCF_036566125.1 Intrasporangium sp.
CGCATCCTCAGTCGAGGTGGGAAGAGGTTTGGACAAACCCTTGACAAACCTTGGTCAGACAGTCACACAATGGGATCCCACCAGCTCCTCCGGAGCCTGGCCACCACCTCAAGGAGTTCCCATGAAGAAGCTGACCGCCACACTTGCCGCCGCCGCTCTCGGCACCCTCGCCACTGTGGCCGTGGCCGGCCCCGCCGCCGCTGCCCCTGACACGGCCTGCCAGAAGGCAGGCCTCAAGACGCTCATCGGAGCCGGCCTCATCGACGATGTCGCGCGCGACGGACTGCCGATCGCGACCGCGGTATCCCTCGGGGTCGCGCCGCGGGCCACCACGAACGTCGCGGCCCTGCCTGACCCGCTCCCGCTCTCCGTCATCCTCGCCGACCACCAAGCCGGCTCCTCGAGTCTCTTCGTCTACCCGTGGTGCTGAACCGTCTCTGACCCACCGGCGCCCGGCCGCTCACTGCGGTCCGGGCGCCGCTGTGCGAGCCTCGCCGCCATGAGCTCCACGCCGCTGGCGATGCGATGGCCAAGAGGCACACTGCCCGCCCCGATCTCGTCCTGCCGAGCGCCGCCGACGAAGACGACAAGATCCGGGTGAGCCTCCGAGAGCCGCTCGCACAGCTGGCGCGCCGGTGCGACATCGGCCGGGCGAGGAACGGCGAGAACGACTGCGTCGGCGCTTCGGGCGCCCACCGCGACCTCCCAGTCATCGTGAGGGAGGTCGGCACCGACGTAGGCGGTGGAGAACCCGGCGCGCCGGGCCGCCACGGCGAAGGCGAGGATGCCTAGTTCGTGCCGGGCACCCATAGGCAGCCCGAGCGTCACCACCGGACCGTTGGCCCTCGCTGCGGCTGCCTCGTAGGCCGCGGCCAGGCGTCGCTGGACGGCATAGCTGAGCAGGTGCTCGCCCGCGACCGAGATGCGGCCGTCTGCCCACGCGTCGCCGATGGCGAGGAGCGCGGGCATGAGCCAGTCGTCGACGACCCGCTCGAAGCCGGCCCGCGCGAAAGCGTCGTCGAGGACGTCCGCCGCCATCACCGGGTCCAGCTGTTGGGCCGCCTCGACGAGGCGGTCGAGGCCGGGGAGCGCCGACGGCTCGGCCGGTCCGGCCGGCGGCTCCGGCGTCGGCGTGGAGGCGGACCCGGAGGTGCGTGCCTTCGTCTCGGCAGCGGCCTCCCGGGCCGACCATCCCTCGTTGACCAGGCTCGCCATGATTCCGAGGGCACGGAGGTCCGCGTCCGAGTAGAGGCGGTAGCGGCCGTCCGACCGGGCGGGGCTGACGACGCCGTAACGGCGCTCCCAGGCCCGCAGGGTCGACAGGCTGATACCGGTCAGCTGCGCAGCCCGCTTGATCGTGTACATGGTTTGTGCAGTCTATGTCTTGCCCGGCCCGGTGACCGGCTCAGAGTCTCTGCAGCGCTCGGCGAAGACCGTCGGCGCCGTCGTCGACGAGCCGCCTGAGAGCCGGCGCGACCACCACCGTGGCGATTTTCCGGACGCCCTTCAGCTCGAAGGTGGCGGCGTAGGTGACCGTCGTCCCGGAGCCCTCGCCCTGCACCCTCATGTCGTCGAGGGCCACCAGGGTGCCGTTCTCCCCGCGCAGCGCGAACCGACGATCTGGCTCCAGGTCGGTGACGACATACATGACCTCCGCCTCCCGTCCCATGAAGCGAGAGATGTTCCGGTAGCGCGTGCCGACTTCACCTGAGCCGGAGATGCGCTCGGTCCGGACGGTGGCGGGATCCCACTCGTTCGTCGTCGTGAAGTCGGACAGGTAGGCGAAGACCTGCTCGACGGGTGACGGAACAGTGAGCGTGCGGACGAACTTCATGATGCTCTCCTTGGACTAACCTTTGACAAACACTATACGTACACTCTACATTGAAAGACATGAAGCAGTCCAGACAGCCCACCGCCGCCGTCATCGGATCAGGCGTCTCGGGGTTGACCGCCGCGCACGTCCTGTCCCGCTCCCACTCGGTCACACTCTTCGAGGCGGACAGCCGGGTCGGCGGTCACGCGCACACGCACACGGTGCCGGGACCGAACAGCTCCTTGCGGATCGACAGCGGGTTCATCGTCCACAACGAGCGCACCTATCCCCATCTGCTGCGTCTCTTCAGGGAGCTCGACGTCGAGACCCGACCCACCGAGATGAGCATGAGCATCACGTGCGAGGGATGCGGCCTGTCCTACGCAGGCGGCCGAGGCGTGGCAGGGATCCTGGCCCAACCATGGCACATCGCTGATCCGCGGTTCGTCCGGATGCTCACCGAGGTGCCGCGCTTCCATCGGGAAGCCAAGGCGCTCCTGGCGCATCCGTCCCCCGAGCCGACCTGGGGCGAGTTCCTTCGCGACGGCGGGTTCTCCACCTACTTCATCCGTCACTTCGCCATCCCGCTGGTGTCGTGCGTGTGGTCGTGCGGCGACCTCGATGCTCAGACTTACCCGGCCCGGCACCTGTTCCAGTTCCTGGACCATCACGGCATGCTCAGCGTCACCGGTTCCCCGCAGTGGCGCACGGTCGTCGGGGGCTCCGCCACCTACGTCGACCGCCTCGTCGCCCGCCTGCCCGACGTCAGACGCCTCGCCCCCGTGACGGCGGTCGAGCGCCATGACGACGGTGTCGACGTGCGGGTCGGCGATGCCGCGCCCGAGCGCTTCGACCGGGTCGTCGTCGCGACCCATGCCAACCAGGCGCTCGGACTGCTCGCGGACGCGACCCCAGAGGAGAAGGAGGACCTCGCGGCGATCGAGTACTCGCGCAACTCGGTGTGGCTCCACCGTGACTCGGCCGTACTCCCGCCTGCCCGACGGGCGCGTGCCTCGTGGAACTACCGGATGCGCTCCTGCGACGCCGCGAGTCCACAGGTGATGGTCAGCTACTGGATGAATCGACTGCAAGGCCTGCCTGAGGGCGACGACCACATGGTCACGCTCGATCCCGCCGGCTTCGTCGACCCGGCCACCGTCACCGCCGAGATCTCCTACGAGCACCCGATCTTCACCGGCGCAGCGGTCGCCGCAGCGACTCGGCTTCGTTCGGCAGGCGGCGAGCGCCTCGCGTTCGCCGGTGCCCACCTGGGCTGGGGTTTTCACGAGGATGGCTGCCGCTCCGGCGTCGCAGCCGCGGCGTCGTTCGGGGTGCGGTGGTGACCATGCATGTGGTGCCGCCGCCGGTGCCGAGCCTCGTCGAGGGTGCAGTCACGCACACGCGCCGCACTCCCCTGGTCCATCGCTTCCGGCACAGCAACTTCCAGTGGCTCGTCGACCTCGACGATCTACCGCGCCACCGGTGGCCGCTGTCCCTCCTCGCCCGCTTCGATGCCGCCGACCACTTCGAGGGAGGGCGGCACGGCGGTGGCATCCGCGGTGACCTCGACCACTTCCTCGTGAAGCAGGGAGTCGAGCTGCCCTCCGGCACGAGGGTCCTCATGCTCGCCCATGCTCGCTCGCTCGGACACGTCTTCAACCCACTGAGCGTCTTCTGGTGCATCGCTCCAGACGGTCGGCTGGCGGCAGCGGTCCTCGAGGTGCACAACACGTACCAGGGACGCCACGCCTATCTCGTCGATGTGGATGACGCAGGCCGTGCACAGGTCGACAAGGCGTTCTATGTTTCTCCGTTCAACGACGTCTCCGGCGAATACCAGGTACGACTCGTCCTCGACGCGCGGCGGGTGGCCGTGGCCATCCGGCTGGTGCGCGATGGCCGAACCGTCCTCGATGCCGCTGTGTCCGGGACGCCGACGCCTGCCACGGGCCGCACGCTGCTGTCCACCACCGCGCGACACCTGTCCATGACCCATCGGGTGACGACTCTCATCCGATGGCACGGGGTACGCCTGTGGCTGAGAGGCCTGACCGTCGTGCCCCGACAACAACAGCTCGAGGAGGCCGTCCGATGACGACGATCCAACCGCAACCCTTCGCCCCGCCCCTGGCGCCGATCCGCCTCCGGACTGCGCTGGCCCGGATCATCCTCGAGCAGGTCCTCGACCGGGTCCCGGTCGACGTGGTCCTCCCCGACGGCTCCCGGCTGGGCCGGTCACACGCGAGCGGGACCGAGCCCAGCGGCATACGGCCTGTCGTGGAGCTCCGGCACCCAACGGCATTCTTCGAGCGTCTCGCCCGCGACCCGAAGATCGGGATCGGCGAGGGATACATGGACGGACACTGGCGCGCTGCCCCCGGCACCGACCTCGCCGACGTGCTGCTGCCGTTCGCCGAGCGGTTGACGACGGCGGTCCCCCGCCCATGGGTCGCGCTCCGGAGGATCGTCGACCGTGCGGTCCCACGCGAGCAGCGCAACACGCTCACCGGGTCACGGCGCAACATCGAGGCCCACTACGACCTGTCCAACGACCTCTTTGCTTCGTTCCTCGACGAGACGCTGACCTACAGTTCGGCACTCTTCGACCGCACCAGGTCGCTGCGGTCGCAGTCGCTCGAGGAGGCACAGCTGCGCAAGGTCCACGCCATCCTCGACGAGGCGCGCGTGACCCAAGGCACCCGCGTCCTCGAGATCGGCACCGGCTGGGGGACGCTCGCGATCGAGGCCGCCAGGCGCGGGGCCCGCGTCACGACCCTGACGCTCTCCCGCGAGCAGGCCGCCCTTGCCCGACAGCGCGCCGAAGCCGCCGGCGTGGCCGACGCGGTTGACATCCGGGTGGAGGACTACCGCGAGGCGCGAGGCCGTTTCGACGCGATCGTCTCGGTGGAGATGATCGAAGCGGTCGGCGAGGAGTACTGGCCGACGTACTTCCGGGCCCTCGACGGTCTCCTCGCCCAGGGCGGCACCGTCGCCATCCAGGCGATCCTGATGTCCCATGACCGCTATCTCGTGACGCGCCGCTCCTTCGGCTGGATCCAGAAGCACATCTTCCCGGGCGGCCTCATCCCGAGCCTGCAGGCGGTCAGCGAGGTCACCGAGCGGGAGACCGAGCTGCGGCTGACCCAGGTGCACACCTTCGGCCAGGACTACGCCGAGACGCTCCGGCGCTGGCGCGAGACCTTCCTCAGGGCCTGGCCGCTTGTGCAGCGCCTCGGCTTCGACGAGACGTTCCGTCGCAAGTGGGAGTTCTACCTGGCCTACTGCGAGGCCGGCTTCGCCTCCGGCTATCTCGACGTGGCCCAGCTCCGTCTCGAGCGGGCAGCATGAGCGCGGGGCTGCGCGGGCGGAAGGTCTGGGTCGTCGGCGCCTCCAGTGGGATCGGCGCCGAGTTGGCGCGCGAGCTCGTCCGGCGTGGTGCGGAGGTCGCGATCAGCGGTCGGCGACCTGTCGAGCTCGCCGCGGTGTCCCGCGGCAGCATGACGACCGTCCCCGCCGACGTCACGGACGCCGATGCGGTGGAAGTGGCGGTCGCTGCAGTGCGTGAAGCGCTCGGCGGCCTGGACACCGTCGTCTTCAGTGCCGGCTACTGGAAGCAGTTCGATGCTGCAGAGTGGGATCGCGAGATGTTTGCCCGGCACGTCGAGGTCAACCTGCTCGGACTCAACAACGTGCTGGCGGCGGTTGTCCCGGGCCTGGTGGACCAGGGCCGGGGCCACCTCGTCGGCATAGCATCGGTGGCCGGCTACCGAGGCCTCGCGGGGTCGGAGGCCTACGGCGCCACCAAGGCCGCTCAGCTCAACCTCTTCGAGGCGATGCGAGCGTCTTTGTCGCCGAAGGGAATCCGTGTCACGACGGTAGCTCCCGGCTTCGTGCGCACCGAGATGACATCGGCCAACCAGTTCCCCATGCCGTTCATCATCGAGGCGGACGAGGCGGGCCGGACCATCGCCGACGGCCTCGAGCGCGGGAACGAGAACATCGTGTTCCCCCGGCGGATGGCGGTTGCCATGGGCGTCGCCCGGCTCGTGCCGGGGCGGCTCTGGACCGCGATCACCACACGGGGTGCCAAGGCGTGACCGTCTCGCTCCTCTGGTTCCGGCGCGACCTTCGGACCTGCGACCACCCCGCCCTGCGGGCGGCCGTGGACGCGGGCACGTCGGTGCTCCCCGTCTTCGTGCTCGACCCTCGGCTGCTCGCGCCGGACCGGCCACGGTCGCGACGACTCGTCGCGTCCGTCCGGGCGCTCGCCGACTCCCTCGACGGCCGCCTCGTCGTGCGGACCGGGGACCCTGTCGAGGTCATCCCCGGCCTCGCCCGCGAAGTCGGTGCGGAGAGGGTCCACGTGACCCGGGAGACGACGCCCTTCGGACGCCGAAGGGACGCTGCGGTTGCGTCAGCCTTGTCCACTGACGGCCGTCGCCTCATCACCACAGGGACGCCGTATGCCGCTGAGCCCGGTCTCGTGGTCACGCAGAGTGGTGAGCCCTACCGCGTCTTCACCCCGTTCGCGCGGGCCTGGCGTGCCCACGGCTCACCGCCGCCGGTTCCGCCACCACGACGGGTCACCTGGTTCGACGGCGATGTGGGCAGCGTCGCACTTCCTGGCGGCTCGGCGATCGGTGCGCACGGTGACGGCGCCGGCGAGCTGGCCGCGAGGCAGAAGTGGATCGACTTCCTCGCCGACGGGCGACTCGGAGGTTATGACCGCGACCGCGACCGCCCTGACCTCGATGCCACGAGTCGCATGTCGATCCCGTTGAAGTACGGCGAGATCCATCCGCGCACGCTCCTCGCTGACGTCGCGTCTCACCCGGAGGGCGGGACGAGCGGCGCCGCGACGTTCGTCACCGAGCTGGCCTGGCGCGAGTTCTACGCCGACGTGCTCTGGCACCGGCCGGACTCGGCGTGGCAGGACCTGCGCCCGGAGCTGACCGACCTCGCCTACGACTCCGCGCCGGAGAGCGACCGCCTCGTCGAGGCGTGGCGCGAGGGGCGGACGGGCTATCCCCTCGTTGACGCGGGCATGCGGCAGCTGCTAGCCGAGGGCTGGATGCACAACCGGCTGCGCATGGTCACGGCGAGCTTCCTCACCAAGGACCTCCACGTCTGGTGGCCGATCGGGGCTCGCCACTTCCTCGACCACCTCCTCGACGGCGACATCGCCTCGAACAACCACGGCTGGCAGTGGGTGGCGGGGACGGGCACGGATGCCGCCCCGTACTTCCGGGTCTTCAACCCGGTGCGACAGGCGCGCCGCTTCGACCCCGCAGGCGACTACGTGCGCCGGTGGGTGCCGGAGCTCGCCCACGTGGCCGGAGCGGCGGTCCACGAGCCGTGGCTCCACGGGAACGGGTATGTCAACGGGTATCCGAGGCGGGTCGTCAACCATGATGACGAGCGGAGAGAGGCCCTGGCCCGCTACGAGCTGGTCAGGAGGTGAGTCGATGCGTGGCCCCGTGGCCGAGCTGCGTGCCTTCCTCGACGCTGCTCTCGTCCGACCGGTGCCCGGAGCGGTGGCCGACCCTCCTGGCACCCAGATCAGACGACGGGTCGTCGTCGGGCTCACCCTGGTCGTCGGAGCGGTCGTGCTGGCGTGGGCCCTGCGGATCCGTCCCGGGGACCCACTCTTCTACGCGGCGACGCTCGCCCTGGCTGCCGTATGGGCTGCGGGTGCCGTCCTCTCCGGCCCGCTGCGGCTTGGCCGAGGCCATACGAGACGGGGCTCGACGCCAGACCGCCCCGTCGTCCAGTCCCTCGCGCTGGGATCGCTGCTGCTCGCCCTGTTCCTGGCCGGAGCCCTCGTCGTCGCGCGGCTGCCGGGGCTCCGCGAGCCGGTCGACGACCTGCTCGACCACGCCCGCTACGGCTCCCTCCCGGTCGTCCTCGCCATCACCGTCCTCAACGGCGTCGCGGAGGAGCTCTACTTCCGCGGCGCCCTCTATGCGGCGCTGCCGAGCCACGCCATTGGCGTCACGACCATCCTCTACACGCTGACCACCGTCGGCAGCGGCGTACCGCTGCTCGTGCTCGCGGCCGCGGTCGTGGGCGTGGTCACCGCCCTGCAGCGGCGCGTCACCGGCGGCATTCTCGGACCGGTCATCACCCACATCACGTGGTCGACCGGGATGCTCCTGCTGCTGCCACCAGTCCTCGACCTCGTGAGGTGAGATTCATGAACCCGACCAACCAACGCACTGCGGAGCGCATGACTCCGCCGGCCACCACCTCCCAGGGACGGCTGGCACTGGTCACCGGGGCGTCCGGCCATGTCGGCGGGCAACTGGTCCCCCGGCTGCTCTCGGACGGCTGGCAGGTCCGGGTGCTGACCCGGCGGGCCGGCTCGCTCGACGACCGGCCGTGGGCTGACCAGGTCGACATCGTCGTGGGGGACGTCGCAGACCGCGCGGACCTCCGAAAGGCACTCAGCGGCATACGGACTGCGTATTACCTCATCCACTCCATGGACGACCGCCCGGACTTCGCCGAGCGCGACCGGGAGGCGGCAACGGCATTCGGAGACGTGGCCCGGGAGCAGGAGGTGCGGCGCCTCGTCTACCTGGGCGGACTCCATCCCGACGACGAGGAGCTGTCTCCGCACCTGGCGTCCCGGGTGGAGGTCGGCCGCATCCTGCTCTCGTCCGGTGTGCCGACCGCCGTGCTCCAGGCCGCCGTCGTGCTGGGTGACGGCTCCGCGTCGTTCGACATGCTGCGCCACCTGACGACCCGGCTGCCCGCGATGGTGGCCCCGAAGTGGCTCGACAACCGGATCCAGCCCATCGCCGTCGACGACGTGATGACCCTCCTCGTCGGAGCCGCCGACCTGCCCGCGAACGTCAACCGGACCTTCGACATCGGCGGGCCGGACGTGCTGACCTACCGGGAGATGATCCAGCGTTTCGCCTCCGTGACGGGGTTGCGGCAGCGGCTCGTCGTGACGGTGCCCGTCCTCACGCCCCGGCTCGCAAGCCACTGGGTCGGACTGGTCACCCCGATCGGCGCCGGGGTCGCGAAGCCGCTCGTCGGCAGTCTCGTCCACGAGGTCGTCGCCAAGGAGTCGGACCTGCTCGACCTCGTCGAGGTGCCAGGCGGCCTCACCGGCTTCGACGAGGCGGTGCGACGGGCGATGGAGGGAGCAGCACCGGACACGGCACTGCGCAACCTGGCCCTCACGGGCGCTGCCGTCGCGGCGAGCGCGGTGATCGGGTCCCTGGCGACCAAGCCCGGCTCCCGGTGGTACCGCAGCCTCGACCTGCCTGCGTGGCAACCCCCGAAGGCGGCCTTCCCGATCGTCTGGACACTGCTCTATGCCGACATCGCGGCGAGCGCCGCCGCAGCTCTCACCGCAATCGACCGGAACCAGGCTGAGGGAGAGGATGGCTCGCGGTCCACACGGCAGCGATACCTCGGGGCCCTCGGGCTCAACCTCGCGCTCAACACCGCGTGGAGTGTGCTCTTCTGGCGGCGACGGACCCCCGGCGGGGCAGCGCTGGAGTCTGGGCTGCTGACGGCCAGCGGGGCGGATCTGGTGCGACGGACGGTGCCGGCGAACGGGGTGGCGGGTCGCGCGCTCGTACCCTACGTCGCCTGGTGCGGCTTCGCGACGGTGCTCAGCGCGGAGATCCACCGCCGCAACCGCAACCGTGGTCGATGAGGTCTTCTAGGCTTCTCTAGCGTGGATCAAATACTTCCGTAGAGAGCCCGATGATCTCTGGGTCAGTTCAGCGCCGGCTCGCGTGAGCGGGCCAGGGCGCCGGCAAATGTCTTGCGGTACTGCAGCGGGGGCAGCCCCAGCTCCCTCTGGAAATGGCTGCGCAGGACGGCC
>NZ_DATCWX010000004.1:0-29585 GCF_036566125.1 Intrasporangium sp.
CGGCTGCCGGTCACCGACAAGGCCAAGCTGGTCGTCACCGTCGAGCACGACGTGCTCGCCGGGAACCTGCGCGGCGCCGGACTCGCGTTGTCCGGTGACGTGCTCTCGGTGGCCACGGTGCGCCGCCTCGCCTGCGACGCCGAGATCATCCCGATGGTGCTGGGCACCACCGGCGAGCCGCTGGACGTGGGCCGCAGCCGGCGGCTGGTCACCAAGGGCCTGCGGGCCGCGCTCTGGCAGCGCGACCAGGGCTGCTCCTTCCCCGGCTGCACCATCCCCGCGCAATGGACCGACGCGCACCACGTGCGCCACTGGTGGGCCGGCGGCAGGACCAGCCTGCTCAACACCGCCCTGCTCTGCCGGCGGCACCACACCCACGTGCACCGTCACGAGCTGACCGCGACCGTCACCGCGACCAGCGTCACCTGGCACGAATAGCGCCCCCGCCCCACGACCCCGCCGAGCCCTGGCGGGGCGAGAGGCATGCCCGGGACACCCCCGTGACGTCATGGAGGACGCCGGCCGGGCTCACGGCGACTCAGTCGAAGAAGCCGCCGCGCAGGGGTCGGCTCACTGTGGACGACGTAGCCAACAATCCGGAGATCCACGTGTAGAACCCCGCGGCGTCCGCCGCCTCGATGACGCGGGCGTTCGACTCGAGCCCGTGCACTCCCCACGACATCGCCGAGTAGCCGCGGGTGAGCGCCGAGTCCATCTCGACCGCGACGTGGTAGTCGGCGGCCTTCGTCACCAGCTCGGGGTGCAGCAGCACACCTACCGACAACGAGTCCGGGTGCGTCGTGCCCGGGATGCCGACGCTCTCGTCGAAGGCCAGGGTCGGCCCGCAGACCGTGAGGAAGAACTTCGACAGGGGCGTGCCGATCGCCTCGATGCCAGCCAGCTGTTCCCGGCTGAAGACCGCGTCATTGAGCGTCAGCGGCGCCCACGGCACGACGGTGATGTCGCGGAAACCGGCCTCGAAGACGACGTGCGCGGCGTGCGGGTCGACGTAGAAGTTGAACTCGCCAGCCGCGCTGATGTTTCCGCGGCCGTTGTTCGAGCCGCCCATGATGACCAGGCTCTTGACGTTCCGGACGAAGTCTGGCTCCTTGACGGCCGCCATCGCGATGTTCGTCAGCGGACCGATGGCGACGACGGAGATCTCGCCCGGCGACTCGGCCGTCAGCCGGATCAGCGCATCGACCCCGTGCTCGTCCTCCGTCACCGTCCCGGCGAAGTCCATGTCGAGGCCGCCGGACCCGTCGCCGTGGACGTTCTCGGCCGACACCCACGGCACCACGAGCGGGCGCCGGCAGCCCAGGTGGATGGGCACCGATCCCAGGCGGCCGGCCGCGCTGAGGGTCATCTGCGCATTGCGCACCTGCCGGTCGAAGCCGACGTTGCCGGCCACCATGGTGATGCCCCGCAGGTCCGCTTCCGGGTCGAGCAGGCTGGCGATGAGCGCGACGCAGTCGTCCTGCGCGGTGTCGGTGTCGAGAATGAACGGGACGGTCACAACGGTCTCCTTGTGGCCCAAGAGCTTTCAGTGGTCAGTGGCGGGTGAGGATCGACGTGACGCGCAGCCGGTCCGACCGGATCCACACGTCGGAGTACTCGATCGGCGAACCGGACGCGAGGTAGGTCACCTGCTCCAGATGCTGCAGCGGTGCCCCGATCGGCACCTCGAGCAGCCCCGCTGCCTCGGCCTGCGCAGCCGTCGCCGAGAAGGTCCGTCGACCCGTTGCGATGTGGAGGCCATACCGCGAGGCGAGGACACCGAACAGCGTCTCCTGCTCGAAGTCGACCGTCTCGAGACCCGGCGCCAGGTCGGTGCGGACGAAGTTGGCGAGCAGTGCGACCGGCCCAGCGGTCGTGCTCCGCAACCGTTCGAGCCGCAGGATCGGCTGGCCCGTCGGGGCGTCGAGCAGCGCCGCGACCGGCGCCGGTGCTCCGACGACGGAGCAGTCCAGGACCCGGGTTGACAGCCGCACCCCCGCATCGGCGAAGTCCTCCGAGAGGCTCGTCAGCTTTTGGGCGATCGCGGGCTCTACGACCGTCGCCGTCACGAACGTGCCCTTGCCCCGCACCTGAACGAGAGCCCCCTCGGCGATGAGCGTCGACAGCGCCCGTCGCAGCGTCCCACGGCTCACTCCGAGCTCCGCCGCGAGCTCCGGCTCAGGCTTCAGCCGGTAGTGCGCGGGCCACGCGCCGCTCGCGATCTGCCCACGCAACCACGCGGAGATCCTGGAGTGCAACGTTGCAGGCACCTGGGAGGCGTCCGCGCTCAGCAAGCCCAGCGGCATACGGGCTCCTCTCAATAGCTCTGAGTTTGAGCGTCGCTCGTGTCGGTGACGATCGCAATGCCAGCGCTCGTGCCGACCTTCGCCGCCCCCGCGGAGAGCAGCTCGACGACCTGCTGGCGGGACTTGATCCCGCCTGAGGCCTTGACGAGGACGCCCTCGGGGGCGCGCTCAACGAGGTAGCGGATCGACTCCGGGCTCGCCACCTCGATCTGCCCGGACGACGCGTTCTTGAGGTAGGCGGCACCGGCCTCGCAGGCGAGCTCGACGGCAGCGGCCTTCTCGGCGTCAGTGAGCAGCGGCAGCTCGAGCATCACCTTGACCGGCACGCCGGCCGCCCGCACCACTCCGGCGATGTCCTCGCGGAAGCCGTCGAAGTCACCGCTCCTCAGCCATCCGACCTGCACGCCCATGTCGAGCTCCTGCGCGCCGAGTCGGACGAGCTCCGCTGCCTCAGCGGCCTTTCCAGCGCTCGTCATGACCCCGACGGTGGGGAAGTCGAGTGCGGACGCGATCGTGACGCCGGTGCCCCTCAGCACCTCCGCCGTCAGGGCGACCCATGAGCCGGCGACCATCGCGGCATCGAAGCCGTACTCGGCCGCCTCCTTGGCGTGGGCGATCGTCTCGTCGCGCGTCGTGCCAACGGCGATGAGGGTGTGCTGGATGTAGGGCGCCAGCTCTCGTGGAGAGAGCGCCGTAAAGTCCTTCATGAGTTCCTTTCATTCTTTCGGTATGCCGCTGAGCCCCCTTTGCGGTCAGGCTCGGTCTGCTGCCTCGCTGGGTTGGGCGGCTGCGCGGTCGGGGGAGTCGAGGTCGTCGCGACGGGGGAGCGCCGGGATCACCTCGGGGATCGAGACGGTGTGTGCGCCTGCGAGCGCTGCGAACCGCGTTGCGGCCTCGATGGACTGGTCCTCGGCGAGAGCGACGGCAAGAGCCGCCGTGAAGCTGTCGCCCGCGCCGGTGGTGTCGACCACCGCACGGGGAGCCGCGGCCGGGATGGTCCGCGCACCCTCGGCGTCCTGCACGAAGGCTCCATCCGGGCCGAGGGTGATGACGACGGTGCCGACTCCCTTGGCGTGCAGCTGTGCGGCGAGGTCGCAGGCGGACTCCTGTGCGTCGGGGTCGTGGCCGAGGAGGATGGCCGCCTCGGTGCGGTTCGGGGTGAGGACGTCGATGTCCTGCCACGCGCTCTCCGGAAGCGGTTGGGCAGGAGCAGGATTGAGCAGAGTTCTCGTGCCCGCCTCGCGCGCTGTGCGGAGGGCGGTGACGGCGGTGGCCAGCGGGATCTCGAGGGACACGACGGCGATGTCCGCATCCGCGAGCTGGCGCCGGAAGGATGTGACGTGCTCGGTGCTGAGGTGGTCGAGGGCACCGGTGGCGATGACGATTCGGTTCTCGCCGGAGGGCTCGACGAGGATCATCCCGACCATCGTCGCGGCGCTCTGGACGGTGACGGTGGCGGAGGCGTCGATGCCCTCTTCCGCCCAGAGCCGGCGTGCCCCGTCGCCCATCGAGTCCGCGCCGATGGCCGTGAGGAGCGTGACGTCGGCGCCGAGCCGGGCCGCGCCCACCGCCTGGTTGGAGCCCTTGCCTCCGTGGCCCGAGGAGAACTCGCCGCCGGCGATGGTCTCACCCTCGACGGGTACCCGCGGCAGGCGCATCGTCAGGCCGACGCCGTAGCTGCCGACCACCGCGACTCTCGCCCGACGTGTACTCATGTCACCCTCGCCTCCCTCATGTCCATGGACAACTATAGACATAGGATTCTGCCGGCGACGCCTCACGATCATCCCGTGAGCGCAGATGTGGGTGATGCGGGGCCGCTATCCGGGAGCGGGTTCTCAGTCCTCGACGTCCGCTTGGCGTGAGGCCGGCGCCAGCAGGTCGCGGAGCAACGCCTCGTAGCGCGGGTCGGGGAGCTCGAGCGACAGCGCCTCCCCGAGCGTGAACCAGTCGAGGTCGTCGTGTTCGTCCGGCGCCTGGTTGACCAGTTCTCCCTGCCAGTCGCGCACGTGGAGGAAGGTGATGTCCTCCGATAAGTCGTCCGCGATCCAGCGCGCCACGAACGTGCCGTCGCCGTCGGACTCGATCCCGAGCTCCTCGCGGAGCTCTCGCATCAGGGCAGCATGCGGCGTCTCGCCGTCCTCGAGGTGGCCACCCGGGAAGTCCCACACATCCGGGTACCAGGCCCGGTCCGCTCGCCGATGGCACATCAGCACCCGATCACCCCGGGTCAGGACGCCGCTGACGACGCGATGAGTCACCTCGGGCCCGGCCCAATCGCTCCCCACGGGGTTCACTGGTGACTCAGGAGGCGAGGAGCAGCGACAGGGCAGCGGTGTCTGCGTCGTCCTCCGGGTCGATGCCGTCCACCGCGGCGAGGCGGGTCACGGTCCCGTGGCTGTCGGCCTCGATCCACGCGGCCCGGTGGGCGAGCCCGAGGTGCGGCAGGCCCGGTAGAAGCAGGCAGCCCGAGGCGGTCTCGTACTCCGGCAACGACGCCACGGTGCTCGAGGGTGGGTGCAGCACGGCAAGGCCGGGAGGCAAGGGGTCGGCGAACTGGCCGGGACGCAGGGGATGCTCACCGATGAACTGGCCCTCGGCGAGGACGAGCCCGACCGAGTGCTCGGGCGCCTTGTCGGGGATGTCCTCGACGACCCGGAACACGGTGCTGCCGTTCGGAAGCATGTGCGGGACCGCAGCCATCCGGACCGCCAGCAGGAGGAAGTGCGTCCACTCCACGGTGTCCTCGGGCCACCGCCCGACGATGATGAACCCTTTGAGGGCGCCTCCCGACTGGATCGGCGCAACCTCGACCTTGGGCTCGTGCCCTTCGTCCATCTGGCCCTCCCTCCACACCTTCTGAAGCGGCGACCTCGCTCCCTCTCAGGATGCCACCACCGGGGCCGGACGGCACGGCGATCAGGGGCGCGTCGCCGCGATGACGCGGGTCAGGGCGGCATGCAACGACGTCAGGTCGTCGATGTCCATCCCGAGGCGCTCGACGATCTGCGGCGGCACCTGGAGAGCGCGCTCGCGCAGCTCGCGGCCCTCGTCGGTCAGCGTCACGGCGAGGGCACGCTCGTCGGCGGGGTGGCGTTCACGCCTGATGAGGCCAGCCCGCTCCAGACGCTTGAGCAGCGGGGAGAGGGTGGCTGGGTCAAGGCTGAGGAGCTGCCCGATCTGCTTGACGGTCAAGGAATCTCGCTCCCACAGGGTGAGCATGACGAGATACTGCGGATGGGTCAGGCCCAGCGGCTCGAGCACGGGTCGGTAGAGCGCGATGACGTTGCGCGACGCCACCGACAAGGCGAAACACACCTGTCGGTCGAGCCTGAGCAGGTCGTCCGGCGCCGAGCCAGTGAGCAGGCTGGTCGAGAGGGCGTCCCTCGCATCGTGGACGTCCGGCATCGGCGACCCCTCCAGCCAGTACACTAATGATTAGTACACGAACTATATCCGGAAGTGAGCACCATGGCTGGCAAGGGCGACAACGAAGGCCTGTCGATCGGATACCGCATCGGCTTTCAGCTGAGGAAGCTCGGTCTGACGTTCTTCGGTCCGGCACAGCTCGGCGAGACGAGCGACCCTACGGCGCAGCTAGTGGCCGAGCGCGTCGCCAAGGTGACGAAGGCCAAGCGAGCGCGCGAGCAGCGCGAGGCGGCGGAAGCGGATCGTCGCCGCGCCGCCTGACGCTCGACCAGTCGCGCCGACCGCCGCGATACCCGAACGCTGTTGGGCGGCGGTAGTTTCGGGTACCTTCGAGAAGACGGGTCAATCCACACGGCATCCAGGAGGAGCCATGGGTGATCGAGTTGGTCTGTTCTTCATGCTGGGGATGGTCATCCTGCTCGTCGTCGGGCTGATCATGCTGAACCCCCGGCGCGGCACGAATGAGCAGGGACTCCCCCCGGAGACGCTCAACCGCCACGTGGAGGACACGATGCAGGCCCGCGTTGACCACCCGGAGGGGGCCGAGCGTTCCCACCTCGTTGGCAACCCGCCCGTCGACAGCGTGACGACGGAGGGCTGGGGTGTGGCGACGCCGGGGGAGGGCACGCTCGAGGAGTTGCCCGTGGACGTTCACCCGGAGCTGCACGACAGCGACCGCAAGCGGCGCCGCCAGTGACGTCACCTCAGGCCGTATGCCGCTGAGCCGGCTCCCCGGCCACGTGCCCGTGGAGGGTGGCCGGGAAAGCGAGCCCAGCGGCATACGGCCGCTCTCTTGACGCTCCGCGAGTGGGCTCGTCGGTCCGGCACTCCGGGTGATGGGTAGCCTCACTGGGCATGGGCGTTCCGCAGCAGGTGGTCATCGTCGGTGGCGGGATCGGCGGCATCAGCACCGCCGCGGCCCTGCGGTCCGGCGGCTTCTCGGGCGACATCACCATCGTTGACGACGCCCAGCACCCGCTCGACCGGCCGCCCCTCAGCAAGGAGTACCTCGCCGGCACCCGCGGGCTGACGGACATCGCGCTCGAGCAGCCCGAGTGGTACGAGGACCACGACGTGCGCCTGCTCACGCGCACGCGCGTCGCGGCGCTGCGCCCAGGTGAGGGCGTCGTCGAGACCGAGGACGGCAGGACGCTGGCGGCGTGGCGCGTCGTCATCGCCACGGGCGGCCGAGCGGCCCGGCCCGCGATTCCTGGCGCCGACAGCGAGCGTGTCCATGTCCTCCGATCCGTCGACGACGCGGACCGGCTCCGTGCGGTCGCGAGCCCGGGCGCTCGCTTCCTGGTCGTCGGCGCCGGGTTGATCGGCGCAGAGGTCAGCTCCACGTTGACGGGACTCGGCGCCGACGTGACGCTTGTCGATGTCGTCTCGCCGCCGCTCGCCCAGGTCCTCGGCGAGCCCGTCGCCCAGTGGCTGCACGATGTCCACCGGGCACACGGAGTCACGGTTCGCCAGTGCGGTGTCGAGCGGTTCGAGTCGACGGGAGAGGGGCCTGCGGCGCGGCTCACGGCGTACCTCACACACGGCCAGGGAAGCCTCGTCGTCGACCGAGCCGTCCTGGCCCTCGGCATGGTTCCGGAGACGTCGCTGGCGCAGGCGGCGGGTCTGACCACGGGTCGCGGAGTCATCGTCGATGGGCGCCAAGTGACCTCGAACCCGGCGGTCCTCGCGATCGGCGACGCGACAGAGGTGCGGGTCGACGGCCTGGTCCAGCCCCGTGCCGAGCACTGGGAGGCGGCTCGGCTCGACGGCGAGCGGGCCGCGGCCACCATTCTCGACAACCCCACGCCGATCCCCACGGCGAGCTGGTTCTGGACCGATCGACATGGCCTCCACGTCGAGGTCGTCGGCGACCTCGGCGCCGGGCAGGTCGTCGTGCGAGGGACCGTGGGGGCGCCGCCCTTCTCGGCCTTTGCGATCCACGGTGGGGTGGTCGTGGGTGCCGTGGCGGTCGACGACTCCAAGGCCGTGCGTGCCGCGAGGCGTCTCATCGACCGTGCCATCCGGGTCGACCCCGATGCCCTGGCGGACCCGTCAACGGACCTGCGCCGGCTGGTGCGGGGCTGACCTCGCCTGGCTGCGCCGCGATCAGCTGCGCTCGAAGAGCGCAACGCTCACGTTGACGAGCAGGAAAGCCCAACCCCCGGTGAGTCGGTGACCGGGACGGCGGGGTGCCGGCCTGGCAGGCAGAGGGACGGAGCCAAGGGCGAAGAGCGGCAGCGCGACAACCCCGAGGGGGGTGATGAAAGCCCAGAACCAGGCCCAGCGCGTCGCCCAGCGCGGCTCAGGCCCGGTGGCCAGCAGGAGCACGGCGACGACCCAGAGCACGCCTCCAACCGGACTCATCCACAGCGGCAGGTGCCATCCGGCCAACGATGTGCTGTCGCCCGGCCCCTGAACCCGGGTGACCGCCCTCAGGGAAACGTGCTTGCCGCCCACGCTCAGCTCGTGACCCATGTCGCCGACGAGGTGGTCGAGGTCTGCGAGCCGGGGCGGAGTGGCGTGCCAGCCGTCGCTCAGGTGCAGCACGGTGGTGACACGGGCGATCAAGCCGTCCTGCCAGAGGAGGTGGGCCGTGCTGGACCCGGTCGCCCCGGGCGGGAGGGCGCCGGTCACGCTCACCTGGTCGACCCGGCCCGCCTCGATGGCAGCCCGCAGGTCGGAGAGGGAAGCGCTACGGGCACCCACAGCTGGCACAACGGCCGCGAACACGAGGAGTGCCGCGAGCAGCGCGAGACTCAGGCGCCCGTGCCACACGAGCCAACGTGGCGTCCGCCGCGTGACTACCGGTATCGCCATCGTCACGGCGCCAACGTAGCGTGACCAACCGGGAGTGTCTCGACAGAGCCGGTCAGGCTTCGGGTAGGAGTGGTGCATGGGCGTGGACGAGCAGATGCAGGACGAGTTCGGGACGATGGCGGCCTGGACTCGACAGGCCGTCAGCGACCTCGGGCCGGACCACGCGATCCCGGCTGCCTGCCGGGGTAGCGGCCGTCCTTCGGGCCTCGACTGGATCCTCACCCGGCTCGGGCCGCAACCGGCGGGCCGTCTCCTCGACGTGGGCGCGGGCCTCGGCGGGCCGGCCGCCTACGCCAAGATGCACACGGCATTGCGTCCCGTGTGTGTCGAACCGATGCGTCAGGCAGCTGCAGGCGCAGCGTCCCTCTTCGGCCTCCCCGCCCTGGTAGGGGATGGTGCGCGGCTTCCCTTCGCCTCAGGATCGTTCCGCTTTGCCTGGTCGCTCGGCACGCTCTGCACCACGGACCAGAAAGGGGTCTGGCTCGCGGAGCTGAGGCGCGTGCTGCGGCCGAAGGGTCGGCTGGGGCTCCTCGTCGTCATGGCGACCAGTGACTCGTTTGACGTGCCCTGGGGCAACGCCTTTCCGTCCGAGGAGGAGCTGACGTGGCTGCTGGGCGCCGCCGGGTTCATGGTGCTTGACGCGGTCTGGTCGGATGACCTTGCTCCGGCTGACGCGACCTGGCAGCGGCTCGAGGACGAGGTCGAGGTCGCGGTCCGTGACGCCCACGGGGCAGACGCCCGGTACGCCACGGTCAAGGAGCAGGAGCGCAACCTGGGCGAGCTGCTTGAATCCGGCCGGGTCCGCGGACGCCTCCTCGTGGCGGGCGGAGCCTGAGCGCCTTGGAGTTGAGCACTGTCCCCGACGCGCTGGCCGGCGCTTTCCGAGACGCCTTCGCAGAGGAGCCCTCCGGTGTCTGGTCAGCCCCTGGTCGGGTCAACCTCATCGGTGAGCACACCGACTACAACCACGGACTCTGCCTGCCCGTGGCGATCCCGCGTCGGACCTACGTCGCCGCGCGCCGCCGAGACGACCGGCTCGTCCGGATCCTGTCGCGGCAGGTGCCGGGCGAGCGAACGATCCCGCTCGACGGCCTCCTCCAGGGCAGCCGCGGGGGCTGGGCCGCCTACGCGGTCGGGGTCCTGTGGGCGCTCGAGCAGGCCGGCCACCGGGTCGGCGGCCTTGACGTCGCCGTCGATGGCCGAGTGCCCCTTGGGTCCGGGCTGTCCAGCTCGGCCGCGCTGGAGTGCGCCGTGGCCGTGGCGGCGGTCGATCTCTTCGCCCTCGAGGGTTTCGATGGCGATGAAGGCCGGCGCGCCCTGGCCCAGGTCTGCGTCCGTGCCGAGAACGACGTGGCCGGAGCCCCAACGGGCGGCATGGACCAGTCCGCGTCACTGCTGGCTCGCCGCGATACCGCCCTGCTGCTCGACTTCGACGGTGACGTTGCGCCCCGGCACGTGCCGTTCGACCTCGCCGCGCACGGGCTTTCCCTCCTCGTCATGAACACCCGTGCGGTGCACTCCCTCGACGACGGTCAGTACGGCAACCGGCGCGAGGAGTGTGCCGCCGCTGTGGCCGAGCTCGGCGTCGGTTCGCTGCGTGACATGGCGCTCGCGGACCTCGATGGGTCGTTGCGCCGCCTGTCCAGCGACTTGTTGCGGCGCCGGGTCCGCCACGTCCTGACGGAGATCGACCGGGTGACCCGCACGGTCGCGGCGCTCGAGGCGGACGACTTCGCAGCCCTACCGAGCCTCTTCGAGGCATCGCACCGGTCGATGCGCGACGACTTCGAGATCTCCTGCGCCGAGCTTGACACCGCTGTGGAGACCGCCCGTACGGCCGGGGCGCTCGCGGCGCGGATGACCGGCGGCGGCTTCGGCGGCTCTGCCATTGCGATCGTTCCCGCGTCAGGTGTCGACGACATCAGCAGCGCGGTCGAAAGCGCCTTTTCTGCCAAGGGATTTCGTGAGCCGGAACTCTTCCCGGTCAGTGCGGGCGGCCCTGCGATGCGCGAGCCCTGGACTGGCGGGCGCTGAAGCGAGTGGGCCGGCCCACCACCTGAGGGCAGATTCGTCGGGGAGCGAGCTCAGCGGCATACGGCATGAGCATGTGAAGGTTGCTAGAAGTCGCCAGCGCTGTGACGGAGTCGGGTCAGGACGCCGACGAGCGTGCGCTGGTCCCGCGGCGAGAGGACCGGCTGCTCGAAGACCTCGGTGTTGAGGGCCTTCGTGGCCCGCTCGACGAGCTCGCGACCGGAGGACGTGAGCTCGACGAGATAGGCCCGGCGGTCGTCGGGGTGCGTGGACCGGGTGACCAGCCCGGCGTCCTCCAGCCGGTCGACGGCGTTGGTGACGCTCGTCGGGTGTACCTGGAGGCGTGAGCCGATGATCTTCATCGGGAGTGAGCCGCGCTTGCTGAACCACAGCAGCATGAGCACCTCGTAGCGGGCGAACGTCAGCCCCAGCGGCCTGAGTGACGCCTCCACACGGGCCAGGACGATCTGGTGGGCGCGCATGAGGGAGGTGATCGCGGCCATGCCGTCGGCGGCCTCGGACCATCCCGCCTCGACCCACTGTGAACGCGCGCGCTCGATCGGGTCGAAGTCGAGGCCTCGCCTGCCGCCAACCGTCATGGGCACATGGTAGGGCGCAGGACGCGTTGACGTCCATTAGTAGGAAGTCCTAGTATTTTCCGAGTCAGCGCTGAACCGCCACACCGCCGCATCCTGCCCGGAGGCCCCTCGTGAGCAACCAGAAGCCCAAGCTGCACCAGCCGGCTCACCACGTCCGCATCGTTACTGCATCGAGCCTCTTCGACGGCCACGACGCGTCGATCAACATCATGCGGCGCATCATGCAGAGCCAGGGGGCCGAGGTGATCCACCTCGGGCACAACCGCTCGGTCCAGGAGGTCGTCGACGCGGCGATCGAGGAGGACGTGCAGGGCGTCGCCGTCTCGTCCTACCAGGGCGGGCACGTCGAGTACTTCGAGTACCTCGTCGATCTCCTGCGGGAGAACGGCGCCGGGCACATCAAGGTGGTCGGCGGCGGTGGCGGCGTCATCGTCCCCGACGAGATCGCTCGCCTGCGCAACTCCGGCGTCACGATCTTCAGCCCCGAGGACGGCCAGCGCCTCGGGCTCGCCGGCATGATCAACACGGTCGTCAAGGACTGCGACTTCGACCCCTGGGACGTCAAGGCAGCGAGCGTCGAGGCCGTGCTCTCCGGTGAGCGCGCCGCCATCGCCCGCGCCATCACCGGCGCGCAGGAGGGCGACGTCGACGCCGCGAGCCTGGACGCGATCCGCGAGGCCGCCACCCGGCGCCAGGTCCCGATCCTCGGCATCACCGGCACCGGCGGCTCGGGCAAGAGCTCGCTCACCGACGAGCTGCTGCGCCGCCTCCGCCTCGACCAGCAGGACAAGCTGCGCGTTGCCGTCCTCGCCATCGACCCGACGCGCAGCCGTGGCGGCGGCGCGCTGCTCGGGGACCGCATCCGGATGTCATCGCTCGACGGCGACCGCGCGTTCTTCCGCAGCCTCGCGACGCGCGGTCACAGCCAGGTGCCGGCCAACCTCGACGACGTCATCGCGATCACGAAGTCCGCCGGCTTCGACCTCATCATCCTCGAGACGCCCGGAATCGGTCAGGGCGATGCGGCCATCGTCGACTACGCCGACGTGTCGCTCTATGTCATGACGCCGGAGTTCGGCGCGAGCAGCCAGCTCGAGAAGATCGACATGCTCGACCGGGCCGACGTCATCGCCATCAACAAGTTCGAGCGCCGCGGGGCCGAGGACGCCCTGCGCGACGTGGGCCGGCAGATGGTCCGCAACCGCGAGGCCTTCGGCAAGGGTCCGGCCGACATGCCGGTCTACGGGACGAGCGCGGCGACGTTCAACGACGACGGCGTCACTGCCCTCTACCAGGAGCTGCGCGGCCTGCTCGCCGAGAAGGGCATGCCGGTCGAGGAGGGCGCGCTCCCGGCCGTCTCGACGAAGCAGTCGACCAAGATCGCCACCGTCGTGCCGTCCTCGCGTGTGCGCTACCTCGCCGAGATCAGCGAGACCGTTCGCGATTACCACGCGATGACCAAGGACTATGCAGCGCAGGCGGCCCGCGTGCAGCGTCTCGAGGCCGTGAGCGCGGAGCTCGCCGAGGCCGGCTCCGACGCAACCGGGGTCGACGCGCTGCTCGAGGGCGCTCGCAGTGACCTGCCCACCGAGGTGGCGGACCAGTTGGCCGCCTGGCCCACAATCGTCGAGTCGTACTCCGGCGACGAGCAGGTCGTCACGATCCGCGACAAGGAGATCCGCAACGTCCTGACGCGAGAGTCCTTGTCGGGCAACAAGATCCCGCGCGTCGCCCTGCCGCGCTACCGGGACCACGGCGAGCTCGTGTCGTTCCTGCGCCGGGAGAACCTGCCCGGCTACTTCCCCTACACGGCTGGCGTCTTCCCCTTCAAGCGGGAGGGCGAGGACCCGGCACGGATGTTCGCGGGGGAGGGCGACCCGTTCCGGACGAACCGTCGGTTCAAGCTGCTCTCCGAGGGCCAGCCGGCGACGCGCCTGTCGACCGCCTTCGACTCGGTGACCCTCTATGGCCGCGACCCCGACCCGCGGCCTGACGTCTACGGCAAGGTCGGCACGTCCGGCGTCTCCATCGCGACGCTCGACGACATGAAGGCGCTCTATGACGGCTTCGACCTCGTCTCGCCGACGACGAGCGTCTCCATGACGATCAACGGGCCAGCCCCGACGATCCTCGCCTTCTTCCTCAACACGGCGATCGACCAGCAGCTCGATCGGTTCCGCGAGCGTGAGGGCCGCGAGCCGAGCGGCGCCGAGGCCGAGGAGATCCGCGAGTTCGCCCTCGCCAACGTCCGCGGCACGGTCCAGGCGGACATCCTCAAGGAGGACCAGGGCCAGAACACCTGCATCTTCAGCACCGAGTTCTCGCTGAAGATGATGGCGGACATCCAGCAGTGGTTCATCGAGCACAAGGTGCGCAACTTCTACTCGGTGTCGATCTCCGGGTACCACATCGCCGAGGCCGGGGCGAACCCGATCAGCCAGCTCGCGTTCACCCTCGCGAACGGCTTCACCTACGTCGAGAGCTATCTCGCGCGGGGGATGAACGTCGACGACTTCGCCCCGAACCTGTCGTTCTTCTTCAGCAACGGCATGGACCCTGAGTACACCGTCCTCGGCCGGGTCGCCCGTCGCATCTGGGCGGTGGCGATGAAGGAGAAGTACGGCGCCAACGACCGCTCGCAGAAGCTGAAGTACCACGTCCAGACGTCGGGCCGCTCGCTGCACGCGCAGGAGATGCAGTTCAACGACATCCGCACGACGCTGCAGGCGCTCTGCGCCATCTACGACAACGCCAACTCGCTGCACACCAACGCCTTCGACGAGGCAGTGACGACCCCGACCGCCGACTCGGTGCGCCGGGCCCTCGCCATCCAGCTCATCATCAACCGCGAGTGGGGCCTGGCCGTCAACGAGAACCCGCTCCAGGGCTCGTTCATCGTCGACGAGCTGACCGACCTCGTCGAGGAGGCGGTGCTGCGTGAGTTCGACAAGATCACGGAGCGCGGCGGCGTCCTTGGCGCGATGGAGACCGGCTACCAGCGTGGTCGGATCCAGGACGAGTCGATGCTCTATGAGCACCGCAAGCACGACGGCTCGCTGCCCATCATCGGCGTCAACACCTTCCGACACCCACATGCCGACGAGGAGGAGCCGAAGACGATCGAGCTGGCCCGGGGCACCGAGGAGGAGAAGCAGAGCCAGCTCTCGCGGGTGCGCGCGTTCCAGAAGGAGCACGAGGTCGAGGCGAAGTCCGCTCTCGAGGAGCTCCGCCAGGTTGCCATCGAGGGGGGCAACGTCTTCGACGTCCTCATGCGCGCGGCTCGCGTGTGCTCCCTCCAGCAGGTGACCGAGGCGTTCTTCGAGGTCGGTGGCCAGTACCGCCGCAACGTGTAATCCCGTCGTGGTCGAGATCGTCGACGACCTGGGGTATGCCGCTGAGCTCGCTCCCAGCCCCAGACGTGTCGTCTCGCTCGTCCCCTCCATCACGGAGGCGATCGCCGCGACGTGCCCGGAGCGGCTGGTCGGGGCGACCAACTGGTGCACCCATCCGCCCGATCTCGACGTGGTGCGGGTCCGAGGGACGAAGAATCCCAATCTCGACGCCATCCGGGCCCTCGAGCCGGACCTCGTGGTCGCCAACAAGGAGGAGAACCGCGAGCTCGACGTCCGGCGCCTGCGCGAGAGCGGCGTGCCGGTCTATGTGACGGACATCGAGACCGTGCCCGGTGCGTTGGACTCGCTCGAGCGACTCTTCGCTGACGTTCTCGGCGCGGGAGTTCCTGACTGGCTGAGCGCCGCTCGGAGGGAGTGGGCCGGGCCGGTTCCCGAGCCCACCGTCGACGTCGCGATCGCGATCTGGCGCGACCCGTGGATGGTCGTCGGCAGCAACACCTTTACCGGCGACCTGGTGGCTCGGCTCGGTTGGCGCAACGTGTTCGACGGCCATCGTGACCGCTATCCCCACGTGGAGCTCGCGGACCTCGACCGACCGGACATCGACATCGTCCTGCTGCCGGACGAGCCTTACGTCTTCACCGCTGACGACGGCCCGGAGGCGTTCGCGCACACCCGCACGGCGCTCTGCAGCGGGCGCCTGCTCACCTGGTACGGCCCGGCGATGGTCGGCGCCCGGGCGGCGCTGTCGTCCTGGTGACCGCCCCCTCCAATCGAGTGAACAGCTTTCGGGCTGGAGTCGTCGGCTCCGAGGGCTGGTCCGACCCCGAAAGCTGTTCACTCGATTGACGTAGGGATGTCGCAGGCGTCGACGGGTCAGGTCAGGTGGTCGTAGTCGCCGCGCACCCAGGCCGCGTGCCGGTCGGCGGAGTAGCGGATGATGGCCTTCGCGTCGGAGGGGACCGCCGCGCCGAAGTTGTTGTAGAGCCGGTCGAAGTGCAGGCCCTCGACCTGAGCGGCGATCCGCTGGACAACGTTGCCCGACAGGGGCAGGCGGTTCGGGTAGCTCCGCATGAAGCTGACCGTCCTGCGGTCCGGGTTGGTGAAGATGGCGTCGCCCGCGAGCAGCACGCCGCGGCCGTCGTTGCCGGTGGCCCACTCCACAACGGTCTGTCCCGCGAAATGGCCCCCGACCCGGTGGAGGGTCAGGCCGGGAGCCACCTCACGATGCTCGTCGTAGAACTCGACGAGATCGGGCCGCCGAACCCACTCGCGGTCCCGATCCGCGAGGATCACGGGTGCGCCGAGGTTCTTGGCCCATTCGGTCTGGACGCCGTACATGTGCGGGTGGCTCGCGGCCACGGCGAGCGTCGGGCCGAGCCCGCGCACGAACTCGACCGCAGCGTCGTCCACATAGCCGACACAGTCGAACAGCAGCGTCCCCTCCGGCGTCCGGATGAGCATCATCTGTTGTCCGATGCCGACCGTGGGCTCCGCCCGCAATCCCCAGAGGTCGGGCTCGACCTCGGTGATGACGATGCGGGTCCCCCTGTCCCGCAAGGCTTCGAGGGTGGTCCACTGCTGCCCCTCAGCGGGTACCCACTGCCTCTCGTCCTCGCAGATCGCGCACGTCAGGGGCGGGCTCGCGCTGTCCGCGGTCTCCACTCCACACGTTGCACAGATCCAGACCATGGGTCCACCTTGGCTCAACCCACGGGCGGGAGGCAGGTCCATTTCGGGCCAAGTGGACCGGCCCAAACCGAGCCAGAACCAATCGACTGAACAGCTTTCGGCCCGGAAGCTGTTCACTCGATCGGCTGGGGGATGGGCTCGACCGAGGTGAGGACTGCGTCGATGACCGACACAATGAGGTCGTGATCCTCCACCTGCGAGCCGCCGTGCAGCAGCTCTACGCCGCCCCTCCGAACCGCTTCACCCCGCTCCGCGGGGAGCTGGTGGCAGAGGCCAGGGACGCCGGCGACGCGGACCTCGCGAAGCAGATCGGCGCGCTCCGCAAACCGACCATCGCCGCCTGGGCGATCAACCATTTCGTGCGCACGCGCCCCGATGACCTCGCCGAGTTCCGGAACTTCGCCGAGCTGCTTCGGGAGGCCCAGCGCACCCTCGACGCCGACCAGCTCCGGGCCCTCGGCCGCGAGCGCGCCAAGCGCATCGACGCACTCGGGCTCGAGATCGCGGCGGCCGCGAAGGAGGCCGGGCAGTCCGTCGGTGCCGGTGCCCTGGCCGAGGTGCACGAGACCCTCGTTGCGCTCATCGGTGATGAGGAGGCGGAGAAGAAGGTGCTCACCGGCGCCCTGGTCAAGGCCATCAGCTACTCCGGGTTCGGCTCGGTCGACATCGAGGGTGCCGTCGCGATCGACGACGACGAGCCTGCGTTGACCGTCGTCGAGGGGGAGGGCGGCCGAGCCGCCGGGGAGGAGATGTCAACCATCGACCTCGAGGAGCGACGTCGGGCCAAGCGCGAGGCTCAGCGCAACCGACTCGTCGGAGCCCTCCACGTCGCGAGGGACGCGACCCGGGAGGCCGACCGCCAGGTCGCCGTGCTGTCCGCGCGCCTGGAGGAGGTCACCGAGGGGATCGCCGACCTGGAGCGCCGGTTGGCGACGGCCCGTGAGCGACTGGCCAAGGTCACCGGCGAGCTCGACCAGGCCACTGCTGAGCGGAACCGGCGTGAGACCGCCGAGGGCGCCGCTGAGCGCGCACTCGCCGACCACGACGCGGACTCCTGAGACAGCGGGAGCCCGCTCAGCGGCATACGGCGTGGTCTCAGGAGCGGCGCCCGAGGAGACGACGAAGGCGGCTGCGTGTGTCGTCGCCCTCCTCTGGTGCGTCCACCACCTCTCGCTCGCCGGGCTGCAGCTCCGCGAGGTCGGGAACCAGCTCGTACTTGTGCGAGTAGACGTCGAACAACGCGAGGAGCAGCGCGGTCACCGGAACGGCGACGAAGGCGCCACCGATCCCGAAGAGGGAAGCCCCGAAGAGCACGGCGCTGAAGGACACGGCGGGATGCACGTCGACGGCCGACGCGGAGATCCGCGGCTCGAGCGTGACGTTCTCGATCTGCTGGTAGACGACCGCGAAGGCGAGCACGGCCAGGCCCTGCCAGGGGTTCTCGCCGATGAGCCCGATGATGACGGGCAGGGCGATGGCGATGTAGGTGCCGACCGTCGGCACGAACTGCGCGACGACGCCGGTCCAGATCCCCAGCGCGAGCCAGTACGGCATCCCGATGATGAGCATGAAGAGTGCGGTCAGGCTGCCGCAGATCGCCGCGAGCACGATGCGTGCCGTCACGTAGCCGCCGGTCTTGCGCACGGCCAGCTCCCACGCGAGGTTGAACACTTCCTGCTGCCGCGGCGGCACGAGCTGGGCGATCCAGCGCCGCAGCCGGGGCCCGTCGGCGGAGAAGTAGTAGGTGAAGAAGGCGAAGGTCAGGGTGCTGAAGGCGGCCGCCACGACCGAGGCGACGAAGCCGAGGACGCCACCCGCGAGGTTCTGCGCGATCGTCGTCAGGGTCGAGGTGCCGACCCCGAGCTTGTCGAGCATCGTCTGGTAGTCCAGCTCGACGCCGAAACGCTCGGCGGCCCACGTCGTCAGGTCCTCGAGGAGCTGGGGGACCGACTGGGCGAAGGTGCCGATCTGGTCGGACAGCAACCGGCCGAAGACGAAGAGAAAGGCGCCGAACGCGACGATGCTGCCGAACATGACGATCGCCGTCGCGAACCCGCGCTTCATCGACGTGCTCAGCCTGGCGACCGCGGGCTCCATGGCGACCGACGCGAGGAACGCGAGGATGAGCGAGAAGATCACGCCACCGGCGTCCGAGAGGACGAATCTGGCCAGGGCGACGAGGGCGACGACGGCTACGACCACCCACGCCGCCCGCCAGACGCTGTAGCGGTCGAGGTGGATCTGGACGTCCGTCGCGCCGTCGGGTGTGCGGGACCGGCGGTTGTCACCCTCGTCTGTGCGGGCGTCGTCCGCCGGCTCCGCCGGCAGGTCGTCCGCCCGCTTTGAACCGACGTCGGCCTCCGGATCGTCGCTCATGGACGCATCCTTGCAGCGGCGGCCCGTGCGCGCACCGGTGGCACGCACGGCCCCTCCCGATTTCGTGTCCGCCCGGTCAACCGTGTAGTCTCACCGTCGCACAACAGGTCAGCCCACCGCCTCGCGCACGGGCTGGCCGTGCCCCAATAGCTCAGTCGGCAGAGCGTTTCCATGGTAAGGAAAAGGTCTAGGGTTCGATTCCCTATTGGGGCTCTGGTCGGTCGGCATGGCCCTCGCGGGCTCCCCGGCAGCCCATGGCGGGGTAGCTCAGCTGGTTAGAGCGCACGACTCATAATCGTGAGGTCGCGGGATCGAGTCCCGCTCCCGCTACCACGACCAAATACGCGATACCCGGGCGATTTCAGGAAACGCCTGGGTCTCGCGTATTCTTGGTCGTCGCGTGCGCGCTCGCGAGCGCGCGACTCCCAGACCCGATTCACCCCGAAGCCCTTCCGAGAGCAGGTTGTTGTGGCCAGCAAGAGCACAGACGTCCGTCCCAAGATCACCATGGCGTGTGCCGACTGCAAGCACCGCAACTACATCACCAAGAAGAACCGTCGCAACAACCCGGACCGGCTGTCCTTCAACAAGTTCTGCCCGAACTGCGGGCATCACACCGAGCACCGCGAGACGCGCTGACGCGATCGCGTCGGTCCCTTCGCACGAATGCTCCCCCGGCCACGTGGCCGGGGGAGCTTTTCTCTGCCGTATGCCGCTGAGCTCGCTGGGTGGGCACGTGCACCAGGCGCCGGGCGGGCTGGCGCTAGGCTGCGGGCCATGCCGGTGAACGCTGACTTCCAGGGACGCACGTACCCTCCGACGGAGCCCTACCGTGTTGGCGCGGCGAAGATCCGTGAGTTCGCCGAGGCGGTCGGATCCGACGACCCCGTCCACACGGATGTCCAGGTCGCCCGGGCGCGCGGGTACGCGGACGTCATCGCGCCACCCACCTTCGCGGTCCTCATCGCCCAGCAGTGCGACGCGCAGCTGATCCGAGACCCCGAGGCAGGCATCGACTTCTCCCGGGTCGTCCATGGCGAGCAGAGGTTCGCCCACCACCGTCCGCTCACGGCAGGCGATGTCGTCATCGGCACGCTTCACGTCGACACGGTCCGCGAGGCCGGCGGTCACGCGATGGTGACGACGCGCACGGAGCTCGCGACCGAGGCCGGCGAGCCGGTCTGCACGGCCACGTCGACCATCGTCATCCGAGGAGGCGAGTGATGAGCGAGCCCACCGCAGCGACGACGGTGCGTCGGGCGGCAGACGTCGCCGTCGGTGACCAGCTGCCGGGTCGGACCATCCACGTCGACCGCGAGCGGCTCGTCCAGTACGCAGGGGCCTCCCTCGACCGCAACCGAATCCATTGGGACGAGCGGTTCGCCACGTCGGTCGGACTGCCGGACGTCATCGCGCATGGCATGTTCACCATGGGCTCGGCCGTGACCGTTGTCAGCGACTGGGCGGGCGATGCAGGCCGGGTCGTCGAGTACGGCGCGCGGTTCACGAACATGGTCGTGGTGCCCTACGAGGGTGGTGCCGACATCGAGGTGTCCGGTGTCGTCAAGGCGGTCGATCCGGAGACGAAGCGGGTCACCGTGGAGCTGACCGCGACGGCTGCCGGCCAGAAGGCCCTCGGTCGCGCGCTCGCCGTCGTCCGGCTCGACTGACCGGGCGGGCGGCGCGTGCGAGAGGAACACGACGTCCCTCTGTCGTCGCTGACGACGATGCGGGTCGGCGGCAGGGCGTCGCGACTCATCACCGTTGAGACGACCGACGAGCTCGTCGACGCGGTCCGCGAGGTCGACGACGCGGAGGAGCCGCTGCTCGTGCTCTCCGGAGGGTCCAACCTCATCGTGGCGGACGGGGGTTTTCCCGGCACCGTGGTACGGGTCGCCACCACGGGTGTCACCCGGGAGTCCGTCGACTCCTGCGGCGGGGCCGTGGTCCGCGTCGCGGCGGGAGAGGACTGGGATGGCGTGGTGGCCCAAGCCGTCGAGCAGGGCTGGGCGGGGATCGAGGCGCTGAGCGGCATCCCGGGCCTGACGGGGGCCACCCCGATCCAGAACGTCGGCGCCTACGGGCAGGAGGTCGCGCAGACCATCGCCCAGGTGCGCACGTGGGACCGTGAGGAGCAGGCGGTGAGGACGTTCTTCAACGCCGACTGCCGGTTCAGCTACCGCCACTCGCGCTTCAAGGGCACCGACCGCTTCGTCGTCCTCGACGTGCTCTACCAGCTCGAGGTGGCAGACCTGAGTCGTCCCATCGCCTACGCGGCCCTGGCCGACGGCCTCGGTGTCCCACTCGGCACCCGGGTGCCGCTCGCAGACACCCGCGCAGCGGTGCTCGAACAGCGGCGCAAGCGCGGCATGGTGCTCGATGCGGCCGACCATGACACCTGGTCGTGCGGGTCCTTCTTCACCAACCCGATCCTCACCCAGGCGGAGTTCGACGAGTTCGCAGAGCGCGCGGCCGAGCGGCTCGGCTTCGAGGCGCCCGTACCACCGCGGTTCGCCGAGCCGGACGGTCGCGTCAAGACGAGCGCTGCGTGGCTCATCGAGAAGGCCGGCTTCGCCAAGGGCTTCGGCCTGCCGGCGCCGGCCGCCCTCTCGACCAAGCACACGTTGGCCGTGACCAACCGGGGCGGGGCGACCGCGTCCGACGTCCTGGCCCTGGCCCGGCAGGTCCGCGACGGCGTGGAGGACGCCTTCGGCATCCGCCTCGTCAACGAGCCGGTGCTGGTCGGCGAGCAGCTCTGACGGCGGCCGCCACGCACGGCGCCGCCCTGGATCACTTCGTCAGGGCCGCCTGGAGGACCAGTGCCTTGATCGCCTTGTCGGTGGTCGACACCTGGTAGGCCGGCCGGTGGAACATCAGCCCGAGTGGGCTGGCACCCTTGTCGATCTTATAGATGAGCCAGCCGCTCCGGGTCTCGCCGCGCTTGGCGGCCTTGATGGGCTTGGCGAAGTCCGGGCCGAACTCGGTCGTCGGCCGGGCGTACGCGTTGCCGTACTTCAGCGTCACGTACTGCGGCGTCAGCTCGGCCGTGTAGCGGTCCCCGGCTGCGAACTTGACGTTCACGCCGACGATCTCGAAGGCCTCGGCCGCGACAGGATGCCCCTTGGGCCAGCGCATGTTGCGCATCACCTCGGTTGCCGTGATCGTGTGGCCGAGCACCGGGTCCTTCAGCGTCACCTTGACGGGGATCTTGGTGGGCTCTGCGACCGCCGGGGTGGTCGTGGTCTCGATCGGGTCCGACGTCGCGGAGCCAGTCGTCGCCGGTGGCGTCGTGCCCGTCGAGGCGGGCGTCTGCGTCCGGGTCGGATCCGCCGTCACGGGGGCTTCGCTGCTGCACGCCCCGAGCACGAGGATCGGGGCCACGGCGACCGTGGCCCCGAGTCGGCGGAGGCGGTTCTTTCGGGCCATGCGAGTGCTTGCGGGGAGCTGCTTTTCTGTCGTCATATCCGGTCCAGCATGAACGCCGAACCGAAGATCGAGCAAACTGGCACGGTACACCGGACGGACGTCAAACCGGCAAAGCGGACTTCTCCGGCTCGTCGGCGAGCCATCCGTCGATGTCCCGGAGAGCCGTGGAGCGGACCGGCTCAGGCGCCCGGCTGGCGAGGATCGAGCCGCGCGCGAGGTCGGCCAGGACCGGGTCCGGGCAGCCCAGGTCGCGGGCCATCTCGTACTGATGGGTGAGCCGGTTGCCGAAGAGGAGCGGGTCGTCGGCCCCAAGGGCGACGCGGATGCCGGCGTCGAGGATCTGGATGAGGGGAACGTCATTGTGCTCCGCGTACACCCCCAGCGCGATGTTGCTGCCTGGACACACCTCGAGTGCCACTCCGGCCTCGGCCACGGCGTCGAGCACCTGCGGGTCCTCGACCGAGCGCACCCCGTGTCCGATTCGGTCGGGGTCCAGGTACTCCAGGGTTTCCATGACCGACTGCGCCCCCAGCAGCTCGCCCCCGTGCGGGACGAGGGCGAGGCCCGCTCTCCGGGCGATGGCGAAGGCGGGCGCGAAGTCGGCGACGAGGCCGCGACGCTCGTCGTTGGACAGCCCGAACCCCACGACCTCGCCGGCTCCAGTGCCGGCGTGCCGGACGGCCAGTCGCGCCAGCGTGCGGGCCTCGAGCGGGTGCCGCATCCGACTGGCGGCCACGATGATGCCGACCCCGATCCGACCGTCCGCCGACACCGCACGGGCCTCGTCGAGCACGATCTCGATGGCGGGGGTGATCCCGCCGACGAACGGAGCGTAGGACGTGGGATCGATCTGCAGCTCGAGCCACCGGGACCCCTCGGCCGCATCGTCCTCGGCCGCCTCCCGGACGATCCGACGCATGTCGTCCTCCCCGCGCACGCAGGCTCGCGCCGTGTCATAGAGGCGCTGGAAGCGGAACCAGCCGCGCTCGTCCGTGGCCTTGGCCAGCTGAGGCGGCCAGTCGCCGAGCAGGGCGTCTGGCAACGGCAGGCCGTGCTTCGCGGCGAGGTCGCGCACGGTGCCGATGCGCATGGACCCGGTGAAATGCAGGTGGAGGTGCGCCTTGGGCAACACCTCCACCGATCGGGCCTCCTGAGAGCCTCTCGTCACTCGAGCGACGTTTCGTTGCTCGTCCCATCGATGATGTGCACCGCGGCCTCCTCTGCGGATGCCGCAGCACCGTCGATGCCGACGTCGCGGGCCCACAGCTCCTTCTCGGTGTCCTCGTGGGTGCCCTCATCGTCCGAGACGAGCCGGCCGGCACGTCGGTCGCCCACCTCGCTGTCCCCGACCCAGTCGTCCTCGGCATCGATCGCGTCGGGATCGTCACCGCCGATGCGGTCATCGTCGTCGAGACCGCTCTCGTTGTGCGGCGCGCCGTAGGCGGAGTGGGGGTCAGGCTCCTCCTGGAGGATGCGCTGGTCGATCGTCTCCTCGAGGGACTGCTCGTAGGCGGTGGTGCCGAAGGCGTTCGAGCCCCGCGCGGTGTCCGGTGGCGAGTAGCCGCGGTCCAAGGGATCCTCGACGCCATCGCTGATCAAGGTGTCCTCCGGCTGGAGCTGGTCCTCGTCGTCGACGCTGTAGGTCGTCAGGTCGTCGGAGATGTTCTCGTTGGGCTCCGTGCCGCTCATGTTGGGTTTCCTTCCTCGTTCAGCGCGTCATCAAACGCTCTGTGCCGTACCCACCTGCACGCCGCGGTCAGCGGATACCTTCTCTGCTGCGGCCAGCGCGACGCACGTCGCCACGCCGGCCATGGCCGTGCGAACCTCGTCGAGAGTCGGGAAACTGGGGGCGAGGCGGATGTTGCGGTCCCGGGGGTCATTGCCGTGGGGGAAAGCCGCACCAGCAGGCGTGAGGGCGATGCCCGCCTCCCTCGCGAGGGAGATGACCCGGGCCGCGGTGCCGTCGATGACGTCGAGATTGACGAAGTAGCCGCCCCTCGGGTGGCTCCACTCGGCGATGCCGCGGCCCGCGAGTCGTGCAGCCAGGGCGTCGTCGACCGCGGCGAACTTCGGGGCGAGGATGTCCCGGTGCTTGGCCATGTGGTCCCGGACCCCCTGCGCCGACCCGAAGAACTCGGCATGCCGGAGCTGGTTGACCTTGTCAGGTCCGATGGAGCCCATGGACAGGTGCCTCACGTACCAGGCGATGTTCGCCTCGCTGGCAGCGAGCGCAGCGACGCCGGCGCCGGCGTAGGTGATCTTGGAGGTGGACGCGAAGACGATGGGCCGGTTCGGGTGCCCGGAGGCGGCGGCCAGCGACAGGATGTCGGCGCTCTTGGCCTCCTCCCCGGTGAGGTGGTGGAACGCATAGGCGTTGTCCCAGAAGATGGTGAAGTCCGGCGCGGCCGTCGGCATCGCCGCCAGTCGTGCCGCGATCTCCTGGGAGACGATGGCACCGGTCGGGTTCGAGTAGGTCGGGACGATCCAGATGCCCTTGACGGTCGGATCGTCCTTGACGAGCGCCTCGACCGCCGCCATGTCCGGCCCGTCCGCGCGCATCTCGACGGTGACCATGTCGATACCGAAGGACCCGACGAGAGAGAAGTGACGGTCGTAGCCGGGGACCGGGCAGATGAACCTGACTCGTTCCTCCTGTGACCACGGGCGAGGGGAGTCGACGCCGCCGTGGAGCAGGAAGTCGACGATCGTCGTGTGCATCATGCTCAGGCTCGAGTTGCCGCCGACGATGACCTGGGACGGGTTCGTCCCGAGCAGCTCGGCGAAGATCTCGCGCAGCTCACCGAGCCCCTCGAGGCCGCCGTAGTTGCGCACGTCCGTGCCGGAGCGGTCCCTCGTGGCGATCGGCAGCCGCAGCAGTGCATCGGACAGGTCGAGCTGGTCCGACGCAGGCTTGCCGCGGGTGAGATCGAGCCGGAGGCCGGCGGCCCGGAGCTCGTCGTACGCCTGCTGCTGGTCCTGCAGGTAGCGCGCGAGCTCGTCATCGGAGAGATCAGCCAGGGGCACGTGCGTGGTCACGAATCGATCCTCCCACCAATGGCCACCGGGTCGCCGGTCCGGTCCGAATCCCGGTGGTCCTGCGGTCCTGACGCCCATGTCCGCCGGTTAGCCATGACCGTCTCCGTCCCGTATGATCGACCTTCGGACGGCGCCCAGGCCATCGCTGACGGCTGCCGTTCCGCCGGGAATCCCCCAACGAGACTCGGTGAAGGGCAATAGCTCAATTGGTAGAGCACTGGTCTCCAAAACCAGCGGTTGGGGGTTCGAGTCCCTCTTGCCCTGCGTTCCACAGGTGGTCGTCGTGCGTGGCGGCACGCGGCTTATCGCCTCGCCAGCTCGGGGTGCTGTCGCGGGCCTCGACCCAAGACAGAAAGTAGGAATCGTGACGGAGACAAAGGCCAGAAGTGGGTCCGGCCGGGCCGACAAGGCTGCGGGTGGCAACCCTGTCTCGCGTTTCTTCGGCGCGATCGGCCTCTTCGTGCGGCAGATCCTCGACGAGCTTCGCAAGGTCGTTCGCCCGACCGGTCCCGAGCTGATGCGCTACACGACGGTGGTCATCGTCTTCGTGCTGGTCATCATGGGGATCGTGTCGGCGCTCGACTTCGGATGGAGCAAGCTCGTCTCGTGGGCTTTCGTGGGCGGGTAGCTCGCGCCGCCGGAGCCGACAGCCGAACCAAGAGCAAGGAAGTAGGTCAGCACGTGTCCGACCAGTTCGCCCAGCAGGGCGTTGACACCGAGTACGCCGAGAGCGACGTCCAGGGCGCCGAGGCCGACTCCGTCGACGGCGGGCTCGACGCTGTCGTGGACGCTCAGGCCGACGGCGCCATGGTCGACGACGCTGTCGACGAGTCCACGCAGGTGACCGACGAGTCCACCGACGTGACCGACGAGATCGAGGTGGCCCAGGTCGCCGAGCAGTCCGACGAGGACCCGATCGCCGCGTTCAAGGCCGACCTGCGCTCACGCGTCGGTGACTGGTTCGTCGTGCACTCCTACGCCGGCTACGAGAACCGGGTCAAGGCCAATCTGGAGACCCGGATCCAGACCCTCAACATGGAGGACTACATCTTCGAGATCGAGGTCCCCATGGAAGAGGTGACCGAGATCAAGAACGGCCAGAAGAAGCTCGTTCGCCGGGTCCGGATGCCCGGCTACGTCCTCGTCCGGATGGATCTCACCGACGAGAGCTGGGGCGCCGTGCGCCACACGCCAGGGGTGACCGGCTTCGTCGGCAACGCCCACCAGCCGGTGCCGCTGTCGATCGACGAGGTCTTCACCATGCTGGCCCCGAACCTCGAGGTCCCCACCGAGGCCGGAGGCGCCGCCGCCGCCCAGGCCGCGGCTCCGAAGCCGGTCGCCGTCGTCGACTTCGAGGTCGGCGAGTCGGTCACCGTCATGGAAGGGCCCTTCGAGACCCTTCCCGCGACGATCTCCGAGATCAACCCGGACACGCAGAAGCTCAAGGTGCTCGTCTCGATCTTCGGGCGCGAGACACCGGTCGAGCTGTCCTTCAGCCAGGTCGCAAAGATCTGAACCCAAGCACGGGGCGCTTCGCCCCGCGTGAACCCCTCAAGACCCGCGTGGTTGATTCCGCGCGAGCACGAAATGCAACGGGGTCATCGCCCACGGCGTCGGCCCACAACAGAGAAGGTAGGCATCCATGCCCCCCAAGAAGAAGGTCTCAGGCTTCATCAAGCTGCAGATCCAGGCCGGCGCAGCGACGCCGGCGCCGCCCGTCGGCCCGGCCCTCGGTCAGCACGGCGTCAACATCATGGAGTTCGTCAAGGCGTACAACGCCGCGACGGAGAACCAGCGTGGCAACGTCATCCCGGTCGAGATCACGGTCTACGAGGACCGCTCCTTCACCTTCATCACCAAGACGCCCCCGGCGGCTGAGCTGATCAAGAAGGCTGCCGGCGTGCAGAAGGGCTCGGGTGAGCCCCACAAGACGAAGGTCGCCAAGCTCTCTCGGGACCAGGTCCTCGAGATCGCCCGGATGAAGATGGAGGACCTCAACGCCAACGACGAGGAGATGGCCGCCCGCATCATCGCCGGCACCGCTCGCTCGATGGGCATTGAGACCCAGCTCTGAGCACACAGACCTCTGAGCACACAGACCTCTGGTAGCCCGCCCTCGCCTGAGGGCGGGCGACCCGGGAACCGAGCCCAGCGGCATACGACATGCTGTTGTGCAGTGGGAGGGCCAGCGCTGGCCCCGGACCACGACTCCACCGCACCAACCAAGGAGCACCAATGAAGCGCAGCAAGAACTACCGCGCAGCTGCCGAGCTGATCACGCCCGGCAAGCTGTACGCACCGCTCGAGGCGGTCCGCGTCGCGAAGCAGACGGCCAAGGCGAAGTACGACGAGACGGTCGAGGTCGCCTTCCGCCTCGGCGTCGACCCGCGCAAGGCTGACCAGGCCGTCCGCGGCACCGTCAACCTGCCGCACGGCACGGGCAAGACGGCCCGCGTTCTCGTCTTCGCCAATGGCGACAAGGCCGAGGCCGCTCGTGAGGCCGGCGCCGACTACGTCGGCTCGGACGACATGATCGAGAAGATCTCCGGCGGCTGGCTCGACTTCGACGCGGTCGTCGCGACCCCCGACCTCATGGGCAAGGTCGGCCGCCTCGGCAAGGTCCTCGGGCCGCGTGGCCTCATGCCGAACCCGAAGACCGGAACCGTGACGATGGACGTCGCCAAGGCCGTCAGCGACATCAAGGGCGGCAAGATCGAGTTCCGCGTCGACAAGCACGCGAACGTCCACTTCGTCACTGGCAAGGCGTCCTTCTCGGCGGAGCAGCTGAGTGAGAACATCACCGCAGCGCTCGACGAGATCGTGCGACTCAAGCCGAGTTCCTCAAAGGGCCGTTACGTCCTCAAGGGAACCGTGTCGACGACGTTCGGCCCAGGCATCCCGCTGGATGTCAACGTTCTGTAGGTTCTTGCTGTGACTGTCGCAGTGCGCAACGCGGCGTCTTCGGACGCCGCGTTGTTGCATTCCCTGGCGGCGGCGACGTTCGCTCTGGCCTGCCCGCCGGGAACACTCCAGTCGGACATCGACGACTTCGTCGCCCAGCAGCTGTCCGAGGCACGCTTTGCCGAGTACCTCGCGGATGCCCACAGGGCGCTGCTCATCGCCGAGGTCGACGGCGTGCCCGCCGGATACACGATGCTCGTGTTCCCGAAATCGCCCAGCGCCGATCCACTCGACCCCGATGTCGCATCCGCGGTTCTGGCGCGCCCAACGGCCGAACTGAGCAAGGTCTACGTGCTCGCCGATCTCCACGGCCGCGGCGTCGCCGCCGCCCTCATGGCAGCATCCGTCGACGCGGTCCGTGCGCGCGGTTGCGCCAGCGTCTGGCTCGGCGTCAATCAACAGAACACGCGGGCGAACCGGTTCTATGAGAAGAGCGGCTTCGTCATCGTGGGCGCCAAGAAGTTTCTTCTCGGCGGCAAGTGGGAAGACGACTTCGTGCGCGAGCGCATCCTGTAGTCGTCAGCCCCGTTTCACGGAGATTCTGTTCCGAAGGGACGGATACTGTGATGTGTTGGCCTGGACTGGTCAGTTTTTCCTTGAGATGGGACGAAAGTGCGGGTCCAGTGGGGCCGGATGCGCCGGCTCCCCGCGTCCGAGCAAACTCCGGGTGAGGTGTTCGCGCGCCGAGAGCAGACCATCCAATGCTGTCGAAAGATCTGCATCCGTCGCGGTGCGGTTCTCCTGCGCGGCGATGAGCACGGTGCGCCGCATCAGCTCCTTCGCAAAGGAGCCGGAGACGCCGTCCGCACGGTCTGCGGCATCCCGAACGGCAAGCTCCGACAGCGGCAGTTCCCGCGCATACAGCGCGAACAGGCGCCGGCGGGCGTCAGTGTCGGGAAGCGGGATCTCCACGGCCAGATCGACCCGTCCTGGTCGCTGTGCCAGCGCCTGCTCGAGCATGTCAACTCGGTTGGTTGTCAGGATGAAGGCAACGTCGGCGTCCCCGTCGAGACCGTCGAGCGCATCCAGGACCGCGAACAACAGGGGCTGAGGACCGCCGTGCAGATCACGCTCCATCGCGACGAGGTCGACGTCTTCGAGCACCACGATCGCCGGCTGCATGGCCCGGGCGAGGTCCGCGGCTTCGGTGATGAACCGGATGCTGTTGCCGGCGAGCAGCACCGCCGTCGTCCCCGGTGTGCGCCCGAGCAGGTGCCGCACCGTCAACGTCTTCCCGGTGCCGGGCGGGCCGTAGAGCAGAACACCGCGCTTGAGATGCTGACCGGTCGCCCGCAGCTGTGCCCGGTGATCGCCGATACCGACCACGTGGCGCACCACGTCATCGAGCACGCCGAACGGCAGGATCACGTCTTCGGCTCGAACATCGGGTCGCCGGAGGAAGTTGGCTCCCGCCGCTCCCTGGCCGTACTCGCTGCCGCTGAACGACAGCACCTGTCCCCGCAGCACGCTGCGCTCGAGCATGAGACGACGCAGTTCCTTCAGCAACAGTGCCGAGCTCTCGGCAGGGGCGGCGAGGATCTCGAGCCGCGCCGACTGGCGGC
>NZ_DATCWX010000010.1:0-12843 GCF_036566125.1 Intrasporangium sp.
CGCCGCCGCCGCCCTCCTCGCCGTCGCGGGCATCGGAGGATGGTGGTTCACGGCCGGGCCCGGCGCGACGACGGTCGTGCCCACGGCCATCAGCCAGACCCTCGACGACGCAGCCACGGCCCTGGACGATGCCTCCCTGCGGTTCGAGTCGAGTGAGGCCTTCTCCGAGACCGTCGCCAAGGGCGCCGTCATCTCGATGCAGCCCGCCGCCGGCACCGAGGTCTCGAAGCAGTCCCTCGTCCTGCTCGTCGTCTCCAAGGGACCCGAGCGCTACGACGTGCCCAAGCTCGTCGGCGCCAAGGCCTCGGGGCTCCGTGACGTCCTCACGCCGTTGACGCTGAAGAGCAAGTCCACCGAGGACTGGAGCGAGACCGTTCCGAAGGGCACCGTCATCTCGCAGAAGCCCGCTCCGGGGACCGCCGTCAAACGGGGCACCGTCGTCGAGGTCGTCGTGTCTCAAGGGCGCCAGCCCATCCAGGTGCCGGACGTGCGCCAGCTGCAGATCGACGAGGCCATCGCGAAGCTCACCGAGGCGGGCCTCAAACCGGTCCGCGGCGAGGACGTCAACCACGACACCATCCCGGCCGGCCACGTCGTCTCGCAGCAGCCGGAGAACGGCACCCTCTTCCGCGGGGACGAGGTCACGGTGGTCGCCTCCAAGGGCCCGATCATGGTCCCGGTGCCCGACCTGCTCGGCAAGCCCGTCCAAGAGGCGGAGGCGACGTTGGGTGCGCTCGGCTTCAAGGTCGAGGTCCAGCGACCGCTCGGCACGTTCTTCGAGCTCGTCCGCAACCAGAGCGTGCCCGGCGGCCAGCCCGCGCCGCAGGGCAGCACGATCATCCTCACCGTCGTCTGACGCCGCCGTGCAGCACGCCGCGCGGTCGCGCCTCGCCACGATCCTGCTCATCGCCCTCACGGCGGTGTGGGGCTCGACGTTCTTCCTCATCAAGGACCTCGTCGAGCACGTGCCGCCCGTCGACTTCCTCGCGGTGCGCTTCACCATCGCGGCCGTCATCATGGTCATCCTCTTCTGGCGGCCGCTCCGGGCGCTGCGCGGCCGTGAGGTGTGGATCGGCATCTGGCTCGGGGCCCTCTACGGCCTCGCGCAGATCTTCCAGACCCAGGGCCTGGCCAGCACGCCGGCTTCCGTGTCCGGTTTCATCACCGGCACCTACGTCGTCCTGACGCCGCTCATCACCGCCGTCGTCCTCCGTGAGCGGGTGCCCGGCACGACGTGGGCTGCCGTCGGCCTCGCGACCGCAGGTCTGGCCCTGCTGTCCCTCCGCGGTCTCTCGGTGGGCGTCGGGGAGGCCATCACCCTGCTCGCGGCCGCCCTCTACGCGCTGCACATCGTCGGGCTGGGGCGCCACAGCTCGCACCACATCGCGACCGGCCTGTCCGTCGTCCAGATGGTCGTCATCGCCGTCATCTGCACGGTCGGGGCTGTCCCGGGGGGTGTCGTGCTGCCGGCGACGCCGGCCGACTGGGCGTCGGTGCTCTACATGGTGGTCTTCGCGAGCATCCTCGCGCTCTGGGTGCAGACCTGGGCGCAGGCGCACCTGCCGGCGACGAGGGCCGCGATCGTCATGACGATGGAGCCGGTGTTCGCCACCTTGTTCGCCGTCTGGCTCGGCGGGGAGTCGCTGACGTCGCGGATGGTCGTTGGCGGCGGGCTCGTCCTCGCGGCCATGTTCGCCGTCGAGGTGCTCGCCCGCCGGCGCCCGGGTGAGCTACCGGCCGAGACGCTCCACCACGAGGTCTGAGACCCGGCCACGCCGGAAGATCACGTATGCCGCTGAGCCGGCTCAGCGGCATACGTCAACGTCCCAGCCCTGCCGCCCACGCACCCAGCAACACACCGAGAGCCAGACGATCACGGGGTGGGTTGGCCGCCGCGCGCCAGGAGCGAGGTGAGCACGTCGATGGCGTGGCCGGTGGCCTCGTCGTCGACGTCGAGGTGCCAGACGAGCCGCACCGCCCGGGGGCTGATGGCGTAGCTGCGTACCCCGCGGGTGAGCGCGGCAGCAACGAACTCGGGGGCGGCCCACCCGGCCGCGGCGACGTCCACGATGACGATGTTCGTCTCGACCGTCGCCAGGTCGACGCTGCCGGGCGCCGCCTCGGCCATCGCCTCCGCGGCCCGTCGTGCCCGGCCGTGGTCGACGGAGAGGCGGTCGATGTGGTGCTCGAGAGCCCAGAGTCCAGCGGCCGCGAGGATGCCTGCCTGACGCATGCCGCCGCCGAAGCGCTTGCGCCAGATCCGCGCCTCGGCGATCGCCTCCGCCCCGCCGACGAGGACGCTGCCGACGGGTGCTCCGAGCCCCTTGCTGAGGCAGACCGACACCGTGTCGAACTCCCGACCGTAGTCCGCGAGCGGCACGCCGCTCGCCACGTGGGCGTTCCAGAGCCGGGCTCCGTCAAGATGCATGGCCACGCCGTGCTCGCGGGTCAGCTCGCGCGCGCGACGGATCTCGTCGAGGGACTGGATCGTCCCGCCACCGAAGTTGTGGGTGTTCTCCACGATGACCAGGGCAGTGCAGACCTGGTACGGACCCACTCCGGTGATCATCACCGACGCCGCGTCGGCCGCCCGGAACCGTCCCCGCTCGGAGACCCAGGTGCGCGACGAGATTCCGGAGAGGACGGCCGCCGCACCCAGCTCGGCGCGAAGGACGTGGGCCAGGGAGTCACCGATGAGCTCCTCCCCCGGCTTGACGTGCAGGCGCACGCCGAGCTGGTTGGCCATCGACCCCGAGGGGGTGAAGAGCCCGGCCTCGTGCCCGAGCAGTGCAGCCACCCGCGCCTCGAGCTCCCGGAGCGTCGGGTCCTCCCCGAAGACGTCGTCACCGACGACGGCGGTCGCCATGGCCTCCCGCATGGCGAAGCCCGGACGGGTCACCGTGTCGCTCAGCAGGTCGGCACGGATCGCGGGCGCGCCGGACGAGCCGGACGCCGACGCCACGGTCAGACCTGTCCGAGCATCTCGGCCACGACGAACGCGAGCTCCAGCGACTGCTGGTGGTTCAGGCGCGGGTCGCACAGCGACTCGTAGCGCTTCTCGAGGTCAGCGTCGAGGATCTTCTCCGCGCCGCCGAGGCACTCCGTCACGTCGTTGCCGGTCAGCTCGACGTGGATCCCGCCCGGGACGGTGCCGAGTGAGCGGTGCACCTCGAAGAAGCCGCGCACCTCCTCGACGATGTCCTCGAAGTCGCGCGTCTTGTAGCCGGTCGACGCCTCGAACGTGTTGCCGTGCATGGGGTCGCAGATCCAGGTCACTGTCGCGCCGGATGCGGTCACCTTGTCCACGAGGGCCGGCAGGGCGTCGCGGATCGTGCCGGCGCCCATCCGGGTGATGAAGGTGAGACGTCCCGGGGTCCGGTCGGGGTCAACCTTGTCGATGAGGCGCAGGACCTCGTCGATGTCGGCCTTCGGGCCGAGCTTGACGCCGACCGGGTTGCTGATCCGCGAGACGAAGTCGATGTGGGCGCCGTCGATCTGCCGGGTCCGCTCGCCGACCCAGACGAAGTGTCCGGACGTGTCGTAGAGCCGCCCCGACCGCGAGTCGATGCGCGTCAGCGGCCGCTCGTAGTCGAGAACCAGGGCCTCGTGCGCCGCGTAGAACTCGACCGTGCGCATCGCCTCGAAGTCGGCGCCGCATGCCGCCATGAACCGCATCGCCTTGTCGATGTCGCGGGCCAGCTTCTCGTAGCGGGAGTTGGCCGAGTTCGTGACGAAGCCTCGGTTCCACTCGTGGACGTAGCGCAGGTCGGCGTACCCACCTGTGGTGAACGCCCGCACGAGGTTCAGCGTCGCCGAGCTCGCGTGGTAGGCACGCTCGAGCCGCCGGGGGTCGGGCAACCGAGCCGACTCGTGGAACGCGAAGTCGTTGACCATGTCCCCTCGGAAGGCCGGCAGGGTCAGGCCCTCGCGCGTCTCGACCGACGACGAGCGGGGCTTGGCGTACTGCCCGGCCATGCGGCCCACCTTGACGACGGGCACGCTGGCGCCGTAAGTCAGCACCGCGGCCATCTGCAGGATCGTCTTGATCCGGTCCCGGATGTTGTCGGCAGTCGCCGAGGCGAAGGTCTCGGCGCAGTCGCCGCCCTGGAGGACGAAGGCGTCGCCGATGGAGGCGGCGGCCATGCGCTGCGTGAGCTGGTCGCACTCGCCCGCGAAGACGAGCGGCGGATAGGAGGCGAGGGTGTCGACCACATCGGAGAGAGCGGCCGTGTCCGGCCACGTGGGCTGCTGCGCGGCCTCGAGCTGGGTGGCTGCTGCGTTCAGCGCAGCCAGGGCGTCGGCTCCCACTCCGGGCTCTTCTGAACGGCCCTCGGTGCCTCGGCCGTCGGCGAAGTCGGTGGTCATTGTCACCCAATCAGGGTAGTCGCCATCGGCCCGTGCTCCCGCCCGGGTCCGCATCCCGAAACCCGCCGCCGGGTGTGTTGCCGATGGATGCCGTATGCCGCTGGGCTGGCTTCCGTCGTCAGGTGGGCTCGACCGGGTCGATCCCCCGGTCGAACGCGAACCGGACGAGCTCGACGCGATTGTTCAGGTGCAGCTTGCCGAAGATGTTCTGGACGTGGTTCTGGACCGTGCGGTGCGACAGGAACAGAGCGCTCGCGATCTCCTTGTAGCCCATCCCCGTGGCGACGTACTTGAGGATCTCGGTCTCCCGCTCGGTCAGTTCTGGCACCGGACGCTGAGGCGAGTTCCGTGCGCGCTCGGACCCGACGCGCCGGAACTCGCCGAGGACGAGGCCGGCGAGACCGGGAGTGAAGACGGGCTCGCCCGCGGCGGTGGCGCGCACGGCCGCGATGAACTCGTCCCGGCCAGCCGATTTGACGAGGTAGCCGAGAGCGCCGGCCTTGACCGCGTCGAGGACGTCCTGCTGGTCGCCGCTGGCCGACAGGATGAGGATCCGGGTCCTGACCCGGGCGGCGGCCAGGGCCGCGCAGACCTCCGGCCCGGTGAGGCCGGGCAGGTTCAGGTCGAGCACGAGCACGTCCGGCTCGGTGGCCCTCGTCCGGTTCACCGCGGCGTTGCCATCGTCGGCCGTGGCCACGACATCGAATCCGGCATCGGCCAGGTCACGCGCCACGGCGTCACGCCACATGGGATGGTCGTCGGCGACAACCACCCGGATCGCCGTCTTCTCGTCGGTCTTCTCGTGGGTCTCGTCAGTCACGGATCTTCCTCGACGGTATGCGCAGCTCGACGGTGGTGCCGCCCGCCGACCCGGACCGGAGGGTCGCACTGCCCCCGAGGTCCTCGAGCCGCCCGGTGATGCTGGAGGAGACGCCGAGTCGTCCCTGCCCCCTCGCCTCGTCGAGGCGACCGGGCGCCAGGCCACGACCGGAGTCGCGGATCGTCACCCCGACCTGGGCGCCGTCATCGTCGACCAGCACCCAGGCCTCTGCTCCGGGTCCCGCGTGCTTCCGGACGTTGTCGAGGGCGGCCTCGACGGCGGCGACGAGCTCCTCGCCGACGCGCCGCGGCACGGGGACCGGCTCAGCGGGGACGACCAGATGGATGACGTCGCCCTCGATGTGGCCCAGCAGGGCGCGCAGGTCCGCGTCGCCGCTGACGGCGCGGCTCACCTCGTCGAGGTCGGCCTGACTGACCAGGGTCCGGAGGATCCGCTCCTGCTCGGCGGCCATGGCGCCAAGGGTTGCGGCGTCACCACCGAGGTCCTGTCCGCGGCGGTGGATGTAGGCCAGCGTCTGGAGGACGCCGTCGTGGACGGTGCGGGCCAGGCGGTCGCGCTCGGCGCGGGCGGCGTCGCGACGCATCGCCTCGGCCAGAGTCGCGTGGCTGGCGCGGGCCAGGTCGACGCAGTAGCCGAGACACCCTCCGAGGAGCAGCCCGAAGATGGAGTTCGTGACCGTGTTGCCGGTCGGCTGGATCACCTCGAGGAACGAGGCGGCAGCGACGGCCGAGGCGGCGAGGACACCACCACGCCAGCCCCGGAGGATGGCCCAGCCGACAATCGCGGCCGAGGGCCAGATCGAGGGAACCGTCTTGGCGCCGCCGATGATGACCCAGTCGTGGTCGACGAGTCGCGTGGCGAGGATGGCCGCGCACCCCAGGACGAGCTCGATCGCGAATGCGCGCTCCGTGCGCCTCGGTCGAACCGTCTGGGCCACGGTCCAGCCGGCGAGCAACGCCAGGATGGCAACCCCGATGGACAGGTCCGCGACCTCGTCCCTCCGCAACCACAGCGAGTACGCGGCGTAGGCGAGCGCCAGGGCTCGGAACACCTCCACTGCGCGCCAGAGGCCCCGCACGACTGCGTGCTCGTCAGTCGGCACGAGCCGATCAGTCCGATCAGGCCGATCAGAGGACCGGACGACTCCGACGACCCCCATGCGGTTCAGGATGCGGCTTCGACGCCGTGACTGGCGTCGCCGTCCTCGTCGCCGCCGGCGTCGTCGGGGCCAACGGCGTCGGTCGACGTCACCGTGCGGCGGATCACGGGTTTGCCCTCGGCCGCGTCCAGCGCCTCCTCCAGCTCGGGCGCCGCGCTACCGGGCTTGGCCGCCTCCTGCAGCTCACGGGCCTTGGCGCGCGCCGCCGCGACGAGGCGGTCCTTCATCGAGGTCGCGTACATGTCGACGTACTCCTGCTCCGACAGGAGCATCAACTCGTACATGACCTCGTCCGTGATGGAGCGCAGGACGAAACGGTCATCCTCCATGCCCTCGTAGCGCGAGAAGTCGAGCGGCTTGCCGATGCGGACGCCGATGCGCATGATGTGCGGGGCAAGTTTGCCGGGCGGCTGCGCCTTGTCCGTGTCGATCATCGCGACGGGGATGACGGGTGCCCGTGACTCGAGGGCCATGCGGGCCATGCCGGTCCTGCCTCGATAGAGCCGGCCATCGGGCGACCGGGTGCCCTCCGGGTAGATGCCGAGCAGGTCGCCCCTGCGGAGCACTCGCAGGCCGGAGTTGAGAGCCGCGGTGCTCGCCTTGCCGCCCGAGCGGTCAACGGGCAGCTGCCCGACCCCCTTGAAGAAGGCCTTCGTGAGCCACCCCTTGAGTCCACTTCCCGTGAAGTAGTCGCTCTTGGCCAGGAAGGTGACCCGGCGCTTCACCAGGAGGGGCAGGAAGATCGAGTCGGAGAACGACAGGTGGTTGGAGGCCAGGATGGCGGCTCCCTCGGCGGGCAGGTTCTCCTCACCCTCGACCCAGGGACGGAAGAGAAGTTTGAGGACCGGCCCGAGAACGATTGTCTTGAGCACCCAGTAGAACAACCCTGTACCACCTCCCACGTCTGCCGCGAGCAGCCTACGGCACTCGCGCCCAGCCGTACGGCGTGCGAGGATCTGTGTCGTGAACGACCGGGACCTTGACGCTGAGTTCGAGCGCATCGTCGCGGGCTGGGACAGCGAGGCCCCCGACCCGCAGCAGTCCTCGCAGCCGTCCACGCCGACGTCCACGGAGGCGTCCACGCCGACCTCCACGGAGGCGGCACCCGACGAGGCCGATCCGGGGTCGGTTTCCGGTCCGTCCGGGGTTTTCAAGAACGCAGGTCTCAACCTGCCGATCGCTCCGACGACTGCACACGTGTGGCGAGGGGCGGAGCCCACGGACGACGATGTCGACGAGCTGCTCGAATCAACCGGGGTGGACGACGAGGACGACCATTTCACGCCGCCCACGGAGATGGACCTTCCCACCGCTGAAGAGGACCCCATGTTCTGGGCCATCGTCGGCGGCCTGGGGGGTGGCACGCTCCTGCTGCTCTACGTGCTCTTCTTCGACCGTGGCGGCAGCGGGTGGTGGATCGTCACCGCCATCACGATGATCGTCGTCGGTTTCGTCCTGCTCGTCCTGCGCGGCGGCACCGAGCGCGATCCCTTCGACGACGGAACGCGCGTCTGAGTTCGCCTGCACGTCCCGATCGAGTGGACAACATCGGGTCGGCTGGCACAAGAGCCGTTCACTCGATTGTGGGTGGACTCCTTCGCGGGCGGGTGGCTGCAACGTCGATCCACACCGGTCGGTGATCGGATGCCGCGGCCAGGTCCTCGACGTCGAGGTTGGCGAGGTCCTGCTGGGAGGCGGGGACGGTGGGAAGGTCCGCACTCGCGAAGATGAAATCGAGCGGCGACCTGGGATCATGCGCTGGGAAGGTCGGCTGCGTGCCAGAGGCGAGCACGAGCCGTCCAGCCAGGCGACGATGGGCGAGCCCGTCGGTCCCCTCGTTGAGGTCGCCGGCGACGACGGCTCGCTCCGGCAGCCTCGAGAGGATGGCCCCGGCGTGCCGCTGGCGCTCCTGCGCCCCGAGGCTCAGGTGCACGCTGACGACGGTGATCGGGACCCAGCCGGGGAGCGAGACGTCGACAGCGGCATACCCACGGGTGCGGTCAGGGAAGCGGACCGTGAGCCGACGTCTGGACGTGCCATGGACCCGGACCCGAAGCGCGGTGAGCACGGCCGTCCCGCCGGTGCCGAGGCGGCCCCCTGCCCAGTAGAGGCCACACGCCCGGGCGAAGGAGGGCAGGCGGAACTCCGTGGTCAACCTGCGCGGCACCTCCTGGAGGCACAGCACGTCGGGACGGAGCGCCCGAACGACCCTGGCCGCGGCGGCACGGTCGGCGGTGAAGTCCTTCACGTTGTAGCTCATGACGCGCAGCTGCCCGGTCGGGTGCCGCGCCGGTCCTGGGACTCCCCCGGCTCGGCCCGACGGCGCGGTCATCGTCCTGAGCGGGCTAGCTCTGCCGCGCCAATGAGGCCGGCGTCCGCACCGAGCTGTGCCCGCACGATGCGCGCCTCCGGCCGGTAGCCACGCCCGGGCAGCTGTCGCTTGAAGGCTTCTCGGGCCGGCCCGAGAAGCAGCTCGTCCGCGGCGCTGACCCCACCACCGATCACGAACATGGCGGGATCGAACGCCGCAGCGAGGTTGGCCATGCCGACGCCGAGCCAGTCACCGATCTCGGCGAGCATCTCCCGCGCGGTCGAGTCCCCCTCCCGAGCGGCCTCCGTGATCACGGGTCCCGTGAGGGCAGTCGCGTCACCGCCCAGTCGTGCCACCAGGTCCGCGACGACGGGCGAGCCCGCCTCGATCAGCGCGCGGGCCTCGCGGACCAGGGCGTTGCCGCTGGCGTACTGCTCCCAGCAGCCACGGTTGCCACATTCGCAGCGCACCCCGCCGGGGACGACCTGCATGTGGCCGTACTCGCCGGCGATGCCGTGACGGCCTCGCTGGACCTCCCCGTCGATGATCAGTGCCCCGCCGATCCCCGTGCCCAGCGTGATGACGACGACGTGCGACTCCCCTCGGGCGGCTCCGAACGTCCGCTCGGCCCAGGCAGCGGCGTTCGCGTCGTTGTCCACGGTCACGGGCCATGGAACCCGCCCGGCGAGACGGCTCCGCAGTGGTTCGTTGCGCCAGGACAGGTGTGGTGCGAAGAGGACGGTCCCCCGGTCCGCGGAGACGAAACCGGCCGCCCCGACGCCGACGGCAACGACGTCCGCCGGGTCGAGCCGGTCGATCAGCTCTTCGACGCACGTGGCGATGGTCTCCTCGACGACCGCGGGCGAGGTCGATCGGTCCGGGGTCTCCCGTCGCGTCCGGTGTGTGATCCTGCCGTGCTCGTCGACCACTCCCGCCGCGACCTTCGTGCCACCGATGTCGATGCCGATCGCCAGGTTGGAGCTCACCCGGGATTCGTCCCCTCGGTCGCCTCGTCCGTCGGTGGCTCGTCCCGGTTCTGCTTGTCCCGCTGTGCATGGGCGAGGTCGCGCAGCCCCGTGGCCGCGAGATCGACGACGTCGGCCACCCGCTCCAGCGAGTCGGGGCTCATCCGCTGCACGAAGGAGATGAGCTGACAGACCGGGCACAGTCGGCAGGCCGCGGGTGTCGTGCCGCCACAGGTGCACTCGCCTCGTTGGGCTCGTGAGCCGGTCTCACCGGACCCCTCAGCAGAATCACCACTGGGCCGCTCGGACTGCTCGGACTGCTGGGTGGCCGGCCCTCCCCAGCCGCGCGACGACAACAGGTCAACCAGCAGGGCCGCCTCGTCGGCCACCGACCCGGGAGCCGCAGTAGGCGTCCCGTCTCTCGTCTCAGCCACCGCGTCCGGCCTCGGCGCGCTTCTTGAGCTCCTTGAGGGCCGTGTCGACGATGACCTTCTCCGCCTTGCGTTTGAGCATGCCGATCATGGGGATCTTGAGGTCAACCATCAGCTGGTAGGTCACTCTCGTCGAGTCACCGAGGTCCTCGAGCGCATACGAGCCATTCATCGCCTTGAGCACCGTCGCCCTGACCAGTGACCAGGTCAGCACCCCGGTCCCGTCCTCGTCGATGTCCCACTCGTAATCGAGCACGTACGTGTCCTTGATCGCACCAGCGTCCAACGTGAACTGGACCTGGTCCGCCCAACCGTCGCCCTCCTCGGCGAGGACAGCCACGTCCTTCACTTCACTCGCCCATTCGGGGTAGGCCTCGAAGTCGGCGATGATGTCGAGCACCTCACCCGGCGAAGCATCGATGACGATGGAGGACTCGGTACGTTCGGCCATGCGCCGAAGGCTATCGCGCGGTGAACCGGACGCGGCGGCCCCACTGGTCGATATGGTGAGCAGAACACTGAAAAAACAGGAGTCACCGTGAAGCACAAGGACGTGGCAGCACTCGCGCCGCAGACCACAGAGGGGACGTTGGCGGATCTACCGAGGCGCAACGCCGACGCAGTGCCGGGCGAGGGGGCCTTCAGCAAGAAGGGTGTCTCAGGCGAGTGGACTGACATCACGTTTCACCAGTTCGCTGAGGAGGTGACGGCGCTCGCCAAGGGGTTCATCGCAGCTGGGATCAGGCAGGGCGACCGTGTCGCCCTGATGTCGCGCACCCGATACGAGTGGACGTTGGTGGACTTCGCGGCCTGGACCGCAGGCGCCGTCGTCGTGCCCATCTACGAGACGTCGTCGCCCGAGCAGGTCGAGTGGATCCTGTTGGACTCCGGCGCCACGTGCCTCGTTGTCGAGTCGGCGCGCCACCGCGAGATCGTCGAAGAGCTACGCGACCGCCTGTCCGCGCTCACGGAGATCGTGGAGATCGACGGCGGCGGCATCGAGGACCTCAAGGCTCGAGGCATGGAGGTGCCGGACGCGGCCCTCGTGGAGGCGCGCGCCGGCCTCGACCGCGCCTCGGTCGCCACGATCATCTACACCTCGGGCACCACTGGCCGCCCGAAGGGCGTCCTGCTGACCCACGGGAACTTTCTCGATCTGGTCGAGAACGCCGTCGAGAAGCTCGGCCGCGACGTCCTGACTCCCGGGTCCTCCACCCTGCTGTTCCTCCCCCTCGCGCACGTCTTCGCGCGCTTCATCGAGGTCCTGTGCGTGGCCGCACGGGTGCGGATGGGTCACGCCGCTGATATCAAGACGCTCCTCGACGACTTCGGCAGCTTCAAGCCGACGTTCGTCCTCGCCGTCCCCCGGGTCTTCGAGAAGATCTTCAACTCGGCCGAGGCCAAGGCTGCAGCCGGGGGCAAGGAGAAGATCTTCCACCGCGCTGCCACCGTCGCCATTGCCTACAGCGAGGCACTCGACCGCCAAGGACCGGGCCTCGGACTGCGTCTGCAGCACCTGCTCTTCGACAAGCTCGTCTACGGCAAACTCCGGGATGCGATGGGCGGTCAGGTCCGGTACGCCGTCTCGGGTGGGGCGCCGCTCGGCACCAGACTGGGTCACTTCTTCCGTGGAATCGGTGTCAACATCCTCGAGGGATACGGACTGACCGAATCCACCGCACCGCTGTCGGTCAACATCCCGGGCCACGTGAAGATCGGCACCGTCGGTCCTCCTCTGCCCGGGACGTCGATCCGGGTCGCCGAGGACGGGGAGATCCTCGTCAAGGGCGTTGGCGTCTTCACCGCCTACCACCAGAACGACCAGGCCACGTCAGATGCCATCCGGGACGGATGGTTCCACACCGGCGACATCGGTGACCTCGACGAGGACGGCTACCTGCGCATCACCGGTCGCAAGAAGGAGATCCTCGTGACCGCGGCCGGCAAGAACGTCGCCCCGGCGGTGCTCGAGGACCGGCTCAGGGCGCACCCGCTCGTGTCCCAGTGCATCGTCGTCGGTGACCAGAAACCCTTCGTCGCCGCACTGATCACCCTCGACGCCGAGATGTGGCCGTTGTGGGCCCCGACGCACGGCCTCGAGAACGTGACGATCGAGGAGGCACGGACCCACCCGAAGGTGCTCGATGCCCTCCAGCACGCGGTCGATCGGGCGAACGAGGCCGTGAGCAAGGCGGAGTCGATCCGCAAGTTCACGGTCCTGTCAGGGGACTTCACCGAGGCGAACGGCTACCTGACACCCTCCCTCAAGTTGAAGCGCAACATCGTCATGAAGGACTTCGAGGCGGAGGTGGAGTCCCTCTACTCCTGACGACTCACGTCGACCCACGACCGGGTGGTCAGTCGCGCTGAGCAACCAGTCCGGCGAGCCGAGACCGCCATGCGGCAATCACCTCACCCGTGCTCGTGCCGAGACGGCTCCTCAGGACCTGGTCCGTCACCGCATCGGCATCCGCTGGGCGCGGGCCGGGACCCGTTTCGCTCTCGTTCACGGCACGGAACAGTGCGACCAGCCGATCGGTCCCGTAGTGGTCGGCGATCGTCCGGGCGAGTGTCAGCGAGAGCCCGTACGCTGCCGCGAGATCACCGCCCGACGCCTGGAACTCGGGCGCAGCGGGCGGGCCGGTCGGCAGGCCGGACGACCTGATCCGGTCGAGCGCCGACTGCACGAGGTCGCGCTCTGGAAGCTCGACGTCGCGATACGCGACGAACTCGGAGAACCCCTCCGACAGCCAGAGGGGCGGCTGCCGCTT
>NZ_DATCWX010000034.1:0-2371 GCF_036566125.1 Intrasporangium sp.
AGCGCGATGGGCGAACGCGTCGGCTCCTTCGCCCGTGCCGCTGCCGACAAGGCAGCGGCACGAGCCGCCGAGCGCCGGGTAGGACGACACGACCAGCCTTTCGATGGCGAGGACATCGCGATCGACCAAGCTCTCGAGGAACCTCCAACGGCGGAGATCGCCTCTCCCCTGGTCTTCGGCGGCACGCCCGAGCGACCGACCGGGGCACAGTCGCGTATCGCGCTCGCCATCGTCGGCGCCCTCGTCCTGGTCGCGCTCGTCATCGGCATCAACAACGTCGCGAAGATCGGCGAGTCCGATGGCCCGGCCGAGGCCCGGCCGACGGTCACCGTCACCCGGACGCGAACGACCCCAGCCCCATCGGCAACGTCGCAGCAGGCGCCGCCCCCGGCGACCCCCAGCGAGACGCAGTCTCCAGATGACCAGCGGGTGAGCATCGTCGGCGGCTCCAGCTTCGATCCGCAGGACGACGGCGAGGAGAGCCCGAACCAGGTCCCGCTCGCCTTCGACGGTGACTCCGGTACGGCCTGGAAGTCGCGGTGGTACGGCAGCGACACGTACAACCGGAGCAAGGAGGGCGTCGGCCTGGTGCTCGACCTCAACGCCCCGACGAAGGTTCGCGAGGTCGAGCTCACACTGCCGGCCGCACAGGACGTGTCCGTCTTCCTCGCCGACGAGGCCTCCCTCGATCGGACCCAGGAGATCGGCAAGGTGCGGGACACGAGCGGGACCGTGACCATCAAGGCACCCTCGGACATCGAGCCCGGCACCAAGATCATCGTGTGGGTCACGCGGCCGGCACCTGACGAGGCACCCAACCACTACCGGGCCCAGATCGCCGAAGTGGTGGTGCGCTGAGTCGTGGGTCCTGCCACCCCCGTCCCGCTCGCTGAAGCCAGCGATCGGGACCTGCTCCAGCGTCATGTGGAGGGAGACGATCACGCCTTCGGGGAGCTGTTCCGACGGCACAAGGACCGGATGTGGGCCGTCGCCCTGCGCACCTGCCGCGACCCGGAGATCGCTGCCGATGCCGTCCAGGACGGCTTCATCTCTGCGTTCCGCAGGGCCGGCTCCTTCCGGGGCGACTCGGCCGTGACCACGTGGCTGCACCGGATCATCGTCAACGCCTGCCTCGACCGCCTCCGCCGGCTTCGCCCGACCGCCGAGCTGCCCGAGTACGAGCTCCCCGACAGCCGGGACCAGCACGCCTCGACCGAGGTCCGCCTGGACATCGAGGAGGCGCTTGCCAGGCTTCCCGAGGGCCAGCGCGCCGCCCTCGTCCTCGTCGACATGCACGCCGTCCCCGTCGCCGAGGCGGCCCTGATCCTCGGCGTGGCCGAGGGGACGATCAAGTCACGGTGCGCCCGCGGCCGCGCTGCGCTCGCCCAGCAGTTGGGCCTGACGACCGAGCCGCCCGCGCGGGGTAGAGGTTCTGCGCCTGGAACACGAGAAGATGGCTCCTGACCCGGTTGACAGAAAGGAACTGTGATGCAGATCAGCGACAACGGGCCCCGGCCGAACGCGTTCGACATCGAGACGGCCACCCGGGAGAACGACAACTACCGGACCGTCGCCTGGACGGGCACCTATCTGCAGGTCACGCTCATGTCCATCCCGGTCGGCGAGTCGATCGGCCTCGAGGTCCACCCGGACACCGACCAGTTCCTGCGTCTGGATGCTGGTCGGGGCAGGTGCGTCATGGGGCCGGCGAAGGACCAGCTCGACTTCGAGCAGGAGGTCTCGGACGGGTGGTCGATCCAGGTCCCGGCCGGCAGCTGGCACGACGTGGTCAACACCGGTGATGAGCCGCTCCGCCTCTATGCGATCTATGCGCCGGTCCACCACGCACCGGGCATCGTCCAGCGGTCGAGCGCGGACGCCGAGCGCGATGAGTCGGCTGGCGTCGACGAACCACCCGCCTGGAGCCGCCAGCCCGAGGGTGGCGCTCCGGACCAGCACGCAGACTGATCTGCTGGACGAGATCCGCGGCGAGTGGAACCCTGCCGCGCTCCTGCACGTCGAAGCACGAGGTCGGTCCCATGACCGCGGCAGCGCTGGGACGGCCTCCAGCCAAGCACCCCCTGAAGGAACATCGTGGACCAACCCGGGCAGACGCCTGAGGCCGCCGACGAGCTCGATCCGGCCGTCGAGGCACGGGTCCGTGAGCTGCTCGCTGCTGCCCGCGACCCGGGCCCCATGCCGGAGCACGTCACACAGCGCATCGAGTCCCTGCTGAGCGACGAGGTCGCCCTGCGCGTCGACCCCGGCCCGCTGACCCGGACCGACCCGGACCAGGCGGTCATCGCGCCGCTCCTCCGCCAACGCCAGCGCCCCCGCCCCCTCCTTGCCGTCGCCGCGGTCGCTGCGGCAG
>NZ_DATCWX010000037.1:0-23484 GCF_036566125.1 Intrasporangium sp.
GCCGAGTGGGGCGGTCGCACGCTCCACCGCATCCCGCTCGACCGCACGCAGGGCTCCCCGACGTCGGCGGTCGGGCGTGCGAGCGTTGACGTGCCCTTCATGCCGGACAACCTGCGCCTGTCTCGACAGGGCGAGGTCCTCGTCACCGGTCAGGACTACACGCCGGCCAACGTGATCGCCTGCCAGCGCAACGACCTCGCGAACTGCCCCACGGGCCTCGAGGTCCTCGCGGTCGACCCGAAGCGCATGGCGGCCCGCACGATCTTCGCCGGCGACCCTACCGACTTCCGTGCACCGACGGTCGCGGCTCCGGTCGGCGACCGCATCTGGGTCGGCGCGGTCAAGGGGAACCGCATCGCCGTGCTTGACTGATCGGCAACGCCGAGGGCCGGTGCTCGTGGATCCACGAGCACCGGCCCGTTGCTTGGAGCCACAAGACAAAAGCGATGCCGTATGCCGCTGAGCTCGCCGGGCGCCTACCCGCGGTCCCCGCCCACCACCTGACGACAGCGGCGTCTGGGACCGAGCTCAGCGGCATACGCCGTCGGTGTTTGGGGTCGCCGTTCAGAACTTGCCGGCGATGAGGCTCTCGAGGAGGAACACAAAGGTGTCGTGCGCTTCGATCTGCGTCCAGTGCCCGCACTTGGGGATGATGTGGAGCGTCGCGTTCGGCATGGTCTTGGCCAGGTAGGTGCTCGACTCGACCGGCACGATGATGTCGTCGCGGCCGTGGACGCACAGCGTGGTGTGCGGCAACGAGGACAGTTCCTCGTCGGTGAATGCCGGCGGACCCGCCTTGGGGTCGAACATCGCCGCGTGCGACCGCTTGACGTCGGCTCGCTCGACGTAGGGCATGCGCTCGGTGACGACGCGGTCGACGACACCGGTCAGCGTGTCCATGTCGTAGACGAAGGACTCGAGCAGGGCGCGCAGCGAGTCAGGGGTCGGGTCGGCGTAGAACGTGCGCAGGTGCTGCAGTCCCGGGGTGATCGGCAGGTCAGGTGCGCCGCCGGAGCCCATGAGCAGCATCGTCTCTACTCGCTCGGGCTGGGACAGGGCCATGCGGATGGAGATCATCCCGCCCATCGAGTTGCCGACGAGGTGGACCTTGTCGACGCCGAGCTTGTCGAGCAGCTCCCACAGGGTCTGCGCCTGGAGCAGGTTGAAGGCCTTCATGCCCGACGGCGGGTTCTCCGGGTGCTCTGAGTCGCCGAAGCCGATCATGTCGGGCGCGAGGCAGTAGTACCGGTCGCCGAGCTCCTCGATGACAGCCTTCCAGTTCGACGTGCCGGTCGCGCCCGGGCCGGAGCCGTGCAGGAAGAGCAGCGCCGTCGGACTGGCCTCCCCGGTCGAGTGGACGCGGTACGTGACGTCGCTGAGGGTGACGTCCGTGCTGTTGACGGTGGCCATATGGCACTACCTCTCTCACTGTGCGGTGTTGAGTCAATTCTGAAGCAACCACTACAGGATAGGTACAGGAAAGACCATTGGACAAGGGCGTGCTGACCGTGAGGGTGAGGTGTATCAACAAGGGAGACCGCTGTTGCAGCGGGCCGTATGGTCAGTCATTCTCTGTTGTGATCACTACATTGAGAGGCATTGACTTCTCACTGAATCGACGCGAAGGGATCAATGATGATCAGGGAGCTTGCCTACCTTGCCGTGGCCTCTCCACGGTACGAGGAGTGGCTGACTTACGGGACCGAGGTCCTCGGCTGCGGCCTGGCGCCTCGAGGTGAGGATGGCGCCGTGCGGTTGCGGGTCGATGACGCAGTCCACCGCATCACGGTCCGACCCGGGGAGCGGGACGAGCTGCTGTACACCGGTTGGGCGTTCACGAACGAGGTCGAGCTCGCCGCCTACGTCGATCGCCTTCGGCTCGGCGGGATCGAGGTAACCCAGGGTACGGCCGAGGAGTGCCGCGACCGTGGTGTCGCCGTCATGGCCTGGGTGGCCGATCCCTGGGGCACACGGCTCGAGTTCGTTGCCGGGCAGCACCGCCGACCCGGGACGTTCTGGCCCGGGCGTCAGCTGTCCGGCTTCGTCGCCGACGACTTCGGCCTCGGCCACGTCGTGCTCATCGTTCCGGACCTGGCTGCGGCCGATGCCTTCTACGGCGACATCCTCGGCTTCACCCTGTCTGACCGCGTGGACGAGGAGCACATGAAGGTCCGCTTCTACCACTGCAACGGGCGACACCACTCCCTGGCGGTCGCCCAGGTGCCCGGCAAGGTCGGCTTCAACCACCTCATGCTCGAGGTGAAGAGCCTGGACGACGTCGGGACGGGGCTCGACCTGGCCAAAGCGGCAGGAGTGCCCGTGCTGCGCGGGCTGGGCCGTCACACGAACGACCTGATGACGTCCTTCTACATGGCGACGCCGTCGTCCTTCCAGATCGAGTACGGCCACGGCGGGGTCGTCGTCGATGACCTCACCTGGATCGCGGCCACGAACGACCGGCCCTCGCTCTGGGGTCACGAGCTGACCGAGGCCGGCCGGGCCACCCCGCCCGGCATCCTCCACGACATCGAGGCGGTGCCGGCATGAGGTTTGCCCACCGCGCTGGCCGCGCTTTCGTCATGAAGGGCGATGACTCCGGCTGGGACCTCGAGAAGGAGAGCAGCGGCCGCTTCTCGCCGGACCCCATGCAGATGTGGGCGCGGCATGAAGAGATCCGCGAGTGGCTCGACGGGGTCGATGCGAGCACGGCTGAGGCGGTGCGTGCGGAGGACCTCGATGCGCCCGTGCCGGTCCCGCCAGCGATCATTGCGATCGGCCTCAACTACGCCGAGCACGCTCGGGAGACCGGCTTCGAGCCGCCGACGGAGCTGCCGCCCATCTTCGCGAAGTTCCCCTCGTCGATCATGGGCGCGCACGGCGACGTCGTCCTGCCGGACGGCAACGTCGACTGGGAGGTCGAGGTCGTCGCCGTGGTCGGCTCGCAGATGCACCACGTTGCCGAGGAGGACGTCTTCGCCCACCTCGCGGGGCTGACGATCGGCCAGGACCTGTCCGAGCGGGCTCGGCAGTTCTCCGGCCCGGCGCCGCAGTTCGGTCTGGCCAAGTCGTTCCCCGGCTTCGCGCCGATCGGTCCGTGGGTCGTGTCGCTCGACGAGTTCGACGACCCGAACGACATCCGGCTCGGGTGCAGCATCGATGGTGAGGTCGTGCAGTCGGGCACCACGGCAGGCCTCATCTTCTCGATCTCGCGCTCGATCGCTGAGCTGTCGAAGGTCCTCGTGTTGCGGCCGGGTGACCTGGTCTTCACGGGGACCCCGGACGGCGTTGGGATGGGCCTCCAGCCACCACGCTTCCTGCAGCGGGGCGAGGTTCTCGAGACCTGGGTCGAGGGCATCGGTCGAATGTCCCATCGATTCGTGTGACCCGTATCGACCACTCCACGAAACGATTGGTCGAAACTATTGCACAGCAGGAGAACGTCTGCTTCCCTGTAGCAATCACTCCAATGGCGAGGCGGCTTTGGCCCCCGCCATCCAGAGCCACCGGCATGGCAGCACACAGCACGGCAAAGGAGCCGAATACATGTCTCGTTCCATCACCCGCTCCCGTCACGTACGGGCCTTGGCGGCGACCGCTGTCGCCGTCTCTTTGATCGGCGCGTGTGGCGCCGGAGAGCGTGAGACGCCCACCAGCCCGACCGCGAGTGCCGCCAGCGCGGCCGGCATCGACCAAGCCAAGGAGGCCATGGTGGGCTGGGCCAAGGCGCCCGAGTGGCCTGAGGTCACCAAGATCGCGAAGCCGGTCGACCTCAAGGGAAAGCGCTTCACCTACGTCGCGCTCGGTGACCAGATCCCGGTCATCCACGGCGTCGGGGTGGGTGTCACCGAGGCACTGACCGCCGCAGGTGCGGAGGTCAAGATCTGCGACGGCAAGTTCAACCCGACCGCTGTCGCTGACTGCCTCAAGGCGGCGGGCGACGAGCAGGTTGACGGCGTCATCAGCTCCTTCGTCGACTACCAGATGGCGGGCCCCGCCTTCGACGCTCTCGCAGCCAAGGGCATCAAGGTCGTCGTGGGTGGCGTCGCCCCGTCCGGTGGCCGCCAGGCCGACGCGAACCTCGCCTTCTACGACAACACGCCGCGCGTCATCGCGCTGCACGAGGCGATGTCGCAAGCGGCCATCGCTGAAGGAGGCGCGGAGACCAACGTGCTCTGGGCCCGGCTCATGGACTCGACGACGACCACGGAGGCAGGCAAGAAGGGCGTCGCCAAGTTCAAGGAGCTGTGCCCGAGCTGCGGCATCGCGGAGACGGAGTTCACCACCGCGAACCTCGACAAGCTCGCGACCTCGATCAGCGCCGCTCTCGTCTCGCACCCGGACACGAACGCGATCATTGTTCCCGTCGACAGCTTCGTGCCGCCGGTGCTCCAGGGCATCCAGAGCGCCAAGTTCGCCGGCAAGGTCAAGGTCCACTCGTCGAGCTCGGACCTGGCCGGGCTGCAGCGGATCAAGGACGGTCAGCAGGTCACGGACCTCGGCACGCCCGTCCTCTTCGAGGGCTGGAAGTTCGCGAACGCCATGGTGCAGCTGCTCGCCGGCCAGGAGGTCGAGAAGGGCGACGAGTTCGTGACGCGAGCCTTCACCAAGGACAATGTCGGTGAGCTGACCCTCGACGACAAGACCTACCTCAGCGACGACTGGTTCGGCGGCAGCGCCTACAAGAAGTCGTTCCTCACCGCCTGGGGCGTCGAGTAGCCATGGCCGCAACGATGAGGCTGGAGGCCCGGGGCGTCTCGAAGACCTTTGGATCGACGACGGTCCTCCGCAACGCCGAACTCGAGGTTGCTCCGGGCGAGATCCACGCACTCATCGGCCAGAACGGCTCCGGCAAGTCGACCCTCGTCAAGATCCTCACGGGGTACCACACGCCAGACGCGGGAGCGACCATCTCGGTGGACGGGCAAGACCTGGACCTGCCCGTCCGGTGGAGCGAAGCCACGGACGCCGGCGTCTCCGTGGTCCATCAGGACCTGGGGCTGCTGGACCACCTCTCGGTGTCGGAGAACATCGGCATCGGCGGTTTCCCCTATCACCCGGTGACGAGGCGGATCGACTGGAAGGCGCAGGATGCCGCCGCACGTCGAGTCCTCGATCGGTTGGACGTCCCGATCCAGCCGCAGGATCCGGTGGGGCCGCTCAATGCGATGCGGCGCGCAGAGGTCGCGATCGCACGGGCGCTGCGTGACCAGCGCCAGGGTGAGGGCCTCGTCATCCTCGACGAGGCAACGAGATCGCTGCCGAGGGAAGAACTGCGCCGCTTCCACGAGTTGCTGCGCAAGGTCGTCGCCGAGGGGACGTCGATCCTCCTGGTGAGCCACAACCTGAAGGAGGTGCTCGAGCTCGCGGACCGCGTGACTGTCCTGAGGGACGGGGTCGTAGCTGCAGCCGGGATCCCCACGGCTGGCTTGACCGAGCAGGACCTGGCCCGGCACATGCTGGGCAAGACGGTCGAGGCGGTCGGGCGTTCCGAGCGCGGGACCGGTCACACCGAGGTGGCCGCGCGAGTCGAAGGGCTGCGCGCGGACACGCTCGAGGCGCTCTCGTTCGAGGTGCGACGCGGAGAGGTGGTCGGGCTGACGGGCCTGCCGGGCTCGGGCTTCGAGGCCGTGGCACAGCTGATCACCGGAGGTCGCCAGCCAGCTGGCGGAGTCCTCACCACGGCCGCCGGGTCGGTCGACCTGTCCAGGGCGGACGTCGCCGCGTGCATGAGGCTGGGGGCGGCCCTGGTCCCCGAGAAGCGGATCCTCGAGGGGCTCGCGGTAGAGCTCAGCATCCGGGACAACATCGCCATCCCGAGCATCCGCCGGCGCGGCAGGCCGTGGCACGTCGCCCGGCGGTGGCAGGAGGACGAGGCTCGCTCCTCAATCCGGCGACTGGGGATCAGGTCCCGTTCACCGCACATGCTGATCAAGGAGCTCTCCGGAGGGAACCAGCAGAAGGTCCTCTTCGCGAAGTGGCTCTCCGTCGAGCCAGACCTGCTCGTTCTCCATGAGCCGACCCAAGCCGTCGACGTCGGCGCCCGAGTCGACATCCTGCGGGCCATCGTCGAGACGGCCAGCCGCGGGGTCGGCGTCCTGCTCGTGAGCATCGAGCCCTCCGACCTCGCCGAGGTCTGCGACCGGATCCTTGTCCACAGTCACGCGGGGGACCTGCGGGAGCTCCGCACCGAGGACCCGGACGAGGTCCTGCACGCCATCTACTCCGAGTCCGCGCTGACCGCGGGAGGAACGACCCATGACTGACAGCCAGACCAAGAGCTCAGCCGAGCGGCTGAGCGAGCAGACCGGGCTCGCCGAGCGCATCATCACCGACACCGGACAGCCCGAGCAGCAGACCGCTCGCCCCCGGCGCGTGACCCTGCGCAGCCAGTACGAGCCGGCCTGGTTGCACACGCTCACGAGCAAGTACGCCCTCGTCCTCGTCTGGGCTGCGATGGCGCTCGTCTACTACATCCTCATGCCGACTCGATTCGGCTCGTGGGGCGCCTTCTCGTCGATCTTCGGCAGCCAGCAGGTCCTCGTCTTCCTTGCGATGTCGGCCATGATCACGTTGGTTGTGGGCGAGTTCGACCTGTCCATCGCGTCGGTCATGGGCATCTCGGCCACCCTCGTACCGGTCCTTGCCGGCGTGCACGGCTGGAACGTCTGGATCGCCTGTCTCGTGGCGCTCGGGGTGTGCCTCGTCGCTGGCGCGGTCAACGCGTTCTTCGTCGTCGTCATGGACGTGTCCAGCTTCGTCGTGACACTCGGCACCGGCACCCTGCTCATCGGCCTGGCCCAGATGATCTCCGGCTCCAACATCGTCTCGGTGAACAGCCCGGAGCTGAGCAAGATCGCCATCCACGAGCTGCTCGGCATGCCCGTCTCGTTCTACTACGGCATCCTGCTCGCCGTGGTCATCGCCTACATCCTCGGCTGGACGCCGCTCGGCCGCAGCATGATCTTTGTCGGGGCCAACCCCGAGGTCGCCCGTCTGGCCGGCATCCGGGTGCAGCGCATCCGGGCCGGCGCCTACCTGGCCGGATCCTTGCTCGCCGGGCTCGCCGGGGTCATCCTCGTCGCGACGGTGGGTGGCTTCGACTCCTCGACCTCCGCGACCTACCTGCTGCCGGCGCTCGCGGCCGTGTTCCTCGGCACTGCAGTGGTCCAGCCGGGGATGTTCAATCCCATCGGCACGATCATCGCCATCTACTTCCTGACCACCGGCATCTTCGGGCTCCAGCTGCTCGGCTTCTCCGGCTGGATCCAGAACGTCTTCTACGGCGCCGGACTCGTCGTCGCGGTCACGCTCGCCAAGGTCGTCCGCGACCGGTCCAAGACCGACTGATTCCTCACCCATGCACACCACAGATTCATACACACGAGAGGGGGGCGACTTCACCATGCACGAGGCGACCCGATACATCCTCGACCATGCCGACGAGCTGCGGGCCGAGGCCGACCCCAGTGACGAGCTGGGCCGGATCACCGACCGCACCGTCGAGATCCTGCGCGCCTCGGGCGGCATGAAGCTGCTGCAGGCCAAGGACTCCGGCGGTCACGAGGCGCACCCGAACGACTTCATGGACTGGGTCATGGCTGTCGGCACGAACCACCCCTCCGCCGGGTGGATCGCCGGCGTCGTCGGCATTCACCCGTGGGAGATCGCGATCGCCGACCCGCGCCTCCAGAAGGAGGTCTATGGCGACGACCCCGAGACGTGGATCGCCTCGCCCTATGCTCCGTTCGGCCGCGCCAAGCCGGTCGACGGCGGCTACCTCTTCACCGGCCAGTGGCCCTACTCCACCGGGACTGACCACTCCGACTGGGTCATCCTCGGCGGCATGGTGACCGACGACGAAGGCAAGCCGGTCATGCCACCGGACATCCGCCACTTCGTCCTGCCCCGCGAGGACTACGACATCGTCGAGGACAGCTGGAACGTCATGGGCCTGTCGGGCACGGGGTCCAAGGACGTACGGATGGACGATGCCTTCGTGCCGGACCACCGCGTCCTGGACGGCATCCTCGTCCGCGACAACACCTACAGCGACCGCTGGCGCCCAGGCGCGCCGCTCTACGCGATGCGATTCGGCGTGATGTTCCCCTTCGCGATCTCGGCCGGCACGTTCGGGATCGCCCGCGGCGCCGTCCGGGCCGCGTGGGACCACATCCAGGCCCGGGTCTCCTCCCAGGGCAGCGTCTCCAAGGCGGACCCGTTCGTCCTCGCGGCCCTGGCCCGCGCGGAGTCGGATGTCGAGGCGAGCATCAGTCACGTCCAGTCGATCATCGCCCGGTTCTACGACACCGTGGCCGGCGGCGGGGACATCACCGTCAAGGACCGGCTCCGCTTCCGGGTCGACCAGGTGCGGGCCACGGACCGCGCCATCGAGGCGGTCAACGAGCTCTACCGCCTGATGGGCTCGTCGTCCATCCAGAAGGGCTCCCCGCTCGAGCGCTACTGGCGTGACCTCCAGGTGGCCTCGACCCACGTCTGCAACAGTCGCGAGCCCTGCTACGTGGCCTGGGGGTTGGATGCCTTCGGCGGCGAGATCCCACCGTCCGCCCAGTACTGAAGGGCTCCGGTCTTCCAACCGCGCCCAGGTGTGGGCCGCGGGCAAGCCCGTGCCACTCTCGCGGTCGGGTTCGCTGCCACGGTGCTCATCTGCCCTCAACGCGACGATGCTCGGTGTCGCGCTGCCGACGGCGATCAACCATCTGGCGCGAGCCCACTCGAGGGCACCTGGATGCTGCTCGTCTACCTCGTGTCCGTCAGCGCTGCGTCAGGCCTCGAGGCGACGAATGGCGTTCTCGCAGGCTGAGGTCAAGTGATCGGTGAGCAAGGCCGCCGCGGCCTCACCGTCTCCGGCTTGGATCGCCGCAAGGATCACCGTGTGCTCCCGGTGCGCCGCGCGGGCACGCTCGGGGTCGGTCGCGGAGCGGGCGCGCGCCAAGTGGATCCGCGAGTGAACATCGCGGATCGTGCTGTCAAACGCGGGGTTCTGCGCCAGCGCCACGAGTTGACTGTGGATCTCGACATCGGCGGGATATGCCTGGTCGGATCCGCTGTCGAGGATCTCCTTGGTGTGCTGAAGGTCCCTGCGCAGGTCGTCGAGCTGGTCCTTGGTCGCTCGTGTCACGCCCAGCCGCACCGCAGCGCTCTCGATAGCGATCCGCAGCTCATAGAGGTGGCGCAGCTCCTCCGGGCTGATCGCGGGCACAAAGGCGCCCTTGTGCGTGATCACGCTGAGCAGTCCCTCGGCGGTCAGACGCTGGATCGCCTCGCGGAGGGGGCCGCGGCTGATGCCGAGCGACTCGGCGATGAGGACCTCATTCAGTCGCTCGCCAGGCTTGATCTCGCCGTCGAGGATCATCTGCCGTAGCTCACGCACGGCCAGGCTGGCCATCGTCGCTCGCTCACCCCCGATGCGGCGGCTCGCCGGTGCGGCGTCAGTGGTGGCCATGAAACGAAAGAGTAGAGGATCTCCCGACTTGGACAGAAGACTGTCAACTGACAAATGCAAACTGTTGACAGTTGGCGGATGACATGTGAAGGTTCGTGGTGACCGCCTCGGGGCAATGCCCCAAGGACCCACGTGTGGGCACCGCCGCCCAAAGGAGCCCGCCGTGATCCCCGTCGACAAGTTGCACAGCATTGGTGTCGTGGTCAGCGATCTCGAGTTCGCAATGGCCAACTACGGCGAGATGTTCGGCATCGACGTCTGGGATGTGGCCGAGTTCACCGAGGACCGGCTCACCGAGGTCTTCATGCACGGACGGGCGACGACCGGCGCCTTCCGCAGCGCGCGCGGCGCGACCACCCCTCCACGCGACGACCGGGGGCGTGCCGAGGGTCGGGTCATGAACGGTGAGCTCGACGTCCCAGTGCACTTCGAGCTGATCCAGCCGATCTCGGGCGAGAGCCCGTTCCAGGAGTATCTCCTGGTGAAGGGCCCTGGCATCACCCACCTGACCCTCGCGGTCAGCACACCCGAGGAGTTCCCCGCGCTGGCCGCTGAGCTCGGCCACGCCGGCCTGCCGCTGGCCGCCTCCTTCACGGTCGACGGCGCCGTGGAGCGGCACTTCGTGGACACCCGCGATGCTCTCGGCGGGTACTTCGTCGAGATCCTCGTGCCTCGTAGTGGACGCCTGCCCGCGACATACGGAGAGCGAGTCTCCGTCGCCGAGAACTACACCCGCCCCGAGGGCGTCAATCCGCTCGCGGTCCGCTCGGTCGCGCACTTCGGGATCGTGGTCGACGACGCGATGGAGGCGGTCCGCGAGTACCACCGGATCCTGGGTGTCCCGTCCTTCAACATGCGCGAGTGGCGCACCGAGCCCGGCCGCCTCGAGGACCCCTACTTCCAGGGGGAACCGGTCACCCACGCGTATTTCACCGGGCTCACGCCCTTCAAGGACTTCGGGCTCGAGATCATCCAGCCCACCCGTGGGCCGAGCCACTACAACCGGCTCTTCCGCGACCTACGCGGCCCTGGCGTCCACCACCTGCTGCTCCAGGTGACTTCCAACGAGGACGAGTGGGATGCCGTCGAGGAATGGCTGGCCGACGCCGGGATGCCCCGGGTCATGGGCGCCGACCTCATGCGGGGGGCGATGTGCTTCTGCTACTACGACACGTTCGACAGGCTCGGCGGCTACCTCATCGAGGGCGTGCTCTCTCGCCGGCCAGCCGAGGACGACGTGCGCCGGCCGGATTTCTTCGTCGACTTCGCGGCCCTCGCGGCCGGTCGGTGACCTCCGAACCCGGCCATCCGGCATACCACCGCGTCGTCAGACCCGGCGACGCAAAGACGTACGGCAAAGGAACTCCATGGATCCCGTCCTCGACGACCTGCTCGACCTCGACAACGGCACCATCTCCGGCGCCATCTTCACCGACGAGGAGATCTACGAGAAGGAGCTCGAGCAGGTCTTCGCCCGCTCGTGGCTCTTCCTCGCCCACGACACGATGATCCCCAAGGCGGGCGACTTCCTGCAGCAGTACATGGGTGAGGACCCAGTCGTCGTCGTGCGCCAGAAGGACGGTTCCATCGCTGCGTTCCTCAATCAGTGCAGCCACCGGGGAATGCGGATCTGCCGCGCCGACAAGGGCAACGCCAAGGCCTTCATGTGCTCTTTCCACGGCTGGGGTTATGACCTGTCCGGGAACCTCACCCATGTCCCCCACGAAGACGTCGCCTATCCCGGAGGCGCCCTCGACAAGAGCCAGTGGGGTGCCCGCAGGGTGCCGCGGATCACCAACTACAAGGGGTTCATCTTCGGAACCTGGGACCTCGAGGCGCCGGAGTTTGTCGACTACCTCGGTGACATGGCGTGGTACTTCGACGGCTACATCGACCGCTACGAGGGCGGTATGGAGGCCATCGCGGTCCACAAGTGGGTCATCCCCGCAAACTGGAAGTTCAACGCCGAGCAGCCCGCAAGCGATATGTACCACGCGGAGGTCTCGCACGCCTCGGCGATGCAGGTCATGAACCGCAACGCGCAGCAGAGAATCGGCGATAGCGAGTTCAACCGCGAGGCACTGTACGAGGTGAGCCCGGGCCAGCAATTCACCTCTCCGCTCGGGCATGGCAGCGGCTGGTTCGACCGTCGGATCGGCTCGCTCAGCCTGAATCCGGAGATCGCAGAGTGGGAGAACTCTCGCCGCGACGAGACCCTCGAGCGGCTGGGCGAGCGCCGTGCCCTGTCGGTGCGCGGGCACGGCAACATCTTCCCGAACTTCATGTTCCTGATGAACAACACCTTCCGCGTCACGCACCCGCGAGGCCCGGGCGAGATGGAGATCTGGGCCTGGACCTTGGTTCCCAAGACCGCCCCGGACGAGGTCAAGGAGCAGTACCGGATCAACGTGCTGCGAACCTTCAGCCCCGGCGGCATGTTCGAGCAGGACGACGCCGAGAACTGGCTCGAGATCCAGCGGATCCTGCGCGGCCACATGGCGCGCAAGGGCCGGCTCAACTACCGGATGCAGCTTGGGGCGACTGCCCGCGACGTCGACGACCTCCCCGGCTTGACGACTCCACACTGCTACTCCGACGCCGGTGCCCGCGGCCTCTACCGGCACTGGGGCCGGCTGCTCTCGGGCATGACCTGGGCCGAGATCATGCGCCTCGCCGAGGAGGCCCAGGGTTTCGACCACGAGCCGACGGCCCCCGATTCGCTGGCCCAGGCGCGCGCCGCGAAGGAGGGCCCCCGTGGCTGAGGCAATGACCGCGTCGACCACCACGCATCACACCGTCAATGTCGACGCCACGACCGAGCGTGCAATCGAGCGCTTCCTCTACGAGGAGGCGCACCTGTTGGACACGTGGCAGTTCACCACGTGGCTTGAGCTGCTCGCGTCGGACATCTCGTATGCCGCGCCGGTCCGCGAGAACCGCACGTACCGCGAGCGCAAGCACGAGATCGCCCTACCCGGCACCTCGGCCTACTTCGAGGAAGACTTCGACCTTCTCAAGGAGCGGGTCGACCGCCTCCAGACGCATATGGCCTGGGCTGAGGAGCCGCCGAGTCGGACCCGCCACCTCGTCACGAATGTCATTGTCGACGGCACTGACGATGCCGAGGTCTTCGCGGTGCGCTCCAACCTCTGCGTCTACCGCACCCGCAGCGAGCGTGACGAGGACATCATCTATGGCCGCCGCGCGGACGTCATCCGGAGCAGCCACTCGCCCTGGGGCTTCGAGCTGGTCCGCCGCACGGTCATCTTCGACCAGGCAACCCTCCTCGTGAAGAACCTCAGCTCCTTCTACTGACCCCACAGGCCGGCGGGCTCCCCTCACCTCGCCGGGCCGCCGAACGCTGCCCTGCTCACCAGCCCCGATCCCGACCACAGCCCGAGAGGAGTGACCATGGCGGTCCGTTTCATCGCCCGCGTCCCCGACCCGATCCTGCATGACGACGGCCGCCGCTCCGCGCTCGCCCACCTGTGCGGCGAACTCGTCACGGGCGCGAACTGGCTGGAGGCGGACGTGCTCGTGAGCCTCGTCGATGCCGATCTGGCAGCGGTAGTCGGTCTGCTGCCCGACGAGGGCGCGCTCACGCCCGCTCTCAGCCTGCTCCGTGCCGGGCTCGGTCCAGAGCCGCACGGCACCGCATTCGAACTCTACCGACAGAGCCGGTTCATCCATGCCGACGGGGTCTGGCAGCCCGACCCGGCGCATCACGTCCCGTCGGTCGTCGGCGGCCCGCACGGCGGAAGGGGCGTACGGATCCTCATCCAGCGTTCCTTCGAGGGCACCGGGAAGGTGCATGAGCGCCTGATCGCCGACATCCTGCGCACGCGTTCCGAGCATGGCTGCGTGGAGTACGCCTGGACCCAGAGCGACCTTCATCCGCAGCACCATGCGCTCCTCGAGCTGTGGGCTACTCCTCAGCACTACGACGCGCACTGGGCGCTGCGGCTCTCCTCCGGCGTCGCGGGTCAACGGAACACCGGCCCGGCCGTGGCTCGGGCGGGCGGCAGCGACGCCATGGAGTTCTACCGCCACACGGCATACCGAGAGATGTACGGCCGGGTGCTCCCGGCCGACGCCGATCAGCAGGCGACCACCATCCGGTGGCCGCTGCCCTGATCGGGACCACCCTCGTCCGACGGCCACGACGGCAGCAGGACATTCACCACTCCGGCGGGCAACGTGCCCGCCGCACCACCGGAAGGAACACCATGCGACAGGTCGTGAAGCGAGGCACCTCGCGCACCTTTGCCGTCGGTCTCGCCGTCGCGGGCCTCGGACTCGCCGCCTGCGGGAACGGGGGCGGCAGCAGCGGCGCTGCCGAGGGAGACAAGGAGCTGGTCATCGGCAGCATCTTCTCCACCAGCGGCGCGGCCACCCAGCCGGCCTACGTCAACGGCGTGAAGCTGGCCGTCCAGGAGATCAACGACGCTGGCGGCATCGACGGGACCAAGGTCGTGCTCAAGGAGTACGACGACGCCCTCGACGCACAGAAGGCTGTGTCCGCGGCCCGGCTCGCCGTCAAGGACAAGGTCGACGTCATCATCGGCTCGGCCACCGTCGTCCAGACCAACGCCATCGCCGACATCTTCAAGAAGGCCGGCATCCCCTACATCAACATGAGCTCCTCGACCCCGGTCGCTCTCGACGAGAGCCTCGGTAGCGAGACCACCTTCCGGATGGTCACCGCGCAGCCGGAGCAGATCTACGGCGCCGTGCAGTGGATCCAGGACAAGCTCAAGCCGACGAATATCGGCCTCATGGGCCTGGCGGCGGACTTTGGCAAGGACGCCCTGCCACGCTTCAAGGCTCCGCTGGAGAAGGGCGGCGCCAAGATCGTCAATGAGCGTCTCTACCCGCAGGGCACTGCGGATCTCACCAATGAGATGTTGGCGATGAAGGGCAGCGACCTCGTCGTCAACTGGGCTTACCCGCCGGACCTTGCGCTCGCGCTCAAGACGGCTGCGCAGATGGACCTCGGTGACGTGCCGATGCTCAGCGCCGGATCCGCCTCGCTCGTCAACTCGATGAAGCTGGTGGACGTTGCCCTCCAGAAGAACCTCTACGGCACCGCGGCGTGCGATCCCGTCTCGGACGACCGCGCCCACGTCCAGGCCTGGGCCAAGAAGTTCCAGGGCAAGTTCAACGCCCTGGCGGACTATGCCTCCGCCGTCGCCTACGACGCGGTCAACCTCGCTGTCGCGGCTGGCAATGAGGGCGCTGGATTTGACTCGAAGTCCATCGCCGAGGGCCTCAAGACGGTGACGTTCAACGACAACACCATGTGCGCCACCGAGTACAAGTCCGACGACCGGCACGAGCTCATGCACGAGGCCGTCATCGTCAACTTCGAGGGCGGCAACCCGAAGCTCGTCGCGAAGTACACGTCGGACAAGCTTCTGGGCCAGGGCTCGAAGCAGGGCTGATCACTTCCTCATGGATACCTTCATCACCCTGCTGTTCAGTGGCCTGACGCTGGGGGCCATCTACACCTTGGTCTCCCTGGGGATCGTGGTCCTCCAGAAGGCCACTGGCGTCATCAACGCCGCGCAGTTCGGGCTGGTCGCACTGGGCGCCTATCTGGCGTTCTGGGCGAGCACGGACCTGGGACTGCCTCTGGTCCTGGCCTCCGTGCTCGCCATCGCGATCCTTGCGGTCATCGGTGTGGTGCTCGAACGCCTCACCTATGCTCCGTTGCGGTCCAAGCCGATCGACTCTGTCTTCCTCGCCACGCTGGCGGGTGGTTTCGCCATGGTCGGTCTCGTCGTGCTCTGGTACGACGCGGACCCGCGAGGTCTGCAGAGCCCCTTGGGTTATGGCACGGTGTCCATCTTGGGCGGCACAGTGCCCAAGCACTCGCTGCTTGTGCTCGCCGTCTCGCTGCTTGCGGTCCTGGGCCTATCGCTCGCATTCAATCGGACCTCTTTTGGGCGTCAGGTGCGGGCGTTGGCCGCGGACCGCAACACGGCCCGCCTCTACGGCGTAGCTGCCAACAAGCTGTCGATCGCGGCCTTCGCGCTCGCCAGCGCCATGGCCGGACTCGCCGGGGTGCTCCTCGGTCCCATCGCGGCCCTGACCCCCGAGATGGGCCTTGCTCCGATGCTCTTCTCGTTCGGCGCGGCGATCATCGCGGGGTTCGGACGGCTCTGGGGCGTCGTCGGCGGGGCCATGCTCCTCGGTCTCGTCGAGCAGCTCGCCGCGGGCTACATCGCGCCGGACTTCCGGCAGGCCTACCCCTTTGTCGCGATCCTTCTCATCCTCGCCCTGCGACCCGAGGGCCTGTTCGGAGGTGAGTCCAGTGTCCGTCTCTGAGGTGACCTCCCCCGCATCCCCATCCACGTCGACATCCTCGCCGGATCCGTCCGCGGGTCCTGCCCACTCCGGGCTGCAGCGGCTCACCGCCAGATCCGGTCCGCTTGGCATCATCGGGGCGACCGTCATCCTCCTCATCCTCGGCCTGTGGGGCGGAGACGATGCATACAACCTCTCAGTGCTCACCGCCTCACTCGTCTATGGCATCGCAGCGCTCGGTCTCTACTACGCCTACTCGGTCGGGGGCATGTTCGCGTTCGGGCAGGCGGCGATGATGGGCCTGGGCGCGTACCTCACCGCCAAGGTGTACGAGTCGATCGGCTTCGTCGGGGGCGTGTTGCTCGCCATGGTGGTCACGGCCGGGGTTGGGGCGCTGCTTGCGCTGTTGCTGCGCAAGGCCCAGCACATGTACTTCGCGGTCGGTACCCTCGCCTTCGCCGAGCTGTGCGTCATCCTCTTTCACCATTGGGACTTCCTCGGTGGCGAGCGCTCCGGGAACATCTACGGGATTCCTGCCCCGGGCATCGGAGAGACCGAGCTTGACTTGGCCGGCATCTACTGGCTGATCGCCGGCATCACCCTCGCCGTGGTCATCGTCGCCACTCTGGTCAACCGCTCGCCGTTGCGTCGTAACGCGCTCGCCGTGAAGAACAACCCGACGGTCGCTCAGGCCAACGGCATCCCGGTCACCGCCACGAGGGTCCGCATCCTCGTCTTCGCCTCGGTCCTGGGTGGCCTCGCCGGCGCCCTGCATGCCCATACGATGAGCTCGATCGCCCCTGAGTCCTACGGAGTCGGCGTGGCCATCGATCTCTTCCTCATGGTGCTCATCGGCGGTTCCGGCACGATGTGGGGAGCCCTCCTTGGCGCCTTCGTATTGCGTTGGCTGCCTGAGTTCCTCCGGCCGGTCCAGCAGTACGAGACGGTCGTCTACTCCTTCCTTCTCCTCGCGACGATCGTGCTTCTGCCGCACGGGATTCTCGGCGGCGTCTCGCGTCTGTTCCGAAAGGTGGTGGGCCGGCGTGTTCGTGGCTGAGAACATCACCGTGCGCTTCGGGGGCGTGGTGGCCGTCGACGATGTGAGCATTCGGGTCGATCCGGGATCGGTCGTCGGCCTCGTCGGACCGAACGGCTCCGGCAAGACGACTTTCCTCAATGCAGCGACAGGCGTCGTCCCGGCGACGGGGAAGCTTCGGATCAACGCGCACGAGATCCCGCTTGGTGATGCAGGCAGGATTCGCCGGGCCGGTCTCGGCCGGACCTTCCAGACCCCCCAGTCGTTCGCTGAGCTCAGCGTGCTCGAGAATGTGTTGCTGGGATCGAGTGACCGTCGCCGCGCCGGCTTCTGGGCCTCAACCCTCGCACGGCCCGCGATGGCCAAGCTCGAGCGGGAGCGTCACGACAAAGCGATGGCGGCTCTGGACCTGGTCGGTCTCGCCTACCACGCTGACACCGAGGTCGAGACGCTCTCCTATGGTCAGTCCCGCTATGTGGAGTTCGCCCGGGTCATGGCGGGCGACCCCGAGGTCCTCCTCATGGACGAGCCCTCGGCCGGCCTGAACACCGAGGAGACCAGTGACCTCGCTGACTTCGTCCTGCGCGCCCGGAACCGGGGCGTCGCCGTCATCGTCGTCGACCACAAGATCGAGTACCTCTCGCGGGTCTGCGACCGGATCGACGTGCTCCAGACGGGGCGCCTCATCGCTTCCGGAGCGCCCGACCAGGTCTTCAACGATCCCGTGGTTGTCGACGCCTACCTCGGAGTGTGACCTGATGCTGACCATCGAGAACCTCCACGTCCACTACGGCACGACGCACGCCGTCCGGGGGGTCAGCCTGACCGTGCCGGATGCCGACACCGTCGCGCTGCTCGGGCCGAACTCTGCCGGTAAGAGCTCGATCCTCAACGCGATCTCCGGCCTCAGCCCCTATGAGGGCAGGATCGCCTTCGACGGCACCGATCTGACCGGTATGCGGCCTGAGAGGCGTGCTCGCGCAGGCCTCATCCAGGTCCCCGAGGGGCGCCGGATGATCGGCACACTCACCGTCCATGAGAACCTCCTGCTCGGCATGACCGCCCAGGCGGGCCGCACGCCGGTCTTCCGTCTCGAGGACGTCTACGCCCTCTTCCCGATGCTCGCGGATATGACCAAGCGTCCTTCCTGGACGCTCTCCGGTGGCCAGCAGCAGATGGTCGCGGTCGGCCGAGCCCTCGTCGCGGCGCCGCGTCTGCTCATGCTCGACGAGCCCTCGCTGGGCCTGTCACCGCTGGTGGCCAAGGAGGTCTTCAACGCACTGCGCAAGATCTCCGCCGAGGTGCCGCTGCTCCTCGTCGAGCAGAACTCCAATGCCGCCCTCGACCTGTGCTCGTCGGTGACGGTGATCCGGACCGGGCGCACCGTCTTCCAGGGCACGCCCGAGCAGGCTCGTGAGGGTGATGTCCTGCGTCGCGCCTACCTCGGACATGACGCTGCAGACCACAACGCACCCGTCGCGCACCCAGCAGCGACCGCTAACGAGAGGGAAATTGCCGATGTCTGATGACCAGGTGTGGATCGACGCCGCTGGGGTCGACGAGCTCGACGACGGCGACGTGAAAAAGGTCGAGACGGTGCCGCCGGTGGCGCTCTACCGTGTCGGCGACGAGTTCTTCGCAACGGCCGACACGTGCACGCACATGGAGTTCTCATTGAGCGACGGCTACCTCGACGCCGACCGCATCGAGTGCGCGCTCCACATGGCCGAGTTCGACATTCGCACCGGCAAGGCGCTTTCCCTTCCCGCAACCAAAGCCCTTGACACTTACCCGGTCGAGGTCGTCGACGAAAGGGTGCGCATCGACGTCGGCACCAAGGTCCTGGTCCCGCGAGCGCTCGTCGCAGCAGGGGAGGCCTGAGGATGGTCACCGCACGCCCTCCCGGAGCAGGGCTTGACGCCCGAGTCGTCGTTGTCGGGGGCGGCATCGCCGGACTCGCCTGCGCCTCGGCTCTGCGCTCCGGTGGCCACACCGGCCCGCTCACCATCATCGACCCCGACGGCATGCCGTACGACCGACCGCCACTGAGCAAGGAGTACCTATCCGGGGCCATGGACGCCACTGGACTCCTTCTCCAGCAACCTGATTGGTATCCCCAGGAGCAGGTGAGCGTCCGGCCCGCCTCCGCGCGTGGCCTGATCCTCGGGCCCGAGCGCCTTGCCGTCGCCCTCGACGACGGCAAGGCGATTGAGGGCGATGTCGTCGTTCTTGCCACCGGCGGGACTGCGGCGGTGCCTCCGCTGCCCGGGGTCGAGGACCCGCGCGTCCATGTGCTTCGCACCCGGGCGGACGCGGATCGGCTTCGCGCCGCGCTCGTCCCAGAAGCTCGGCTGCTCGTCGTCGGGGCCGGGCTCATCGGGGCCGAGGTCGCCGCGACGGCTCTCGCGCTCGGCTGTGCCGTCACGGTCGTCGACCCGGTCGACCCACCCCTTGCCGCAGCTGTCGGCGAGGAGCTCGCGGCCTGGCTGCACGCCGAGCATGACCGGCACGGCGCGACGGCCCGCACCGACACAGTCACCGCGCTCGCTCCCGATGACTCCGGGCTCCGCGCAATCTTCGCCTCGGGCGTCGAGGCTGAGTTCGACGCCGTACTCCTCGCCGTCGGGATGTGCCCGGCCACCGCGCTCGCCGAGGACGCCGGGTTGGACGTCGCCCGCGGCATCCTTGTCGACGACGCCCAGCGCACGAGCGACCCTAGGATCCTGGCCATCGGTGACTGCGCGGAGCGCGCCGGTCACGGTCACACCGAGCACTGGGAGGCGGCGCAGGTCAGCGGCCGGAGGGCCGCGACGACGATCCTCGGAGCGGACGCCACCGCCGAGGCGTCCTCCTCGTGGTGGTGGAGTGACCGGCATGGCCGGCATGTCGAGGCGGTCGGCGAGCCGACTAAACCCGGGGCGATCAACGCCGTCCGCGGCGGCCCAGAGCCGCCGATCGCGCACTTCGTCCTCGTCCCTGAGGGCGACGCGCAGCGCCTCATCGGGGCGGTCGCCATCGACGACCCGATCGCGATCCGTGTCGCTCGCCGCCTCATTGACCGCGGTCACCTCATCGACGCCGACGAGCTCACCGACCCGAGCACCAACCTGCGGACCCTGCTCCGCCGCTGAACGCCCACTATTCGGGGCCAACCCCGACCTTGGGTCGCTCTCGCCATCTCGCACGAAAGGTCCCTCATGACCAACCCCCACAACCTCGGTGACCTCTACCTGGCCCCGGTCGCCCTGCGCGTCGACGCCGAGCTGGCCCGACTCGGGGCCCTGTCGGCTGACGACCTCCTCTTCGAGCTCGTCGTCGACACCAACCGCGAGCCGGTTTCAGTCGCCGACCGCCAGCACTTGCTCATCGAGCACCTCACGCAGACCCTGGAGCTGCACGGCTGGCAACTGGCTTGGGCGGAGCGCGGGCTCGTCCTCAGCCACGGTGACAACGAGCTGACACTCGGCATCTGCGAAGTCATGCGGGACTATCTCGCAGCCGGGGCGGCCTGACCCATGACCGCCGTCAACGTCGCCTCGGGTGGGATCGAGGCCCGCCTGGCCGAAGTGGCCGTCGGCGAGGGATCGTGGTCCGCCCGGGCACAGGAACTCGCGAGGAGCGCGATCGACGACACCTTGGCGATCGGCATCGGTGGGAGCATGAGTCGGCAGGCCGCGCTCGTCCGCGCAACTCTCCTGCCTCACCGAGAGGTCGGTGGTGCCGGCGGCTCGATGCCCAGCCATTCGGGGGTGGAGGCCTCGGTGCCGCTCGCGCCGCTGTGGAACGACCCGGCGCACTTCTCCGTCATCGACGCAGCACTCTTCGCCGGCACCGCGACGCACGGTCTCGACTGGGACGACTACATGCATCCCATGCACGGTCACGTCAGCGCAGTGCTCCTCGGGACGATCTGGCCGCTGGCCGAAGCCCTCGACGCCTCCGGCGACGCGCTCATCGACGCCTTCCTTGCCGGCTACCAGGTCGACTGGCTCACCAGCCTCGCGCTCTCCCACGCGCACTACCGCCGCGGCTGGCACGCGACGAGCACGGTCGGCAGCATTGGTGCCGCAGCTGCCGCCGCCCGGCTCCTCGGCCTCGACGCGGCGCAGGCTGGCGTCGCCCTCGGCATCGCCTCGACCATGGCGAGCGGGCTGCGGGCCCACTTCGGGACGACCACCAAGGCGCTGCACGGCGGGCTGGCCGCCCGCAACGGCGTCCACGCGGCCCTCCTCGCACGGGCCGGCGCGACGGCCGGATCGTCCTGGCTGCTGGGTCCGTCGGGGATGGTGCGCACCATGGGGGCCGAGCATGAGCCCGAGCAGGCTGCGAGGGAGATCCTCGATGGGCTGGCCGCCGGTCGCCACGGGATCGAGACCGACTGGGGACTGGTGCAGAAGCCCTACGCGTGTTGCGGTTCGATCCACAGCGCTGTCGACGCACTGCTCGAGGTTCTCGACCGTGAGGACGTCGCCACCGCGGACATCCGCTCGGTGACCGCGCACGTCGACCCGCTCGTCCTGGGAATCATGCGGCACCAGCGCCCCTCCGACGAGCAGCAGGCGCGCTACTCACCGACCTGGGTGATGGCTGCCGCCACGCTCGACCGCGCCGCCGGGCCCGCACAGTTCAGCGCGGAGGCCGTTGAACGGTCCGAGATCCACGACTTCCGGGTGTCGCGAGTGCGAGTCGTCGACGACCTCGTGGTGGGCGACCACGATCGCTACGCCGGCCGGGTCGAGGTGGCGCTGGCCGACCGGACCGTCGAGGCCTATGTGCCGCACGCCTCCGGGCACCCGCTCAACCCCATGAGCGCGGCTCAGCGCCGGGCCAAGCAGCGGGCGGCTCTCACCCTGGTTATGGCCGACGTCGCCGCGGATCGTCTTACCGCCGATCTCGACGCACTCGAGGGCACTCCCGTGCGCGCGCTTGGGGACCTCATCCGCGCTGGCCTTTGCATGGAGTGAGCGGTGCAGTGTCAAGCGTGACGGTTGGCAATCAGATTCTTGGGATGGAGACATGAACATGGTCGATTTGCGTGAGCTCACCGGCGTGGGTCCGGGGCCGACGACCTCGTCGCGGCGCGCCGACCTGCGGGCCGCGCTCGTCGCAGGCACCCTCGTCCTCCCTGGCGCGACAGACGCGATGGGGACTCGGCTTGCGGAGGCGGCCGGTTTCGCCGCCGTGTACGCGACCGGCGCCGGCCTGGCCAACGCGCAGTACGGCATACCCGACATGGGCCTCATCTCGGCGACCGAGGTCGCGGCCCATGTCGAGCGACTCGCCGGCGCGACCCGGCTCCCGCTGGTGGTCGACGCCGACACCGGCTTCGGGGGTCCGCTCATGGCGATGCGCGCCGCCCGGACGCTCGAGCGTGCCGGTGCCGCCGGCCTACAGATCGAGGACCAGGAGATGCCCAAACGGTGCGGGCATTTCGACAGCCACACCCTCATTCCAGCCGAGCACATGGCGCACAAGATCGTCGCCGTCCGCGAGGCGCTTGAGGACCCACAGACCGTCATCATCGCCCGCACCGACGCCCGCAGCGTCCACGACATCGATGAGGCGATCCGTCGCGCCCACCTCTACCGTGAGGCCGGCGCCGACGTGCTCTTCGTCGAGGCGCCGCGCACCGTCGAGGAACTCACGCTCGTCGGCCGGGAGCTGGCCGGCACCCCGCTCGTCGTCAACGTCGTCGAGGGCGGCAAGACCCCACAGCTCACCCTCACGGAGTACCAGGAGCTCGGCTTCACCGTCGTCCTCTTCGCCAACTTCCTCATGCGAGCGATGCTGCACGCGGGTGCGGCCGCGCTTGCCCACCTCAAGGAGCACGGCGAGACCGACTCGTATGCCGCGCACATTGCCACGTGGGAGGAGCGCCAGACGCTCTTCAACCTTCCCCAGTTCAGCGCTGCTGAAGCCGCGCTCGACCAGCCGTGGGCCGGCACCGGCTCAACGGCGACGCGATGAGCCAGGCTCCGTGAGCAACGCTCCCGCCAGTACCACACCGCCCCCGCCCCGAGCCGGGCATCCCGGTCGACGGCCCGCATCGGCGCCCTCACCAAGGGCGAGTCAGGCCTTTCGGCCGGGTCCACATGGTCGGGGGCGTGCGGGAGCGCGGCCCTCGACAGCCCGCCCTTATACGCCCAGCTCTCCGGCACCGTTTGCCTTGCGACCCACTGGGGGGTCACCGTCGACACGGCGATGCGCCTCCTCGGCGCGCCCGCGACAGCTCCATGGAACGTGACGGACGGATAGTGAGACGAACCCCTTGTGGGATCGCGCACGTCCGTCTACATTCTGTGTAGCGAGCACTACAGAAACAGATCGTCGCCCACGCGTCGATCAACGGAACCCCTCAGGAGAGGCAGCAATGGCGCTGACGTTCGAAGCAACCAGCCGTACCGTGAATGCGGGCGCCTGGACCATCCACTACAACGAGGCCGGAGACCCGTCCGCACCGGCCGTCGTCCTGTTGCACGGCTCAGGTCCTGGCGCTACGGGATGGAGCAACTTCAAGACCAACATCGACGCGCTGGCTGAGCACTTCCACGTCATCGCTCCCGACATGCCGGGCTGGGGCAGGTCAGACGCTGTCACCCGGGACGAGATGGACCACGCCAAGGCGGCGGTTCAGCTCCTCGATGCCCTGGGCATTGAGCAGGCCGCCTTCGTCGGCAAC
>NZ_DATCWX010000052.1:0-3537 GCF_036566125.1 Intrasporangium sp.
GTGGAGTTCTTCCTGGCCGTGTAGGCGAACTGCTGGATCGGCTGGATGGAGTGGGTGAGCAGGACGCTCTTCCAGCTGCCCAGCTGCGGCGTGGTCCAGTCCCCGTAGATCCGCTTGACGCTCGCGACGCCGAACTTCGAGATCTCCGCGAGGAGCGGCTCGATGATCGAGGCGTCCGCGTTGTCGGCGTCGATCAGCACGGCGAGGTGGGCGTTGCCGTTGGGCACGGTCGTCATGGCCTCATCCTGCCCCCTCAACAACTGCTCCGGCGCGCGGAGCAGCATGCGAGTCCACGGAAGGTCAGGGGGCCACAAGGCCACGAGCGAGCGGAACCCAGCTCAGCGGCATACGGCCACAAGAAAGCGACTCACAGATTGCTCCGGCGCGCGGAGCAGCCTGTGACTCGAGGGAAGGTCAGGCGCTGACGCTCTGGCGCTCGCGGAGACGCGCGGACAGCGCCTCGAGCAGCTCGGCGAGCTCGGCACGGCGCTCGTCGGTCGTGGTGAGCTCGCCGTCGGGGGTGAGGTCCTGGGTGAAGACGAGGCCGGTGGAGCCGACGACGTCGGCCTTGACGTGCGTCAGCACCTTGGTCAGGTCGGCGGCGGCATCGACCGCCCCGCTCCAGCCGTAGCCGACGACGGCGATCGGCTTGCCGTCCCACTCGGCGAAGAGCATGTCGATGGCGTTCTTGATCGGCGCGGGGAAGCTCCGGTTGTACTGCGGCGTCACGACGACGATCGCGTCCGACTCGAAGACCTCGCTGGCCCAGCGCTGGGTGTGCGGCAGCGCGTACTTGCCCGCCTTGGGGTGCTCCTCCTCGTCGAGGAACGGCAGGTCACTGAGGTCCAGGAGCTGGACCTCCCATTCTTCGGCGGGCGCCTGGGCGGCGACCCACTCGGCGACCTGGGGGCCGATGCGGCCGGGACGAGTGCTGGAGACGATGACACGCAACTGATTCACGATTCAACTAACTCGACGTGTGTCCAATTCATTCCCGAGGCCACTCCGGAGTCCGTCGGTCCCCCTCACCTCACCGCGGCTGCTGCTCCCTCTCCTTCATCTCCGCCTCGTAGCGATGCCGCTCCGGGTCACCCGCCTCCTCGCGCACGCGGTCGACGACCTCGCGGAAGACGCTCCAGTAGCAGTCGTCGTAGGCCTCGACCACCTGGAACGTCCACATCCCCGGCAGGACGTTGCGCCCGACAACGCACTCCTCGACGACGTCGGCCTGGCTGTCGAGGCCCGCCTCGCGCAGCAGTGCGACTGCCCTCTGGAGCGTCGCGTCGGCACGCCCGGTCAGCCGGTGGAACCCGTAGAGCATCCCTCGCGCGTGCTCGACCACCTCGAGCGCCTCCGACAGCTTGCCGAGTGCCGTGACCGCGGCGTCGTCGAGCCCGTCGGGCCGCGTGCGCGGCTCGTGGCCGCCCGCTCGCTTGGCGCTGCCGTATCGCTGCACTGCCTCATCAACGTCCACCTGCTTAGCGTGCCCGACATCCTCCGTGCCGACACAAGCATTTGGCCGTATGCCGCTGAGCTGGCTTCCGGGGAACGTGGCCTGAGTGGGGCCCGGGTTGGGCGACTCATGCCGCACGGGTGATCCGCCAAGGTCCACCCGGAGAGGACGCTGGGGGACGGCAAGGAGGAGACTCATGGGACCGGTTCATTACGTCGTGGTCGCCTTCGACCACCCGGACTTCCACGGCCGGCTCGCGACTGAGCTCGCCGCCCTGGTGGACAGCGGGACGGTCCGCCTGCTCGACCTGGTGTTCGTCAACAAGGATGCCGACGGTCAGGTCACGACGGTCGAGGTGGACGGGTTGCCCGAGGAGTGGGCGGCGTACGGCAACGTCGAGGGCGCGTATGGCGGACTCGTCAGCGACGAGGACCTGGACGAGGTCGCAGACCGGCTCGAGCCGGACTCCGCCGCGGCGCTGCTGCTGTGGGAGAACACGTGGGCGCACCGCTTCGTGTCGGCGCTCGCAGAGACCGGCGGCGTCGTCGTGGACCAGGGCGTCGTGAACCCCGCGATGGCCGAGCCCGCACTGAGCGCGCTCGACCAGTCCGGGTGAGGCCGGCCCAGCCCTGGGTTTGCCCTAACCGGGCTCGGTCACGCCACGTGCGACGGCCGATCGAGCTACTGCACTCACCAAGCTGAGGATGGCAATACCGATGACCAGGTTGATGATCCCCGTGGCGACCTTGCTGGACATCTCCGCACCTGTCGCGAACGGCGCGATCGCGGCGGCAGCTGTGGCCAGGCCGATGATCCAGGAGAAGAAGCGCAGGGCACGCGGGGTGCTGATCAGCAAGAAGTGCACGAGGGCGGTGGCCAGCAGAGCGCCGACGGCTGCGGCAACCATGTAGCCCACGGTCGAGGAGTTGCCCCACGCTCCATCGCGCTCGGGGGCGAGCACCGGGATGTTGAAGACGCCGCGGAAGATCAGAATCCCCACGAGGGCGATCAGGGCTGCCACCAGCGCGGACGCGAGGCCGCCCGCCCATAACGTCCGGGCGCTGAACTGTGGCCGCCCCTCGGCGCCACCATAGGACGGTTGAACTGAACTCATGGCTCACTCCCTGGTCTCAGGCCCGGCCTCACGGCATGGGCACCCGAACGTCGATGCCACCCTCGGGCGTGATGCGATCGCGCACCCGCACAATGCTCGGCATCGCCACGAACCCTCCGGCGATGAGTGCCTCTCCCTGCCTGAATCGAGCTGACTGGGCCAACATGGCACGCGGGACGAAGCCGAAGAGGTCGGCCAGCTCGGCAAGGTCCCCGGGCGAGTTCATCCGCATGACGGTGACGTTGTCGCACTGCGACACGATGCCTCGGTGCACCTTTGATGGACGCTGGGTCGACAGCAGCAACCACAGGCCGAACTTCCGTCCCTCCGCGGCGATCTGGATGATCCGGTCGCGGACCGCAACGCCGAGCGGCCCCTCCGGCTCCGGCGGGCACAGGTTGTGTGCCTCGTCGATGACGAGCAACACGGGCCGCCGCTCCTCACGTCGCGCCCAAAGGTCCTCGAGCACCGCCAGCGCGACGACCAGTTGCTCGTCACCGGTGTGGAAGGCGCCTAGATCGAGGACCGTCGCGGCGGGACGGTCGGCAATGACATCGGTCGCCGCCTCGTGACCGTAGGCCCAGGTCTGCCATTCGAGCAGGCCGAGGTTCTCCACCCGTTGTGCCAGCGCTTCGCCGTCCAGACCGCCGACCTCTCGCATCCGTGCCGGGATGTCCGCCGCATCGACGCCCTGAAGCGCCGGGGCCAGCCGGAGCAGCGCGTTGTACTCCCCACGGTTCACCACGGGATCGAGGCGCAGAATCGCGGCCTTCGCTCGTAGCCCCATGTCCCGGAAGCGAATCCGTAGCGCATCAGGACCTGTTCCGGGACCGAGCACCCTGACAGCCCGGTCGGCCAGCGCGTCAGCGACCGCCGGATCCACGCCGTCCCGAACCGCGTTGAGCTTGACGAAGTCGCTGTTCGGGTCGAACACGACGACGGGCAACCGAGTCCGCAGGATGATCCGCTC
>NZ_DATCWX010000054.1:0-14266 GCF_036566125.1 Intrasporangium sp.
CGACGACCTCGACCCGGACACGCAGCGCTCGCTTCGCCATGGCCTCACTCTGCCAAATCGTCGAGGGCTTGTGTGAGCAGGTCGCGAACTCGTGGCAGGTCGTACTTCAGTGTGTCCCAGACCACCTTGCGCTGGATCCCCTCGTAATGGTGCCCGAGCAGGGAGCGCATCTGGTGGATCGACGACCACGGGACCTCAGGATTCGCCGCCTTGAAGTCCTCGCTGATGCGGTCGGCTGCCCCCAATACAACACACCCGCCTATCGACTGCTACCCCCATCTGTAGCAGGCCCTGTCAGTCGATAGGCGGGTGTGTTGCGAAGGAGAGCGCCGCTAGGCCACCGGCGCTCCCGCAGGTGCGGCACCCGGTCCACCGGGCGGGCCTGCGACCCCGGCCACGTCGTCGACGTCAGCTGCGGCACCCGCGAACTGAGCGGCATACAACCTCGCGTAGGCGCCGTCGGCGGAGAGCAACTCGGCGTGCGAGCCCTGCTCGACGATCCGTCCGTGCTCCATGACGAGGATCAGATCGGCGTCCCGGATGGTGGAGAGCCGGTGCGCGATGACGAAGCTCGTCCGGTCGGACCGCAGCGCCGCCATCGCGTGCTGGACGAGCAGCTCCGTACGGGTGTCGACCGAGCTCGTGGCCTCGTCGAGGATGAGCAGCGCCGGGTCGGAGAGGAACGCGCGAGCGATGGTGATCAGCTGCTTCTCGCCGGCGGAGATGTTCGAGGCCTCGTCGTCGAGCAGCGTGTCGTAGCCGTCCGGCAGCGAGTGCACGAAGCGGTCTACATACGTGGCGCGCGCCGCAGCGAGCACCTCCTCCTCGGTGGCATCCGGCCGCCCGTAGGCAATGTTGTCCCGGATCGTCCCGGCGAAGAGCCAGGTGTCCTGGAGCACCATCCCGATGCGGGACCGGAGCCCTTGCCGGGTGAGGTCGCGGATGTCGACGCCGTCCAAGGTGATCCGGCCCGCGTCGAGCTCGTAGAACCGCATGATGAGGTTGACGAGGGTCGTCTTCCCGGCGCCCGTCGGGCCCACGATGGCAACTGTCTGCCCGGGCCGCACCGACAGGTTGAGCTGCTCGATGAGCGGCTGGTCGGGCGAGTAGGAGAAGGACACGTCCTCGAAGGCGACCTCGCCACGCGGGTCCTCGATGACGTCCGGCACGGCGACCTCGGGCTCCTGCTCCTCCGCATCGAGGACCTCGAAGACGCGCTCCGCCGACGCGACCCCGGACTGGAGCAGGTTGGCCATCGAGGCGACCTGCGTCAGCGGCTGGGTGAACTGCCGGGAGTACTGGATGAACGCCTGGACGTCCCCGAGCGACATGGACCCGGAAGCCACCTTGAGCCCGCCGACGACGGCGACGACGACGTAGTTGAGATTCCCGATGAACATCATGACCGGCATGATGATGCCGCTGATGAACTGCGCCCCGAACGCGGCGCCGAACAGCTCGTCGTTCTTGGTTCGGAAGCTCGCCTCCGTCTCCTTCTGGCGCCCGTAGACCTTGACGAGGCCGTGGCCGGTGAAGGTCTCCTCGACGATCCCATTGAGCTCGCCCGTGTTGCGCCACTGCTGGACGAACATCTTCTGCGAGCGCTTGGCGATCATGCTGGTCACGACGATCGACACGGGGATCGTGACGAGCGCGATGAGCGCCAGGACCCAGGAGATCCAGAACATCATCGCCAGCACCGCGATGACGGTGAGCAGCGAGTTGAGCAGCTGCGAGAGCGTCTGCTGGAGCGACATGCTCACGTTGTCGATGTCGTTCGTGACCCGCGAGAGGATCTCACCGCGCGGCTGCTTGTCGAAGTAGGGCAGCGGCAGCCGGTTGAGCTTGGCCTCGACATCCTGGCGCAGGCGGTACATCGTCCGCGCGAGCACGCCCTGCAGGATCCAGCCCTGGACCCAGAGCAGGAACGACGACGCGACGTAGAGCGCCGTGACGAGCAGGAGCACGTCGGCGACTGCACCGAAGTCGATGCCCTGGCCGACGACGACGCCGGCCCGCTCGAGCATGTCGGCCATCGTGTTGTCGCCGCGGGCGCGAAGTCCCGCGACGACCTGCTCCGTCGTCGTGCCCGGTGGCACGTTCTCGCCCAGCTGGCGTCCGAGCAGACCTCCGAAGATGAGGTCCGTGGCCCTGCCCAGGATCTTGGGGCCGATCGAGCTGAGGGAGACGCTCACCACGACGAGCGCGATGACGGCGACGACCTTGGCCCGCTCGGGCCGGAGGCGCCCGAGCAGGCGCTTGGCCGACGGGCCGAAGTTGAGCGATTTCTCCCCCGGCTGGCCCACCATCATGTGCGGTGGTCCGCCGCGCCGAGCGGGTCCGCGCCTGGCCTCGGCCGCCTTCTCCTCCGCAGTCTTGACACCCTCGGCCATCAGGCTGCCTCCTCCGCACCGCGCTGGGACAGGGCGATCTCCTGGTAGGTCTCGCACGACTCGAGCAGCTCGTCGTGCGTGCCCTGCCCGACAATCCGGCCGTCGTCGAGCACGATGATCTGGTCGGCGTCGATGATGGTGGACACGCGCTGCGCCACGATGACGACCGCCGCGTCCCTCGTCACCGGCCGCAGGGCGGAGCGGAGTCGCGCGTCGGTCGACAGGTCGAGGGCCGAGAACGAGTCGTCGAAGAGGTAGATGTCGGGCCGCTTGACGACGGCCCGTGCGATCGAGAGCCGCTGCCGCTGTCCGCCGGACACGTTCGTGCCGCCCTGGGCGATCGGCGCGTCGAGCCCGCCGAGCTCCTCGACGAAGTTCGCCGCCTGGCTGATTCGCAGGGCCTCCCACAGCTCCTCGTCGGTCGCCTCCGGATTGCCATAGCGGAGGTTGCTCGCGACGGTGCCGGTGAAGAGGTAGGGCCGCTGCGGGACGAGGCCGATGCGGGCCCACAGGGCGTCGAGCTCGAGGTCACGGACGTCGACGCCACCGACCTTGACCCGACCCGAGCGAACGTCGAAGAGGCGCGGGACCAGGCCGATCAGCGTCGTCTTGCCCGCACCGGTCGAGCCGATGATCGCCGTCGTCTGGCCGGGCACCGCCTTGAAGGTGATGTCGTGGAGCACGGCGACCTCGGCCCCGGGGTAGTGGAACTCGACGCCGACGAACTCGATCCCCGCGCTCGGCGTCCGGATCGGGATCGGCTGCACCGACTCGGCGATCGACGACGTCGTGTCGAGCACCTCGGTGATCCGTCCGGCCGAGACGGCGGCGCGAGGGATCATCGTCGCCATGAAGGTCGCCATCATGACGGCCATGAGGATCTGGACGAGGTAGGCCAGGAACGCCGTCAGCGACCCCACCTCCATCGCCCCGCTCTCGACGCGGTAGGCGCCGAACCAGAGCACCGCGACCGTCGACATGCTGAAGATGAACATGACGACCGGGAAGACGAGCGCCATGAGCCGCCCGACCCGCAGCCCCGCCTCGGTGAGGTCCGCGTTGGCCGCGCCGAATCGCTTCTCCTCGTGCGGCTCCCGGACGAAGGCCCGCACCACGCGGATGCCGGTGATCTGCTCGCGCATCACTCGGTTGACTCCGTCGAGGGAGGTCTGCATCCGGGTGAACCACGGCACCATCCGCCAGATGACCAGCCCGACGACCAGGCCGAGCAGCGGCACGGCCACGGCGACCAGCCAGGACAGCCCGACGTCCTCGCGCAGGGCCATGATGATGCCGCCGAACATCATGATCGGGGTGGACACGAGCAACGCGAAGCCCATGAAGAGCACCGTCTGCACCTGCGTGACGTCGTTGGTGTTGCGCGAGATCAGGGTCGGCGCCCCGAACTTGGCCACCTCCTGCGTCGAGTAGTGGATGACGGTGTCGAAGATGTTCCCGCGCAGGTCGCGGCCCATCGCCATGGCCACCCGGGCGGCGAGATAGGTCGCGCCCACTGCCGCGGCGATCTGGATGATGCTCACGCCGAGCATGAGCACGCCATGGCTGACGATGAAGCCGGTGTCCCCCTTGGCCACCCCCTCGTCGATGATCTCGCCGTTCAAGGTGGGCAGGTAGAGCACCGCGATGGTGCTGATGAGCTGCAGCAGCACGATGAGGGTGATCTCGCGGTGGTACCGCTGGAGATGGCTCCGAAGCAGTCGGACGAGCATCGGGTGCCTTTCGCTGTGATGTGGAAGCGTGATGTGGAAGCGCGGGGTGGAAGCGCCGTGTCGACGCTAGAGACTCCGGCCGGGTGAGGGTCAATCGATTTTTCGACGCGGCCCGGGCCGGGCACGCACCCCGTCGAGGATCGTGTCCACGACCTCCTCGGGGGTGAGCAGCTCGCCCTGCGCGATGCCGGGATGGCTGCCGGAGAAGGCGAGCAGCCGGATCCGGTGAAGCAGCTGGTGTGGCGTCACCCTCAGCTCATCCGCGTCGACGAGGTCGAGCACCGACTCGAACAGCTCGATATGGGACGGCTGGCACTCGCCACCGAGACGGGAGCGCACGTGCCGACCCGCCTCGAAGCAGTCGTGGTGCGGTGCCACCTGCGGCGGCTGCGTGAGGCCGAGCGCGTTCATCAGGTCGAGCACGTCCCGGATCCGCTGTTGCAGGATGGCCGCGAACTGGACCAGCCGGTCCCGCATCGGCAGCGACCGGTCGATGGCCTGGAACTCGCGCCGAGCCGACGCCGGGCAGAAGCCCGCCTCGACCGCGTCGGCCTGCAGCGCTCCCTTGCTCGGGAAGGCCCGGAAGATGGTGCCCTCGGCCACGCCCCCGGCCCGAGCGATCTCGCTCGTCGTCGGCACGCGCCCGTGCTCGCGCGCGAGCTGAAGGAAAACCGTTACGAGCGCGTCGCGTCGCTCGTCCGGAGCCAGGGGCGCTGCGCGCCCCGTCGTGGTGCCCATGGTTGCCAGTATGAGTGAGTGCTCACTCATTGACAACAGACCAGTTCAGATGCCGTATGCCGCTGAGCTCGCTCCCAGCCACTCACTCCCGTTGGCAACGTGGTTGAGCGGGCAGACTGGTACCGCCCGATCGATGCGAGCCAGGAACCGAGCCCTGAAAGGCGCCGCGATGACCGTCTCCCCTGCCGTCTGGGCCGTCACCATCGTCGTCATCATCGGGTTGCTCGCCTTCGACTACTTCTTCCACGTCCGGCAGGCTCATACCCCAACGCTTCGGGAGTCGGCCATCTGGTCGGCGGCCTACGTCGGCGTGGCGGTGCTCTTCGGCATCGTGGTGTGGTGGCTGGGCGGCTCGGCCATGGGCACGGAGTACTTCGCCGGCTACATCACCGAGAAGGCCCTCTCGGTGGACAACCTGTTCGTCTTCCTCATCATCATGACGAGCTTTCGGGTGCCACGCGCGGACCAGCAGAAGGTCCTCCTCTTCGGCGTCACCTTCGCGATCATCGCCCGGACCGGCTTCATCTTCCTCGGCGCCACGCTCATCAACCGGTTCGCCTGGGTCTTCTACCTCTTCGGCATCGTCCTGCTCATGACGGCCGGCAACATGCTGCGACCCGAGGGTGAGGACAGCCACACCGCCGACAACATCATGATTCGCATCGCCCGCAAGCTGTTCAAGACATCGCCGGAGTACGACGGCGACAAGCTGTTCACCGTCGTCAACGGCAAGCGGGTCATGACGCCCATGCTGCTCGTCATGGTGGCGATCGGTGGCACCGACCTGCTCTTCGCCGTCGACTCGATCCCGGCGATCTTCGGCCTGACGCAGAACGTGTTCATCGTCTTCACCGCGACCACGTTCTCGCTCCTCGGCCTGCGGCAGCTGTTCTTCCTCATCGAGGGCCTGCTCGACCGGCTCATCTTCCTCAGCTACGGCCTCGCTGCGATCCTCGCGTTCATCGGGGTGAAGCTCATCCTCCACGCCCTGCACGAGAACAGCGTGCCGTTCATCAACGACGGCGAACCGGTCCCGGTCATCGAGGTGTCGACCGCGGTGTCGCTCGTCGTCATCGTCGGGATCCTCACCATCACCGTGGTGGCATCGCTGCTCAGCCCGGCCGGCAAGGCGCAGACGGCGGTCACCAACGCCCGCCGTGGCGCGATCCGCTACCTCGACCTCAGCTATGAGGAGGAAGAGCAACTGCGCGAGGAGGCCTACCAGGCGCTCTGCGAAGAGGAGCGGGTCATCCGGTCCCTGCCAGAGAAGTACCGGGCCCGCATCCGCGAGGGCGAGACCGAGCTCATCGAGCTGCTCAACCGGGCCCACGTCATCCGTGCGGACCGGGTCGCCCGCCGCGAAGCCGGCCTCCCCTACCGCATGTGACCAATCGAGTGAACAACTTCCGGGGCCCCCTCCGCGATCGAGTGAACAGCTTTCGGGGCCGATGGCCCCGAAAGCTGTTCACTCGATCAGGACTGGTGGGGTTCCTTCGGATGAACGGGTGGCGCCCAGTCCGGTCGGGGGATGAGGCAGAACGGGTGGCCGGCCGGGTCGGCGAAGACGCCGCGGCCGGGGAGCTTGGTGGCGCCCAGGGCGAGGACGAGTGGAGTCGCCTCGGCGACGTCATCGACCATCACGTCGAGATGGATCTGCTGGGGCACGGACGGATCGGGCCACGTTGGTGCGCGATGGTCCGGTGCGAGCTGGAACGCCAGTCCGGAGGTCTGCGGGCTGTCCGAGACGACGACAAAGTCGTCACTGTCGTAGGTGATGGGCTTGCCGAGCAGTGCAGAGTAGAACGCCGCCAAGGCCCGCGGGTCCGGACAATCCAGCAGGACATGATGCATTCGACCGATCATTGAGTCGGAATGCTGCCACCGTCGTGGCGCCAGCAGAAGACCCACCTTGGCCGTCCGCTCCCCTTCCAATCGAGTGAACAGCTTTCGGGGCCCACGGCCCCGAAAGCTGTTCACTCGATCAGATGAGGAGGCCGTCGGCCACGAGGTCGCGGATCTGCGGCACCAGCTCGCTCCGGACGGCGGCCGGATCCATCTCGACCAGGGCGGCAATGGCGTCCAGCGCGACACGCGCGGTCAGCTCGCCGTCCGCGACGCCCACGTAGGCAGCCAGCAGGGTGTCGGCCCGCACGACGCGCCGCAGCCCGCCTCCTTGGCGGATGAGGATGACCGAGGGGTCCTCGGCGCCCGGGCGTCCGTGACGTTCCTCGGTCACGTCCGCGGCGCACGACCACGCGACATCGAGCACGTCATCGTCCGAGTGCTCGGCGAGCCACGTCCGCGCGGCGAGGCCGGCCTCGATGACCGACCCCATCGGCGCCACCACAGGGCCGGGAGCCTCGTCGAGGGACCGCCACGGCGCCCGGTCGCCCAAAGGCCGCTGGAGCGCGACGACGCCGAAGCCGATCGACTCGACGTCCCGTGAGGCGAAGTCACGCAACCACGCGGCACAGAGGCGGTCGTGCTCGACCGAGCCCGGGAGGTGGCCGCCGTCGCGACTCCACAGCTCGGCGTACTCGGCCGGGTCCTGGACTTCGCGCTGCACGACCCAGGCGTCGAGACCCACCCCTTCGAGCCACTCAGCCCAGACGTCGCGCCAGGAGCGCCCGGCGGGCACCTCCCAGTTGCCGAGGAGCTGCGCGACACCACCCGGCTCAAGGACCGACTCGACCTGCTGGACGAGCGAGCGCACGACCGTGTCCCCGGGTCGTCCTGCATCCCGGTACTCGTAGACCGGCACGTCCTCATCGCGTGGCGTGATGACGAAGGGCGGGTTGGACACGACGAGCGAGAATCGCTCCCCCGCAACGGGATCGAGCAGGTCCCCGATCCGGAGGTCGACGTCCAGGCCGGCGAGAGCTGCATTGAACCGCGCAAACGCCAGCGCCCGCTCGGAGATGTCCGTGGCCACGATCGACGCTGCGTGGCTACCGAGGTGGAGGGCCTGGACACCGGCCCCGGTGCCGAGATCGAGGGCCCGACCGACTCGGCGGCGGATGGTCCAGGACGCGAGCGTCGTCGTCGCGCCGCCGACGCCGAGGACGTGGTCGGGTCGGAGCGGCTGACGGGTGACGAGCGCGGAGAGGTCGGAGGCCACCCACCAGTCGTGCGTGTCGTCGGCGTAGGGCCGTACGTCACACGTCGGCATGACGTACTCCCCCGAGACCCGGACCAGCCGCAGGGTGGCCACGCCCTCGGTGCGCACCCCCGGCAGGGCGGTGTCGAGCTCAGCACGGCTGACCTGCCTACCGAGCGTGAAGAGCCGGATCAGCGTGCCGCACGCATCGGGGGAACCAGCCGTTGCGAGCAGCGCCGGCAGCGGCTGCTCGCGGTGCAGGGCGGCGGAGGCTAGAGGCCCGAGCCGCTCTGCGACCCCGTCCACCGTGAAACGGGCCGCGACGAGGTCATCACGGAGCCGCGCCATGAGCCCGGCCTCGACGACCGGCGGGGGCGGCGACGAGGGCTCCAGCGAGGCCACCGGATGGGAGCGCGTCACCCGCGGGAGTTGGTGGGGGCGGGCGGTGTCGGCGCCTGCCCCTGGTCTCCCGGCTCGCTGGCGTCGAGCGCCGCTTCGAGGTCGGGATAGATCTCGAAGACCTTGTCGAGCCCGGTGATGGCGAAGACCCGCAACACCCGCTCGGCGGTCCCGACCAGCCGCATGGAACCGCCACGGGTGCGCGCGATCTTCAGCCGACCCACCAGCACCCCGAGCCCGGTGGAGTCGAGGAACGTGACGTCGCTCAGGTCGACGACGAGATCCGCGCGTCCGGCGTGAATCTGCTCATCCAGCTTTTCCCTGACGAACGGTGCCGTGTAGACATCGATCTCGCCACCGAGGCGCACCACAGTGCGATCACCGTGGTCGGCCCGGGTGATCGACAGATCCACCTGTGGCCCCTTCCCGTGTGTGCGTTGCTATCACTGACCTCGGGGGTAACATGCCCGAGTCGCCGTAACGGTACCCCGGCGACATACGGTTGCTCCACATGAACGGGTCTGACGCGCTGTCAACAACACCCTTGGCGTCGCCCGGCGTCCGGGTGGCGGGGGACCACGCGCCGTTCGACCCGGCGGCGCTGCTCAGCCGCCTGGCCGGCGACCACCCCGAGCGCCTGCTCCACATCCACGAGCTCCCGGAGCGACCTGCCCGGTGCGCCGAGTGGCCCGACTGGCTCGAGCCCACGCTCCTCGCCAGCCTGGTCGGAGCGGGCATCCCGGTCCCATGGCGACACCAGGTCGAGGTCGCCGAGGCCGCCCACCGGGGCCAGCACGTCGTCGTCTCGACCGGCACCGCATCCGGCAAGAGCCTGGGCTACCTCATGCCGCTGCTCACCGACGTCATCGACGGGACTCGAGCGCCGAACGGTCGAGGTGCCACTGCGCTCTACATCGCTCCGACGAAGGCCCTCGCCGCGGACCAGCTCGACCGCATCGCCCGGCTCGCCATCCCAGCCGTCCGCCCGGCGACGTACGACGGCGACACGCCTGCCGACGAGCGGCGCTGGATCCGCGACCACGCCAACATCGTCCTCACCAACCCCGACCTCATCCACCACTCCCTCCTGCCGAGCCACGAGCGATGGGCGTCGTTCCTGCGCGCCCTGCGTTACGTCGTCGTCGACGAGTGCCATGTCTACAAGGGAGTCTTCGGGTCCCACCTCGCCGCCGTCCTCCGCCGACTCCGCCGCGTCGCGGCGCGCTACCGCGCGACTCCCACCTTCGTCTTCGCGTCAGCCACCGTTGCCGATCCGGCTGAGCATGCATCACGACTTCTTGGTATGCCGCTGAGCTCGGTCACCGAGGACGGCTCTCCTCGTGCGTCCATGACCTTCGCACTCTGGGAGCCTCCGCTCGTCGTCGACAACCAAGGGCAGCCCAGCCGGGTCAGCACGATCACCGAGACCGGCGACCTGCTCGCCGGGTGCGTCCAGGCGGACGTGCAGACGGTGGCCTTCGCACGGTCACGCGCGGGAGTGGAAGTGGTCGCGAACGTCGCCCGAGACCGCCTGGGCGAGTCTGCGGACGAAGGGCTTTTCGGCGGTCCACGGGGACGGAGCCCCCGTGTGTCCGCATACCGTGGCGGCTATCTCCCGGAGGAGCGACGGGAGCTGGAGAGAGCCCTGCGGTCACGCGATCTCGTCGGCATCGCGGCAACGAACGCCCTCGAGCTCGGCGTCGACATCACTGGTCTCGACGCGGTCCTGCTGGCGGGCTGGCCGGGCACGCTGGCATCGCTGTGGCAGCAGGCCGGACGGGCGGGGCGGACCGGACAGCACTCGCTGGCCGTGCTCGTCGCTGCAGACGACCCGCTCGACACGTTCGTCGTCCATCATCCCGAGAGCATCTTCGGCCGCGGGGTCGAGGCAGCCGTCGTCGACCCTGACAATCCCCATGTCCTCGGTCCGCACCTCGCCGCAGCGGCCGCGGAACTCCCGCTGACGAACGCGGACTTCGAGCTCTTCGGTCCCGAGACCGGACCGCTCCTCGATGCCCTCGTCGCCAAGGGCATCCTCAAGAAGCGACCCCGGGGCTGGTTCTGGGGTCGCGACGACCGCCCCTCCGACCACCTCTCGCTCCGGGGAGCCGGCGAACCGGTCCGCATCGTCGAGACGCGGACGGGGCGCGTCGTCGGGACCGTCGACGAGGCCTCGGCCCACGCCCAGGTCCACGCTGGCGCAGTCCACCTCCACCAGGGCCAGAGCTGGGTCGTCACCGAGCTCGACCTCGACGAGGCCGCCGCCTTTGCCGTCCGCGGCGATCCGGGGTGGACGACGCAGGCCCAGTCGGTGAGCGAGTTCGCGATCGTCCGCGAGCTCGAGGGCGTCGACTGGGGTCCGCTCCGCTGCTCCTTCGGCCACGTCACCGTCACGCACCAGGTCGTCTCCTTCCTTCGGCGGTTGCCGGGCGGGGAGGTCCTCGGCGAGCACCCGCTCGACCTGCCGCCGCGCTCGCTCGCGACCAAGGCGATGTGGTGGACGCTGCCGGTGGACGCCCTCGCGGCCGCGGGCGTCGCGGAGGCCGACATTCCCGGTGCGGCCCACGCAGCCGAGCACGCCGCCATCGGGATGCTGCCGCTCTTCGCCACCGCGGACCGTTGGGACATCGGCGGCGTGTCCACCGCGCTGCATCCGGACACCGGCCTGCCGACCATCCTCATCTACGACGGCCATCCCGGCGGGGCGGGCTTCGCGGAGCGGGGATACCGGCGGGTCCGCGAATGGCTCACCGCGACGCGCGATGCGATCGCCGCATGCGAGTGCTCCACGGGCTGCCCGTCCTGCATCCAGTCCCCGAAGTGCGGCAGCGGCAACGAGCCGCTCGACAAGGGCGGTGCCATCGCCCTGCTCGGGCTCTCGCTCTCGCACATCGCTGAAGGGTGAAGGACGGTTCCGGGCCTGCGCCGACAATGGGGCGAAATCGACCCAAATTCTCTCTTACCCTGCCGACCGTCGCCCTGAGTGGCTATCGTGCGGCTACGGCGTCGAGCGCACCGCGCCGTGCTCAGGGGACACCTCGACAGGAGAGACATGAAGCGAAGGTTGCTGGGCGCGGTTGCGGCCGTGCCAGTTGCGCTCGCGATGGCCTGGACAGGGGCGGCCGACGCAGCGGTCACCCAGACCGATCCATCGTTCGCGGATGGCATCTACGTCGTCCAGATGGCCGACCTGCCGGTCGTCGCCTATGACGGCGCGATCGCCGGTTACCAGGCGACCAAGCCCGCCAAGGGGAAGAAGATTGACCCCCAGTCGGCGGCGGTGACGAAATACGTAGACCGGCTCAAGAGCACGCACAACAAGGCGCTCGGCACGGTTGGCGCATCCTCGAAGCTCTACGACTACGCCTACTCCTACAACGGTTTCGCCGCCCGGCTGACGGCGGACCAGGCGAAGCGGATGAGCAACGCCTCCGGCGTGCTCGCGGTGACCAAGCAGGAGACCTACTCCATCGACACGTCGACGACCCCGGCATTCCTCGGGCTCACCGACAAGGGCGGGCTCTGGGACATGCTGGGCGGGACGAAGAGCGCGGGCGAGGACATCGTCATCGGCGTCATCGACTCCGGCATCTGGCCTGAGTCGCTCTCCTTCGCGGACCGCGTCGACGCGGCCGGCAAACCGTCCTTCGCTCCCAGCGCCAAGCGGGTCTACTCGAAGCTGCCCAACTTCCGCGGCAAGTGCGTGGATGCCGAGGAATTCGATGGCTCGAACTGCAACCAGAAGCTTGTCTCGGCCCGGTACTTCAACCAGGGTCAGGGCGGCGACGCCGCCATCGACAAGGATCGTCCCTGGGAGTTCAACTCCGCCCGCGACTACAACGGGCACGGTACCCACACTGCCGGCACGGCCGGCGGCAACCACAACGTGCCGGTCGACGGCCTCGGCGCCGCGGTGGCGCCCAACGGCATCAGCGGCATGGCTCCGCGGGCCCGCATCGCGGCCTACAAGGCGCTGTGGTCGACCGAGTCCGGCGACACGGCCGGTGGCACGACGTCCGACCTCGTTGCCGCGATCGACACTGCGGTCGCCGACGGCGTCGATGTCATCAACTACTCGATCAGCGGCACGCAGACGAACTTCGCCGACCCGGCCGAGGTCGCCTTCCTCTTCGCCGCCAATGCGGGCATCTTCGTCGCCGCCTCCGCTGGCAACAGTGGACCGACGACCTCGACCGTGGCGCACCCCTCGCCCTGGATCACCACGGTGGCCGCGGGCACGCACAACCGCAGCGGCAACGGCTCCGTGACGTTGGGCAACGGCACCACCTACAACGGCGCCTCGCTCGCCGGCGCAGCACTGACGGCCGACTTCGTTGACTCCACGGCCGTCGGCAAGGCCGGTGCCGACGCGACGCAGGTCCGGCTGTGCTACTCGAGCGCTGACGGCGGCAACGTCCTCGACCCCGCCAAGGTGGCTGGCAAGATCGTGCTGTGTGAGCGGGGCGTGACCGCGCGGACGAACAAGAGCCTGGCCGTCAAGGAGGCCGGTGGCGTGGGCATGATCCTCGTCAACCCGACTGACAGCTCGGTCAACGCGGACTTCCACTTCGTGCCCACCGTGCACCTGAACAACAACGTGTACGCGGCCGTCAAGGCGTACGCAGCCACGGCGGGTGCCACGGCCACGATCAACAAGGCGACACTGACGACCGCGGAGCCGGCGCCGTTCACGGCCAGCTTCTCGTCGCGCGGGCCGCTGCGTGCCGGTGGTGGGGACCTGCTCAAGCCGGACGTCATCGCACCGGGGCAGGACATCCTCGCGGCCTATTCGCCGATGACGAACCAGGGCTATGGGTTCAACCAGATCTCCGGCACGTCGATGTCGTCGCCTCACGTCGCGGGACTGGCAGCGCTGCTCATGGACCTGCACCCGACCTGGTCGCCGATGGCGGTCAAGAGCGCGCTCATGACCACGGGCTATGACGTGCTCGATGGCGGCACACCGGCCCCCAACACCAACCCGGTGCTCATCTTCAGGCAAGGCGCCGGACACGTGGTGCCCAACAAGGCGGCGAGCCCGGGCCTGGTCTACGACAGCTCGTGGAACGACTGGCTCGCCTTCCTCTGCGGCAACAGCAGCGCGGTCGGCGCCGCCACGTGCAACGCGCTCGTGGGCATGGGCTACAGCACCGACGCGAGCGACTTCAATGGTGCGTCGATCGCCATTGGCGACCTCGCGGGCGTGCAGACGGTCACGCGCAAGGTGACCAACGTCGGCGATGCGCCCGCGACGTACAGGGCCTCGGTCAGCGGTCTCAGCGGGCTCACCGCGGAGGTTTCGCCGTCGTCGATCACCGTCGCCCCAGGCGCAAGCGCCCAGTTCACGGTGAAGTTCACCAGGACCTCGGCGGCGCTCAACTCCTACACCGGCGGTCAGCTGACCTGGTCGGACGGCACGCACGCCGTCCGCTCGCCGATCGTCATCCGTCCGGTGGCCCTCGCGGCCCCCGCCCAGGTGACGGCGGACCCGGCCGGCACGTCCTACGACGTGACGTTCGGTTACTCCGGTGGCTTCACCGCGGAAGCGCGCGGGCTCGTCCCGGCTGCGGTCACGCCGGGCACGGTTTCCGACGACCCGACCGACTCGACGTGCTCGCTCAGCTCGCCGAACGCCCAGAAGATCGACGTCGCCGTGCCTGCGGGCACGACGTACGCCCGGTTCTCGATGTTCGACGCAGACGTCAACCCCGGCACCGACATCGACCTCTGTGTCTTCAACGGCACGACACAGGTCGGCAGCAGCGGTTCCGGCACGTCGGCCGAGGAGGTCAACCTGCTCAACCCGGCTGCGGCGACCTACACCGTCGTCGTCCAGGGCTGGGGTGTCGCCGGCTCTACGCCGTTCAAGCTGCACACCTGGCTGCTGGGCTCGGCGGCCGCCGGCAACA
>NZ_DATCWX010000221.1:0-24824 GCF_036566125.1 Intrasporangium sp.
TCCTTCCGGCCGCAAGCACCTGCAGCTCGTCTTCGACGAGGTCGCGAGCGCGATGTGGGCCGTGCAGATGAACGCGATCACCTTCCACCCCTGGCCGGTGCGCACGTCGAACGTCGACAACCCGGACGAGCTGCGGATCGATCTCGACCCGCAGCCGGGGCGCGACTTCCGCGACGCGGTCGAGGCAGCGTTCGCGCTGCGCGAGGTCATGGCCGAGATCGGCCTGACGGCCTGGGCGAAGACGTCCGGCAACCGCGGCGTCCACGTCTACGCCCGCATCGCCCCGACCCACGAGTTCCTCGACGTCAGGCACGGTGTCATCGGCATCGCCCGCGAGCTGGAGCGTCGCCTGCCCGACCTCGTGACGACCTCGTGGTGGAAGGAGGAGCGGGGCGAGCGCATCTTCGTCGACTTCAACCAGGCATGCCGTGACCGGACCATCGCCTCGGCCTACTCCCCGCGTCCACTGCCCGGCGCCCCGGTCTCCACACCGGTTACGTGGGAGGAGCTCCGCGACACAGACCCCCGGGCGCTGACGATCCGGACCGTCCCGGCGCTCGTGGCCGATCGTGGGGACGCCTGGGCTGGCATCGATGACGCCGTGGGTGATGTCGCGAACGCCATTGCCCTGTGGGACAAGGACGTGGAGCGTGGTCTCGGTGAGTTGAACTTCCCCCCCGACTACCCGAAGATGCCCGGCGAGCCGCCCCGCGTCCAGCCGAGCAAGCGCCGGCAGGACAAGTCCGACGAGGAGTACATGGCGCCCAAGGCCGAGCGCGACGCTGAGCTCCGGGAGCTCTGGGGCCCGGTGCCGCCGCCAGTCCCGCCGATGCTGGCCAAGGCGGTCAAGGACTTCGGCGCGGTCAAGGGCGAGGTCGTCTACGAGCCGAAGTGGGACGGCTTCCGCTCGATCATCTTCCGCTCTGGAGACGAGGTCGAGATCGGCAGCCGCAACGAGAAGCCGATGACCCGGTACTTCCCGGACATCGTCGAGGCGGTCAAGGCGAGCTTCCCCGAGCGGGCCGTCATCGACGGCGAGATCATCCTCATCGACCCCACGGACGGCAACCGCCTCGACTTCGAGCTGCTGCAGCAGCGGATCCACCCTGCCGCGTCGCGGGTGCGCAAGCTGTCCCTCGAGACGCCGGCGAGCTTCGTCGCCTTCGACCTGTTGGCGCTCGACGACGAGGACTTCACCGACCGCCCCTTCAGCGAGCGCCGCGCCGCACTGGAGCAGGCGCTCGCCAAGGCGGAGGCTCCGATCCACCTGACCGCGATGACCTCGGACCGGGACGAGGCCAAGGACTGGTTCGAGCAGTTCGAGGGAGCCGGCCTGGACGGCGTCATCGCCAAGCCGGTCGACGTGCGCTACGAGCCGGACAAGCGGCTCATGTTCAAGATCAAGCACGAGCGCACGGCCGACTGCGTCGTCGCGGGCTACCGCACCCACAAGACCGACGCCGAGGCGATCGGCTCGCTCCTGCTCGGCCTCTACGACGCGGACGGCAACCTTGCCAGCGTCGGCGTCATCGGCGCGTTCCCGATGGCCCGTCGCCGTGAGCTCTACGAAGAGCTGCAGCCCCTCGTCGCCGAGTGGGACGACCATCCGTGGAACTGGGCCAAGCCGGAGGAGGGAGTGCGGACGCCACGGTCCTCCGAGTTCTCCCGGTGGAACAACCAGAAGGACCTCTCCTTCACGCCGCTGCGGCCCGAGCGGGTCGTCGAGGTCCGCTACGACCACATGGAGGGCAACCGCTTCCGCCACACCGCACAGTTCGTGCGGTGGCGAGACGACCGCACGCCCGAGTCGTGCACCTTCGAGCAGCTCGAGGAGCCCGTCAGCTACGACCTCGCCGACGTGCTCTCCGCAGGGCGCGACTGAGCCACCCACGCGAGCTGGGTTGCAGCGCAAGCCAGCTCAGCGGCATACGGCATCATCGTGTGCCGTTGAACGCCTCAACCACAAGGTCGTATGCCGCTGGGCTTGCGGCGGCGACCAAGCCTGGGGCCGCGATGTCGCTGGCGACGTAGGGCTGGCCGTCCGTCCGCCCGACGAGGCCGCCCGCCTCGTGGACGATGAGTGAGCCGGGCACGTGGTCCCAGGGTCGGGTCGAGCCGTAGAGCAGGTAGTCGGTCTCGCCCTCGACGAGCTTGGGGTAGTCGATGCCGCAGGAGACCCACGTCAGGGTGAGCGGCGCGAGGTCGCCGAAGGCCTTGCCGAGCCACGTGCGACGCGACGTCCGCCCGGCCAGAGCGGTCTCGTCCGGGGCGCTCCGGTGCAGGCGCTCGCCGTTGCGGTAGGCGCCCGCCCCGCGCTCGGCGACGTACGCGAGGCCGTGCTGCGGCTGCCAGATCCAGCCGCGGACCCCCACGCCGTCGTGGACCTCGCCCACCATGACGGCATGGTCGGGCGATCCGTGCACGAAGTTCTTGGTGCCGTCGACAGGGTCGACCGTGAACGCGTGCCGGGCCGATGTATAGGCCTCGAGCAGCAGTCCCTGAGCCGCGTGCGCCTCCTCACCGAGCACCACCGCATCCGGGTAGGCGGCGTTGAGGGCCTTGGTGATGAGGACCTCGGCCTCGTGGTCGGCGACCGTGACGAGGTCGCCCGGGTTCTTCTCGTGGATCTCTCCGGTGGCAAGGGCGCGGAACCTCGGGTTGATGACCTCTTCGGCCACGTCCTTGAGCAGCGTCAGGACGGCATCGGTATCCACAGGCACAACCTATCCGGCCTGACACGCCAGGTTCTGCGCACACGACCGGGGTCAGGGTGCCTGCCGGGTGGCCAGCGCGAGGGTGAGCACCACTCGGTTGTCTCCGACGTCGAGCGTCATCCCGAGCAACTGCTCGACTCGAGCGATCCGGTTGCGCAGCGTGTGGCGGTGCACGCCGAGGGCGCGCGATGCCGGCTCCCACGCGCCGTTGTGGTGGAGGAAGACCTCCAGGGTCTCCACGAGGCGATCCGCCGCCGGATCGCTCAGGAGGGGGGCGAGGGTGCTCTCCGAGAGCGCCCGGACCCGGTCGCGGACGACGTCGTCGCCGAGCACCGACTCGAGGGTGAGCCGCTCGAACCACGCGACCTTCTTGCGATCCCGGTGGGCCGCCGCGGCCGCGCGCTGGGCAGGCAGGACTGCTGCGGCGGCCATCTCGGGACGCACGACTCCGCTCACTCCGATCGTCGTGCCGACCAGGCCTTCCGCGCGGACGACCGCCTCGAGACGGTCGACGGCGAGCTCGGCCTGGGCTGCCGCGACGAGGACGCGAAGATCACGGTCGGAACGCGAGACGAGGTGGTGCAGGCCCAGCGTGGCGAGCTGGTCGTGCACGACGACACCGACGCGCTCGCCCGTGTCACCACGGCCCACGGTGCCGCTCGGGTCCGTGGCCACGAGGAGGACCACGTCGTCGCCCGGGTCGAAGCCGAAGTGGCGCAGCCGTCGCACGACGTCGGCGGGAGCGGGCGCGGCCTCGAGCACCAGCGAGAGAGCGAGCTCCCCGAGCCAGAGGTGCGCCTCCTCGACCTCGCGCGTCCGGTCCAGCTGGAGCGTCGCAAGGGTGACCGCGTGGTTGAGGGCCACACGAGCCAACGGATCGCCAATCGCCGGGGCGCGCGCGACGAGCCATCCTCGCCGGGTGACGCGGCCGGCGAGGGCGTGCAGCTCGAGACCGCCGGCCACGGCCGCAGTCGTCGGCCCCTTGGAGCGCAGGGCCGCACGTATGCGCGCCACGTGCCCGGGGATCTCCGCAAGCAGGTCCGGCTCGACCTGCGCCGTGGCGAGCACCGCACCGGCCTCGTCCAGCACTGCCACCGGCCCGTCGAGGTGGTTCGCCAGCATTGGAACAAGTCCCAACAGGCCGGAGCGCAAGGTGGCACGGGTCAGCGCGTCTTGGAACGCAATGACCGACTGGAGCGAGGCCTGTCGGTCGTCCGCGAGGCGCTGCGCAACGGCGCGCGAGACGGCGATGAAGGGTGTGGGCAAGGGGATGCGCACGAGGGGCAGTCCGTGCTCCCCACAGCGCTCGACCAGCCCCACGGGAACGTCCGCGAAGCGCACCCCCACGCCGAATCCCAGCGCCGCCGCACCCGCCGTGACGAGCCGGTCGACGTAGGCGTGCTGCTCGGCCCGGGTCCGCGGCAGGCGCAGCCCCGTCGTCATGACCAGCTCATCGCCAGACAGGTACGGCCCTGGGTCGACCAGCTCGATCGGATGCGCCCACGCGATCGTCGTGGCACGACCGTCGCCGACGACGAGTTCGAGCCCGAGCTCGGGGCGGCCGATGATCCAGCTGAGCGGCACGGACATGACAGCCCTCCGGATATCGACTAAATGTCCTGTCTCACTATCACAGATTCACCAAACCGGCCATGTCCCGATGCCACCGACCGAATTAGCGTTCCTGGTCATTCCCGGGCCGCTACCGGCCCGCCATCACTCCACCACCAGCCATGACGGAAGGGATCGGGTCAATGACGACCACCCATGACGAGGACGCCCACCTCGCATCGCTCGGCTACACGTCCGACTTCAAACGAGACATGTCCTTCTGGGGCAACTTCTCGCTCGGCTTCACCTACCTGTCCCCCGTCGTGGGCGTGTACTCGCTCTTCGCGTTCGCCGTCGCGACGGGCGGACCCGCCTCGATCTGGGCCGTCGTGATCGCCGCCCTCGGACAGCTCCTCGTGGCCCTCGTCTTCGGCGAGGTCGTCTCGCAGTACCCGGTCTCGGGCGGGATCTACCCGTGGACCCGTCGCCTCTGGGGCCGTCGCTGGGCGTGGATGGCCGGCTGGATCTACATGATCGCTCTGCTCGTGACTATTGCCAGCGTTTCCTACGGCGCCGGTCCGTTCGTCGCAATGCTGATCGGCATCGAGCCATCGACTGCCGTGACCGTCGCCTGCGCCGTTGGCCTGATCGTCCTCGTGACCTTCCTCAACCTCGGCGGCACGAACCTGCTTGCCAAGCTCGCGTTCTTCGGCTTCGCGGCCGAGCTCGTCGGGGCCCTGGCGGTCGGAGGCTGGCTCCTGCTGACGCAGCGGCATCACGGCCTGAGCGCGATCTTCGACACCGCAGGCACCGAGGGCAACGGATCCTACCTGCCCGCCTTCCTCACCGCCGCCCTGCTGGGCGTCTACCTCTACTACGGTTTCGAGGCGTGCGGCGACGTCGCGGAGGAGGTGAAGGATCCGCGCCGCCAGATCCCCCGTTCGATGCGCATGACCATCTACATCGGCGGCTTCGCCTCCTTCTTCATCACCCTGGCCCTGCTGCTCGCCGTCCCAGACTTCGGCAAGGTCGTCTCTGGAGAGGACGCCGATCCCGTCACGACGATCCTGCAGAACGCCTTCGGCCCCGTCGGCTTCCGCGTCGTCCTCGCGATCGTGCTCATCTCGTTCTTCTCGTGCGCCCTCAGCCTCCAGGCCGCGGCCAGCCGGCTCATCTACTCCTACGCCCGCGACCGGATGATGCCGGGTTGGCACGCCCTCAGCCGGTTCTCGCCCCGACGTGCCGTGCCGCCGAACGCCCTCCTGCTCGCCGCTGTGGTCCCGGCCGTCATCGTCCTCGGCTCTATCGTCTCCGAAAACGCCCTGACCAAGATCGTGTCGTTCGCGGCGCTCGGGATCTACCTCGGCTTCATGATGGTCGTCCTCGCCGCGCTGCGTGCCCGGATCAAGGGCTGGCGCCCGAGCGGCCCGTTCACCTTGGGTACGTGGGGTCTCCCGGTGACGCTCGTCGCACTGACCTACCAGGTCCTCGCCGCTGCGAACATGTCGTGGCCGCGCACCCCCGACGCGCCGTGGTACGACAACTGGATCGTGTTGCTCTCGGCCGGCATCGTCATCACGATCGGCCTGGTCTACATGCTCGTCGCACGGCCACACGAGCGGCACGATGCCCCACACGGTGACGCCGTGGCCTCCACTCTCGACCCGGACTCCGGCCGCGCCACCGAGCCGGCCCGGGTCGGCTGAGCCCGTCCATCCCCCGACAGCGGCGTCCCGTTCATCCCGACCAGGAGCGTTTCCATGTCCCAGTTGACCAACTTCATCGGCGGCGCACACGTCGCCCCGGCCGACGGCCGTTACACGGACGTCATCGACCCCTCCACGGGCGAGACCTACACCCAGGCGCCGCTGTCAACCCAGGAGGACGTCGATCGCGCTTATGCCGCCGCTGGCCGCGCCTTCGAGGGCTGGCGCGACACGACGCCCAGTGAGCGGCAGCAGGCGCTGCTCCGGATCGCCGACGCGATCGAGGCCCGGGCGGACGAGCTCGTCGAGTCCGAGAGCCGCAACACGGGCAAGCTCGTACCGCTGACGCACTCCGAGGAGATCCCTCCGATGCTCGACCAGATCCGCTTCTTCGCGGGGGCTGCCCGCGTCCTCGAGGGGAAGGCGGCCGGCGAGTACATGCACGGCCACACGTCGTGGATCCGTCGCGAGCCGATCGGTGTCATCGGCCAGGTGGCGCCGTGGAACTACCCGATGATGATGGCGATCTGGAAGTTCGCCCCGGCCATCGCCGCAGGCAACACCGTCGTGCTCAAGCCGAGCGACACGACACCGGTGTCGACACTGCTCTTGGCGGAGATCGCCGCCGAGGCGCTGCCGGGCGGCGTCCTCAACGTCGTCACCGGTGATCGCACCACGGGCAACCTGGTCGTGAGCCACCGGACGCCGCAGATGGTCTCGATCACCGGCTCGGTCCGGGCTGGCATGGAAGTCGCGGGTGCTGCCGCACTCGACGTCAAGAAGGTCCACCTCGAGCTCGGCGGCAAGGCCCCGGTCATCGTCTTCGGCGACGCCGATCTCGGTGCGGCCGCGGAGGCCATCGCCGTCGCGGGTTACTTCAACGCCGGCCAGGACTGCACTGCAGCAACGCGAGTGCTCGTCCACCGAAGTGTCCATGACGAGTTCGTCGCCGCGCTTCGTGAACAGGCGGTGGCGACGTCGACGTCATACGAGGGCGGTCGGACGGACGAGAACGCGCTGGTCCCGCCGGTCAACAACGCCGCGCAGTTCGAGCGCGTCCTCGACTTCCTCACGCGTGTCCCCGAGCACGCTGAGGTCGTCGCGGGAGGACAGCGCCAGGGTGACCGGGGGTTCTACGTCGAGCCGACGGTCGTTGCGGGGCTGCGCCAGGACGACTTCCTCATCCAGAACGAGATCTTCGGCCCGGTCATCACCGTCCAGGCCTTCGATGACGAGGCCGAGGCGCTGCGCCTGGCGAATGACGTGAACTACGGGCTGGCGTCGTCCGTCTGGTCGAGGGACTTCGGAACGGCCATGCGTGTCAGCAAGGGACTCGACTTCGGATGTGTGTGGATCAACACCCACATTCCCCTCGTCGCGGAGATGCCCCACGGTGGTTTCAAGCACTCTGGCTACGGCAAGGACCTGTCGATGTACGGGCTCGAGGACTACACCCGGGTCAAGCACGTCATGGCGAACATCGAGTCGTGAGTGACCGACCGTGACGACTGCAGTGACTGAGACCACAACAACCAGTTCGTATGCCGCTGGGCTCGCTTCGCGGGAGCCGCTCGCTCCAGTCGTGCAACGTCGCCTGGTCCAGACGGCGATACCGGGCCCTCGCTCCCTCGCGCTCCAGAAGGAGCGCGAGGGGCACGTGTCGGGCGGCTTTGGCGCCACCGTGCCCGTCTTCGTCGAGCAGGCCTCCGGCGGGATCATCGTCGATGTCGACGGGAACCAGCTCATCGACCTCGCGTCCGGGATTGCCGTGACGAGCGTGGGGGCATCCGCACCCGAGGTGGCCGCGGCGGTCGCGGAGCAGGCGAGTCGTTTCACGCACACGTGCTTCATGGTCACCGAGTACGAGGGGTTCGTCGACGTCGCCAAGGCACTGGCCCGGCTCACGCCGGGTGATCACGAGAAGCGGACAGCCCTGTTCACCACCGGCGCCGAGGCGGTCGAGAACGCCGTCAAGATCGCCCGGGCCGCGACAGGACGACAGGCCGTCGTCGTCCTCGACCACGCCTACCACGGCCGCACTCTTCTGACGATGACGATGACGGCCAAGCACGTGCCCTACAAGGCGGGCTTCGGGCCGTTCGCCCCGGAGGTCTATCGGGCGCCGACGGCGTACCCGTTCCGGTCACCCGTCGGGCCGGAGCGGTGCGCGGAGGACGCCCTGGCGCGCCTCACCGAGATGATCACGACCCAGATCGGCGCCGACCGTGTCGCCGCCATCATCGCCGAACCGATCCAAGGCGAGGGTGGCTTCATCGTGCCGGCGCCGGGTTTCCTCAAGGGGGTGCAGGACTTCGCGCGCGAGCACGGGATCATCTTCATCGCCGACGAGATCCAGACGGGGTTCGCCCGGACCGGAACGATGTTCGCCTCCGAGCACGAGGGGATCGTGCCCGACCTCATCTGCACGGCAAAGGCACTGGGCGGTGGCCTACCGCTCTCAGCGGTGACGGGTCGCGCCGAGATCATGGACCGCATGGCGCCGGGGACGATCGGCGGCACCTACGCGGGCAACCCGGTCGCGTGCGCCGCGGCGCTCGCCGCCATCGGCGTCATCGAGCGCGACGACCTGGTCGCGCGAGCCAGCGCCATCGAGGGCCAGGTACTGCCGCGGCTGCGGACCCTCGCGGAGGACGTCCCGGCCATCGGCGACGTGCGCGGCCGCGGCGCCATGCTCGCGCTCGAGTTCGTCGTCCCCGGGACGACCGAACCGGACCCCGCAGCCGCCCGAGCGGTCGCTGCCCACTGCCACAGCGAAGGCGTGATCACCCTCGTGTGCGGGACGTTCGGCAACGTCATCCGACTGCTGCCGCCACTCGTCATCGAGGCCGACCTGCTCGCTGACGCCCTGGACGTGCTCGAGCAGGGGATTCGGGAGCTTGGATGACCACGGTGACACCACCCGATGAACTGGCAACCCGACAGGTGCAGGTCGAGCCGAGTCACGACCCGCGAACCGGGACAGTCCGCGGTCAGGTGCCGACGAGCTCGGCGGACCAGGTTGCGGGTGCCGTTGCACGTGCTGCCGCATGCGCCGCAGAGGTCGGCCGCAGCGCCCCGGCTGTCCGGGCAAGGTGGTTGCGGTCCGTCGCCGACGCCCTCGCCACCGAAGCAACCGCCGCCGAGCTCGTTGCCTTGGCGGACGCCGAGACCGCGCTCGGCCCCTCCCGACTGGCGTCCGAGCTGGCGCGCACCGTGGACCAGTTGCGGTTCTACGCCGATGTTGCCGTCGAGGGGTCGTGGCTCGGAGCGACCATCGACACAGCGACGTCGGAGCGCTCATCCCTCGCCCGCGTGCGAATCCCGCTCGGGCCCGTCGCCGTCTTCGGGGCGAGCAACTTTCCGTTTGCTTTCGGCGTCCTCGGCAACGACACGGCGAGCGCTCTCGCCGCGGGCTGCCCGGTGGTGGTCAAGGCCCACCCGGCTCACCCGGAGCTCGCCGCGAGACTCGTCGAGGTCGCAGTACGGGCACTCGCCTCCGCAGGCGCTCCCGCGGGTGCTCTGGGCATCGTCGCGGGGTTCCACTCCGGAACCACCCTCGTCCAAGCCGCCGAGATCACTGCTGTCGCGTTCACCGGGTCACAGCGCGGTGGGCTCGCGCTGTGGCGTGCTGCCAACGAGCGGCCAGTCGTCATCCCGGTCTTTGCGGAGATGGGGACTGTCAACCCCGTCGTCCTCACCCAAGCCGGTGCGCGCGAGCGGATGGCTGACGTGGCAGGCGGCTTCGTCCAGTCGTTCACCGCCGGGAGTGGTCAGTTCTGCACCAAACCGGGGCTCCTCCTGGCCCCCGCGGGGTCTGGAGCCGCCGAAGCGGTGGCCGTAGCCCTGGAGACCGAACGACCACGTGGCTGGCACCTCACCGAGGGGATCGCGCTCGACGCCTCGGCCGGTGTCATCAACCTCATCGAGGCGGGAGCCGAGCTGGTCACCCGAATCACGAACCCGGAGCGGGGCTGGGCAGCATCAGCTGCTCTGCTGCGGGTGGAGGCGTCTCGCCTCGTCCGCGGCAGCCGACTTCTCGAGGAGTGTTTCGGCCCCGTTGCCCTCGTCGCGGAGTATGCCGATGACGCGGAGCTCGACTCCGTTCTGACCGCGCTTCAGGGCAGCCTCGCGGCGTCGGTCATGTCGGCTGGTGCCGGTGATGCCGAGACAGCCGGCCTCGTGCAGCGCCTCTCCCTCGTGGCCGGCCGCGTCACCGTCGACGAGTGGCCCACCGGCGTGGCCTGGACCTGGGCCCAGCAGCACGGTGGTCCGTGGCCGGCAACCTCAGCTCCCGGTGCGACGTCGGTCGGTGCCGCAGCACTCGACCGCTTCACCCGTCCCATCACCTACCAGAACGCCTGCGACCATGACCTCCCCCCTGCGCTGCAGGATGCAAACCCGTGGCGGCTCCCACGCCGAGTCGATGGCGTACTCGGCCGCCCAGTCTCGGCAGGCTTGTAGTGCAAGCCAGCTCAGCGGCATACGGCAGAGGGAGAGCCAAGGATGGCCCGCTCGCCGGTCTGCTCGTCGCCGACTTCAGCCGCGTGCTCGCCGGGCCGCTGGCGACCATGACGCTGGCGGACCTCGGCGCTGACGTCATCAAGGTCGAGCGGCCGGGGGCCGGGGACGACACGCGGCACTGGGGACCGCCGTGGACGCCACGAACGAGCTCGTACTTCGAGAGTGTCAACCGGTCGAAGCGGAGCGTGACGCTCGACCTGAAGGACCCGACCGAGCGGGCGCTCGCCGTTGAGCTCGCACGGCGTGCCGACGTGTTGGTCGAGAACCATCGCACAGGTGCACTGGACGCGCTGGGTCTGGGCTTTGCGGACCTCAGCGCGGCGAACCCGGGGCTCGTCTACTGCTCGATCACCGGCTTCGGCAGCGCCCAGGGTGCGGGTATGCCTGGTTATGACTTCCTGGTGCAGGCCGTCGGTGGACTGATGAGCATCACCGGAGCCCTCGACGGCGAACCGACCAAGGCGGGTGTGGCGCTCGTCGACGTACTCACCGGCAAGGATGCGGTCATCGGAGTACTCGCCGCGCTGGCCGACCGGGCGCGGACCGGGCGCGGCCAGCACGTTGAGGTCAACCTCTTGTCATCGCTGCTGGGGGCGCTGGCGAACCAGGGATCGGCCTACCTCGCGACAGGCGTGAGCCCGGGGCGGCTGGGCAACCAGCATCCGTCGATCGCGCCCTATGAGACGCTCCGGTGCCGCGACGGGCTGATCGCCGTGGCCTGCGGCAACGATGGGCAGTTCACCCGATTGGCGGCGGCTATCGGCACGCCTTGGCTGCCCGTGGATCCGCGCTTCGCCACGAATCCAGCACGGGTCACACACCGGACCCAGCTCGTCACGGCACTCGAAGGCGCGCTGGCAGCCGAGGAGGCGAGCCACTGGGTCACGGTGCTCACCCAAGCCGGCGTGCCGGCTGGCCAGGTTGGCCACATCGGCTCTGGCCTCGAGCTCGCGCGTTCGCTGGGACTCGAGCCGACCATTGCGGTCGGCGGTAACAGCCCGGACCAGATCCGACACCCGATCAGCTACTCCTCCAGTACGATCCGCAAACCAAGCCCGCCGCCGGCCCTGGGCGAGCACGACTCGGAGATCCGTGCGTGGCTGCGTTCGACGCCGACAGGTTGTGGACACTCGACGGAGGAGGACCGACCTCCACTCGCGTGAGGGGTCAGGGGCCGGGCTCGAGACCGCGGACCAGCGCCTGCAGGCCGAGCTCGAAGCTGTCGCGGTCGATCCGAGCGGCGTCCGAGCGCAACCGATGGGCCTGCGTCAGGTGCGGGTAGCGGTCGAGGTAGACCTGCACGTCGTCGGCGAACCCGGAGGCGAACGGCGTGGACGCGGCGCCGATGACGAGGTACTTGACGGCTCCGGAGATCTCGGTGGCCCGTCTGGCCGGCCATCCACCGCCGACCAGTCCGCCGTGCACGGCGTTGGCCATGTCGAGGAACTCGTCCCGGCGCTGGGTCCCCGACGCGATGATCGGCGCGGCATTGGGGTGGGCCGTGAGCGCGGCATGGTACGAGCGGGCCCACGTCAGCAGTCCCTGGCGCCAGCCCTGCTCGAAGCCGCTCGTGTCGACGTCCGCGATGAGCTTGTTGGCGACGGCGTCGAGGACGTCGTCCTTCGTCGCGTAATGGGTGTAGAGCGAGGCGGCCTGCACCCCCAGGGCGTCGGCGAGGCGGCGCATCGAGAGCGCCGACAGCCCGTGCTCGTCGATGAGCTCGAGCGCGACATCACGGATGCGCTCCCGACTGAGCAGTGGCGTGCGCGGCCGCGGCATGACCCTCCCTCTTGTCGAAACTAACGTCGTTAGGTTAACATCCAAACACTGTTAGGTAAGAGTTGCCGGCATCGCCCACGGCCCCGAGACGAGAGACGATCGATCCATGGCACGTCACACACCCATCGCCCCGCTCCGCCTGTTCGACACGGACCACCTCATCGGCGAGGACGACCGGGCCATCCGCGACGCCGTCCGCCACTTCGTCGACAACAAGATCAAGCCCGAGGTCGGCCAGTGGTTCGAGGACGGGGCGCTACCGGTGCGGGAGCTGGCCCAGCAGCTCGGTGAGCTCGGAGTGCTCGGAATGCACCTCGAGGGCTACGGCTGCGCCGGCACGAGCGCCACCGCCTACGGCCTGGCCTGCATGGAGCTCGAGGCCGGCGACTCCGGCATCCGCTCGCTCGTCTCGGTCCAGGGCTCGCTCGCCATGTTCGCCATCTGGAAGCACGGCTCCGAGGAGCAGAAGCAGCAGTGGCTCCCCCGGATGGCCGCCGGCGAGGCGATCGGCTGCTTCGGCCTCACCGAGCCGGACTTCGGCTCCAACCCGGCCGGCATGCGCACCCGTGCCCGCCGCGACGGTGACGACTGGGTGCTCACCGGCACCAAGATGTGGATCACCAACGGCTCGGTCGCCGACGTGGCGGTGGTCTGGGCCCAGACCGACGACCGCATCCGCGGCTTCGTCGTCCCCACGGATACGCCCGGCTTCTCCGCGCCCGAGATCAAGAAGAAGCTCTCGCTGCGCGCGTCGGTGACGAGCGAGCTCGTCCTCGACGAGGTCCGCCTGCCGGCCTCCGCGATGCTGCCCGGGGCGGCCGGGCTGTCCGGTCCGCTCTCCTGCCTCAACGAAGCCCGCTACGGCATCATCTTCGGCTCGCTGGGCGCGGCCCGCGACTGCCTCGAGACGACCATCAGCTATGCGCAGGAGCGCGAGATCTTCGACCGGTCGCTCGCCTCCTACCAGCTCACCCAGGCCAAGCTCGCCGACATGGCCCTCGAACTGGGCAAGGGCATGCTTCTCGCCCTCCACCTCGGCAGACTCAAGGACGAGGCCCGCCTCCACTCCAACCAGGTGAGCCTCGGCAAGCTCAACAACGTGCGTGAGTCCATCGCCATCGCTCGCGAGTGCCGGACGATCCTCGGCGCCGCCGGGATCACGCTCGAGTACCCGGTCCTGCGGCACGCCAACAACCTCGAGTCCGTGCTCACCTACGAGGGCACGTCCGAGGTCCACCAGCTCGTCATCGGTCAGGCCCTCACGGGCGAGGCCGCCTTCCGCTGACCCCGCCAGTTCAGGACCACGGTCCCCAGCTGGTGGAAAGATCGGCCCCAAGCCCGCCCGTTCGGGACCACGGTCCGCATCTGGCGGGGGCTCGCGGGCCTCGCCGGGAACGCCGAGCACGGCGCGGCCGTTCATCGAGTAGCAGTTCACCTACAGGGTAAGGAGACACAGGTGACATTCGGTGAGCAGATCAAGCACAAGGCCGACGAGGTCAACCTCCAGGGCAAGGCCAAGGACTTCGGCGACGCCGTGGTCGAGGTGGCCAAGGCCGCGCTCGGCCTCGCCGCCGGCTACGCGGCCGAGAACCGCGAGAAGGTCGACGGAGCGCTCAACAAGGCGACGCAGACGATCGACGAAAAGACCGGCGGCAAGCACGCCGACACGGTCACCAAGGTGCGCGCGCAGGTCGACAAGGGCATTGACAAGCTCGTCGAGCACAAGCCGCAGCCTGACTCGACCACGCCGACCACGCCGACCGTGCCCGACGACACCCACTCGGCCTTCGACGACGACGCGACCTCGGGACCCCGGGAGTCGTCACCGCAGTAGCCAAACTCCACATATCGCCGTGGCCGACGTAGGTTGGTGGCAGGCCAGGTGGGTACGTGTACGAGGCTCGGCGGCGCGCTCCCGAGCCTCGTGCTGGAGGCCCATTCGCCCGAAGCGCTCGCGTATGATTCCTGCTGACGAAGGCCCCTGAGATGTCAAACGACGTGCACCTTCCGTCCGAAAGGCCACGGGTGCCCGTGATATGAACCGACTCCACGAGGGATTCGTCCTCGGCGACCGGTACCGGCTCGAGAGCCGCATCGCCTCTGGCGGTATGGCCGACGTCTGGGCCGGCAACGACGAGGTGCTCAAGCGCCTGGTCGCGATCAAGATCATGCGGCCCGACTCCAAGCACGAGAAGCTCTTCGCCCTGCGCTTCCGTGACGAGGCCGTCCACTCCGCTGGCCTCAACCACAACAACATCGCCACGGTCTTCGACTACGGCGAGGATGACGGCCTGGCCTACCTCGTCATGGAGCTCGTCGCCGGTGAGCCGCTGTCGACCATCCTCCGTGAGCGCGGGCCGCTCCCCCCGGCTGAGGTGCGGTCCATCCTCGGGCAGGCCGCCCTGGCCCTGGCCGTCGCCCACGAGGCCCGCGTCATCCATCGCGACGTCAAGCCGGCCAACATCCTCGTGCGACCCGACGGCGTCGTGAAGCTGACCGACTTCGGCATCGCGCGGGCCCTCGACGCGTCCGGGCACACCCAGCACGGCGAGATGCTCGGCACGCCCAACTACATCAGCCCGGAGCAGGCCATGGGCCAGCCGGCCACCGGCTCCAGCGACCTCTACGCGCTCGGCGTCGTGGGGCACGAGATGCTTTCGGGCAGCCGCCCCTTCGATCGCGGGACGCCCATCGCCACGGCTCTCAGCCACGTCAACGAGTCGCCGCCGTCGCTGCCGGACGACGTCCCGGACGACCTCGCGCAGGTCATCCACGACTGCCTGCAGAAGAACCCGGCCGACCGTCCCCCGAACGCGGCCGCCGTGGCGGTCCGGCTGGGTCTCGGCGACGAGGAGGTCACCGGGCTGGCACTCGGCCTCGCCCATGCGCTCGGGGGAGCCTCCGAGGAGGCGCGGCACTCCGAGCAGCTGCCGACGCAGGCCATGCCCTGGCCCGCTGACCGCTGAGCTCCTTCCTTCCTGGGGCGGAGAGGGGCACTCACTGTGCCGTATGCCGCTGAGCCGGCTCAGCGGCATACGGCATCTTGTGTGGGTGGCTGGCATGGTTTGGCCTGCGCCCGAGGCACGCACCACGCGTGACGACCCAAACGAGGGGTGGGCAACGATCACCGCACTGGCCGCGCCGTGCGAGGCAGTCAGCCTGGACGTGTCCAGGTTGCCGATCGGGGGCGGGACCGGCCAGCCAAGGGAGCCGGCAGGACGGCTAGATCGGCTCATCGGCGCGCCAGGCCAGCAGGGCCGCCCGGACGACGATGGCCTCCTCGGCGTCGGTCGCGTCGAGGCCCGACAGCTCCGCACAGCGTCGGAGCCGGTTGTCGACGCTGTTGGGATGCAGGTGCAGCAGCTGGGCAGTCCGCCTGCGGTCGCGCCCGGTCTGGACATAGGTGCGCAAGGTCTGAAGCAGTTCGTGCCGACCCGTCAAGGGCGTGAGCATCTCCTTGAAGCGCTCCCGCGCCGGACTGGGTCGCATCAGCTGGTAGTCGACGAGGACGTCGTCGAGGGAGTAGATCCCTGGCGGGCGCCGGGTGGCCCGGACGACGTCACAGACCTCCCTGGCCAGCTTCGCCGCCTCGGACACGTGCTGGGGCGCGGCCGCAGCCCATCCCGCGTAGATGGGCACGTCGACGACTGCCTGCACACGCCGGTGCGACTGTGCCAACCAGGCCCGGTCTTCTATCGACACCCAGTCCGGACCGGCCGGGCGGGGCACGAAGGCGATCCAACCGGAGCGAGGTGATGCCCAGAGCACGGGCTCGTCGACGATCCGGGTCGCCTCCTGCTGGATGCGCCGGATCGCGCGGCGCACCCCATCGTCGTCCTCCGGGAGGTCCCGCTGCCCGAGCGAGAACGCGGCGACGATGTAGGCGGCGGGCAGGCGGACGCCAGCTCGAAGCGCCGACTCATCGGTCGCGGTGCCGTCGAGCAGGTCCGCGACGAGCGTCTGACGCGTGGCGAGCTCCTCACCGAGGATCGACTGTCGCTCGCTCGTGTAGCCGGTCGCCACGGCGACGGCGACGACCCGGACGAGGTCGAACCCGAAGGACTGGACGGCGACGGCGGCTCCGGCGTCGTCGGCACCGGCCAGCCTGGCGACCTCTTCCGTGACGGTTCCAGCGGCCAGGTGGAAGGCGGACATCACCTCCTCCATCGGCACGCCGCCGCTGGCGCGCCGTTCCGCAGTGCCCCGCACCGGAGCGAGCATCTCCTGGGTGGGCAGCTCCCGGCGGCGGAAGGCATGGATGTAGTAGCCGAGGAACAGCCGGGCCATGTCGATCATCTGACCGTCGGGCTGATCGTCGGGCTTGGAGCCAGCCAACCTGGCGTAGCTCGGGAGCTCGGCACGAAGTCGGCTCAGCATCGCCGCGGCAAGTTCGTCGCGGTGCTGCTCCAAGGCCTCCGCCACAGGCCTCCCGCGGAGGGCAACCGTTGCGTTACGCCACGAGAGTGGCACGACCGAACTGTGATCCATCACAACCTCCCCGACGAAAGACTAGGCCAAGTCCCAGTACACGGACGCGACCGGAGGGAGGAACATGGGACGCATTCCACTTCTCACGGAGCGGCGGATCTGCTGCGCCGAGACGAATTGGTGGCGAGGTGACACGCCCAGTGATGCGTGGACGCATCGAGGCGGGTCCCGTGGCCGACCTCCACCGGCCGCGGGCCCAGGCGAGCGCGCCGCACCCGCCCTGCCAATCAGGTCGAGGTCCGCGCCGTCGAAGCGGAGCGACCGCCCCGCTCAGCGGCCCGCCTGAGCCACGAGGGCTCGGACGAACCGCACGAGCGCCACGATGATCGCGACGATGCACCCAAAGATGCCCACCCCGATCACCCAGCGTGCGACCAGGTCCCACGGCATCGCGGTGGTGTCGAAGTCGAAGGGGAACACCTGCCAGATCCGGACCAGTGAAGCGAGTCCCACCGACGTGGTCAGCGCATCGCCGAGTGCCCGCACCCATGGCGGATCGAACACCGAGTACACCGCGTTCGCGACCACGGCCGCAGCCATCGAGAGGTTCACCAGCAGCAGCACGTCGGTCGTGCTCTCGGTGAGGAAGGGCACCGCCCGCCAGCCCGGGGTCACATTGACGAGGAAGAGCAGGACGAGGTTGACCGTCATGGCCACCGTGTAGCCGGCCCGTCTCCCGGCGACGGATGGCCCGGTGTGACTGACGTGGGTCGTCATGGCTGCACCTGCTCATGGCGTGGCGGGTCCATTGGCGAACCCGGCCCACTCGGCGGCGGAAGCATCGCCCCAGCACCTGGCGGAGCCGCCTCGATCGGGGGAGCTCCCGGCCCCGGCGGCGTGTGGACCCACGGCTCGGTGCCGCCGCCGTCGTAACGGAACGGCGGGTACACATCAGTCATGAGCAGCGCATAGACCCCGACCCGGGTGGTCCACCGGTTGAGGCCCACGATGACGTCGAAGAGGCCGCGGTTCGGGACGCCCGTCACGAGGAGCACCACCCCGGCGACGAAGGTGATCAGCGCCAGGATGCCCGGCCAGCCGCCGACCTGAACGCCGTTCTCATTCGTGTGGGACTGCGTCCCAGCGATGATCGCGACGATGATCCAGTGCGGCAGCAGGAGGAGCCACTTGACGAAGATCAGGCCGCGCGAGAGGCGCTCGGGGTAGTCGACCGTGAGCCGCGTGTCGTCGTCCGGTAGCGCATCGAGCGTGAACGGTGGATAACGGTCGGTTCCGAGGCCACCGGTCCCGCAGTAGTGCGAGACGCGCCAAGTCCACCGCAGGACCCCGACGTTGAAGTCGAAGAGACTGCGTGGGTAGCGCGCCGTGAAGAGGATGGCGAACCACGCGATGATCGTGGTGACCACGACGGCGCACCACAAGAAGAACAGCACGATGAAGTGCGGGATCGCCAGGAACCACTTGACCAGCCACAGCCATCTGGACAGGTCCGGGGCCAGTCGGGCCTCGAGCACCAGCGGATAGGGCTTGGCCGCGTCGACGGTCACGGCGTCAGCCCGCCTGTCAGGTGGAGGCGCCGCGACGACAGGCGGTGGCGCGCCGACCGGCGGTGGCGCCGTGGCGAAGGGCGGTGGCGCTGCTCCGGCGAGCGACATGGGGCTGCCGCCAGGGGCCGCACCGGAGGTCGGGGGCCGGTTCGAAACGGCGTAGACGACCAGGATGGTTCCGATGACCGCCAGCACGATCCCGGCCACGAGGAGCCCGATGGCGATGCCGCCCAGCGCGCCCGAGCGGACGGCGGCCTGGACGTTCATCGCGACGCCCGGCTCACCCGATGCGTTGAGGAAGGCAACCGTCCAGTGCCCCGTGGTAGGCGTCCAGGTCAGCTCCTGCGTGCCGGGCCCGGTGGCCCGCGCGACCCAGAAGTCCTGCGAGGCGGGAGGGGCAACCGCTGCGACCGTGCCGGCGACGTGCCGGTACCGAACGGTCCCGTTCCAGTTGACGATGACGGCCTCGTCTCGCGTGACATCGCCGAGATAGGCGTTGAGCTCACTCGTCGGCGCGACCCCGATGAAGGCCTCCTGGCCCTCAACCGGGGTGGCCCGGAACCTGAAGTCGAGATCGATCCAGTTGACGAGGCCGGCCGGGCCGCGGAAGTCGATGACAGCCTCACCCGTGGTGACGGCGGCGCCCTCGGACTGGAGCCGGTCGATGTCCACCGCGTGCCACCCGTTGTCGTCCCGGGCGGCCAGCTCGTAGACGCCGATGGCGCCACCACCGATGAGCAACCCCAGCGCCGGAGCCAGCAGAAGGATGCCGATGACCAGAGAGACGATGTGACGTGGTCTCATGATGACCCCCAAGGAAATACCCCTGACACTCTTGACGATACGCCGTCAGTGAGCGGCGACCTCCGTCTGTGACCCAACAGTCAGGGGTCGGGAGAGCACCTCGCGAACGGCCGCTTCGAGCCCGCCCGGGGTGTGCTCGCGCAGCTCGTAGCGGGCTCGGACGAGCGGCTTGCTCACGCTGAGGATCCGCCCCAGGTCGATGGGCGTGCCCGACACGACGGCATCGGCACCCGTGGCTGCGATCGTCGCCTCGATCGTCGCCTCGAGGTCGCGGACCTGGGCCTCGCCGTACCCCATGGCAGGGAGGATCCCCTCGGCGTTGGGGTACTTCGCGTAGGTGTACGCCAAGGACCCGACGGCGTAGGGGCTCGGGTCCACGATCTCCTCGGCGCCGGCCGCGCGGGCACCGACGACCGCCGCGCCGTAGCTCATCGAGCCGTGCGTCAGCGTTGGCCCGTCCTCGATGCAGATGACCCGCTTGCCCGCCACGACCCCGACGTCGTCGACCGTCACCGGGCTGTCGGCGCGCAGCACCGTGGCTCGGGGGTTGAGCCGCCGAACCGTGCGTTCGACCGCCTCGATGTCCTCCGGTCGAGCGCTGTCGCACTTGTTGATGACGACGACGTGCGCCATGAGCAGGTTGGCCTCGCCCGGGTGGTAGCTGTCCTCGTGCCCCGGGCGGAGCGGGTCGACGAGCACGATGTGGAGGTCGGGCTGGTAGAACGGCAGGTCGTTGTTGCCGCCGTCCCAGAGGACGACGTCCGCCTCCTGCTCTGCCGCACGGATGATCTGCTCGTAGTCGACGCCGGCGAAGACGACGGAGCCGTTGTCGATGTGCGGCTCGTACTCCTCCCGCTCCTCGATGGTCGTCTCGTGGCGGTCGAGGTCCGCATACGTCTCGAACCGTTGGCAGGCCTGGGCAGCGAGGTTGCCGTAGGGCATCGGATGGCGGATCGCCACGACCGTCTGGTCGAGGTCGCGCAGGATCCGTGACAGGTACCGCGTCGTCTGGCTCTTGCCGACGCCCGTGCGCACTGCCGTCACGGCGATCACCGGGCGGCTGCTGCGCAACATGGTGCTCCTCGCGCTCTGCAGCCAGAAGTCCGCACCCGCTGCGATGCATCGCGACGCCACGTGCATGACCTGCTCGTGGGGCATGTCCGAGTAGGCGAAGACGGCGACGTCGGCCTTCTCACGACGGATGAGATCGGTCAGCTCGTCCTCCTCCACGATCGGGATCCCCGCCGGGTAGAGGTCGCCGGCGAGCTCCGGCGGATAGGTCCGCCCGTCGATGTCCGGGATCTGCGTCGCGGTGAAGGCGACAACTCGGTGTCGCGGGTCGCCGCGGAAGACGACGTTGAAGTTGTGGAAGTCGCGGCCAGCGGCTCCCAGGATGATGACCTTGCGTACGGCGTTCCCATCGGTGCTCACGACGAACCTCCGGCTGCGGTCGCCGACGGACCGACACACCCGGACTGGGTAGTCCTGGCCTCGGCCACCCGCCGACGCCAGTGTATGCGCCGCCCCGCGCGATCCGGGGGCCTGAGACGGGCCTGAGACGCGACTCACCCGGCCGGTGTGGCCCAAGTCCTTGTTCATCGGAGCCGTCCGGTGAACGCTGGGGCCATGGAGACCGTCGACCTCAACGCCCACGAGGAGCACCTGTCACTGGCCGAGCAATGGGTGGCCCGCAACTACGACCCGCTGCCCGTCGTCATCGCGAGTGCGGAAGGCGCCTGGGTCATGGACGTGTCCGGCCGGCGCTACCTCGATGCCCTGGCCGGCTATTCGGCGCTGAACTTCGGGCACCTTCACCCGACCCTCGTCGCTGCGGCGGAACAGCAGCTGGCCCGCCTGACCCTGACGAGCCGCGCCTTCCACAGTGACCAGCTCGCGCCCTTCTGCCGCGACCTCGCCGAGCTGGCCGGCAAGGATCTCGTCCTGCCGATGAACACTGGTGCCGAGGCCGTCGAGACAGCCATCAAGACGGCTCGCCGGTGGGGGTACCTCGTCAAGGGGGTGCCGGACGGCCGGGCGCGGATCGTCGTCATGCGAGGCAACTTCCACGGCCGGACCACGACGATCATCAGCTTCTCCGACGACCCGGTGGCGCACGACCACTACGGGCCCTACACGCCGGGCTTCGACCTCGTGCCCTACGGCGACATCGGGGCCATCGAGGCAGCGATCACCGACGACACCGTCGCCGTCCTGCTCGAGCCGATCCAGGGCGAGGGCGGTGTCGTTCTCCCGCCGCCCGGCTTCCTCCGTCAGGTCCGCGACCTGACGAGCCGTAAGGGGATCCTCATGCTCGCGGACGAGATCCAGTCCGGCTTGGGGCGCACCGGCACGACCTTCGCCTGCGACATCGAGGACGTCGTCCCCGACATCTACATCCTCGGCAAGGCGCTCGGCGGTGGCATCGTCCCCGTGTCGGCGATCGTGGCCGACGCCGACGTCCTCGGGGTCATCACCCCCGGGAGCCACGGGTCGACCTTCGGCGGCAACCCGCTGGCGGCAGCCGTGGGCCGGGCGGTCGTCGGGCTCCTCGCCACCGGCGAGTACCAGGAGCGGGCGGCCCGGCTGGGCAAGGTCCTGGAGGATGGCCTCGAGTCGCTCGTCGGCCATGGTGTCGAGCGGGTCCGGGTCCGCGGGCTGTGGGCCGGAGTCGACATGGATCCGTCCGTGGCGTCGGGCCGGGAGGTCTGCGAGCGGCTCCTCGGGGAAGGAGTGCTCGCCAAGGACACCCACGGCTCGACTATCCGCCTCGCCCCGCCCCTCGTCGTCGAGGAGCCGGAGGTCGAGCTGCTCGTCGACACCCTCGGTCGCGTCCTCCGCTGACCCCCTCCCCCCGCAACACACCCGCTTATCGACTGCCCGGACCTGTTGCAGCAGGGGGGCGCAGTCGATAAGCGGGTGTGTTGCCGGGTAGGCGGCGCGTGAGCCCAGCGTGCGCGCGAAGCCAGCTCAGCGGCATACGGCCAATGTGGTTGTGTCTCAACCCTTCTCGCGGAGGGCGGCAACCGTCTGGGCCAACCCCTCGCTCAGGGGGCGCGGATCCCAGCCGAGGTCTCTCTCGGCCTTGGCTCGCGTGCCGAGGTAGTCGCCCAATGCCGCGCGGAGCGACTCCGGGTGAAACATCGGGGGGAGCGGCACCACCCTGGCAACCGGCGTCATGATCCGCTCGGTCGCGCGCAGCAACCCAGCCGGTACCAGAACCGGCCCCTTGGTCCCGGCGACGGCAGCGACCTGGTTCAGGAGTTTCTCCAGCGTCGCGGGTTCCCCGGCGAGCATGTAGCTCTCCCCCGGTACGCCACGCTCCATCGCGAGGATGTGCCCCCGAGCGATGTCGCTGACGTGGGCCCAGGTGAGCCGACCACCGCCAGCCGGAGCCGCGGGTCGCTTGCCCGCCACGACCTGTCTGATGAGCTCGCCGGTCTGGGACGTGTCGCCGGGCCCGTAGATGGCCCCAGGCATGACGATGACGACCGGTAGCCCCGCCGCCGCGAACTCCTTTGCCACGACGTGCGCCTCGGCCTTGGTCCGGTCGTACGCCGAGATGTGGCCGCCGTGGTGCTGGTGGCTCTCGTCGAGGATGCGACCGCGCGTGTCGGAGTTGACGGCCAGCGTGCTCGTGTAGACGATCCGCGGTGTCCCGGCGCGCTGGGCAGCGGCCAGGACGTTGCGCGTCCCCTCCACGTTGACGCGCTGGCCCGGCGACGGATCCCGCTGACCGACCTTGTACCAGCCGGCCACGTGGAAGAGCCCGTCCGCCCCCGCGAGGAGTCGGTCGAGCGCGTCGCTGTCATCGAGGTCCCCCTCCACCAGGTCGACCCCGATGGCGTCGAGCTGGATGGCGCGAGCCGGGGAGCGCACCAGTGCGGCCACCTCGTGACCAGCGTCGATGAGCTGACGCGCGAGCTCGCCGCCGACGAAGCCGGTCGCCCCAGTCAATGCATAGCGCATGGACGCCATTGTCGGATCTGACGCCGACCCGGTGTCAACGAAACGAGAACCGATCGGAGCCCCGAGGTCGACAGTAGGGATATGGCTGATGGTGTCGTCCGAGACGACCAGGCCCTCCTCGAGGACCTGGCCGACGGCGACCTCGCTGCCCTCCGACAGCTCTATGACCGCCACGCGCCTTGGCTCTCAGTGCGACTCACGCGCCGCTGCAACGATGGTGAGGTCGTGGCGGACGTCCTGCAGGACACGTTCGTCGCCGCCTGGCAGGGCGCCGGCCGCTACCAGGGCAGGGGCGAGGTCGGCGCCTGGCTGTGGGGCATCGCGATTCGCCAGCTGGTCAGCCGCCTGCGCCGACGCCACAACGTGCCCCTCCTGCGGGACCCCGGCGCGTCGACCGCCATGTCCCCGAGCCTCGAGGACGAGCTGCTGAGCGGCGTCGAGTACGGCGACCTCGGCCGGGCCATGGCCCACCTCCCGTCCGAGCTGCGCGCCGTCATCCAGGCCACGGTGCTCGACGGCCTCACGACCAGGGAGGCCGGGCACCTACTCGGCATCCCCCAGAACACCGTGAAGACCCGAGTCCACCGCGCCAAGGCGAGCCTGCGGGCCAGCCTCCTGGAAGGGAGACCGTCATGAGCACGCACCACGTGCGTCCCGGCGACCTCCGAGCCTGGGTGCTCGGCGAGGCCGACGGCCTCGTGTCGATGTCGGTCGAGCAGCACGTCGTGGTCTGCTCTGCGTGTCAAGCCGCCGTCGCGACGTCGATGAACCCCATGCCGTATGCCGCTGGGCTCGTTCCCGATGCACCCTCCCCCGCGCCCGTGGACTTCACAGACGTCTGGGCGGCGGTCCGAGACGAGATCGAGGTGCCTCGTGCCTCGCGGCTCGAGCGGCTCCTCGTCCGGCTGGGCCTGCCCCCCGGCGACGCGACCCTCGCCGCAGTCGCACCGGCGCTGCGGGGTTCGTGGATCTGTGCCCTCGCCCTGGCGGTCACCTTCGCCCTGGCCGGGGTGCTGTCGATGCGCGCCGGAAGCGCCACCCTGGTGCTCATGATCGCGCCGGTCATGCCGGTGCTCGGCGTCGCGATCGCCTTCGGTCCGGAAGCGGGACCTGTGCTGGAGCAGGAGAGCAGCACGCCGTACCCGCTCGAGCGGCTCATCCTGCTGCGCGCCGCGGCCGTGCTGCTCACCGCCGTGCCGGTCGTCCTGCTCGGCCAGCTCGTCCTGCGCGAGAGCGCCGCCTGGCTCTGGCTCCTGCCGGCGCTCGGGTTCACCGCGTCCGTGCTCGGCCTGTCGACGTGGCTCGGGCCGTGGCGCCCTGCCGTCGCCATCAGTCTCGCCTGGGTGGCCATCACCTTCTCGGCGGCCCGACTGCACACCATCTGGGCCGTCGTGGCCCCCCGCTATCTCGTGCTGTACCTCGTCATGCTCGTCGCCGGATCGCTTGTCTTCGTCGTCCGGTCCCGCCGTCTGGGCACCATCGGAAGGATCCCGTCATGACCACCTCCACACCGACGGCTGTCGCCACCGTCTCCCTGAGCGGAGTGACCAAGCGCTACCGGTCCCTCGCCGCACTCGACGACGTCCACCTGGAGCTGGGGCCCGGGATCACCGGGCTGCTCGGGCCGAACGGCGCCGGCAAGACGACGATGCTACGCGTCATGGCGACCGTGCTGCGGCCCGATGACGGTACGGTGCGGCTGCTCGGCCGTGACCCGATGGACCCGGACGCCCGCACCGACGTGCGGCGTCGACTGGGGTACCAGCCCCAGGAGCTCGGCTTCCCCC
>NZ_DATCWX010000062.1:0-8373 GCF_036566125.1 Intrasporangium sp.
TTGCCGATCGTGTCGCGGAGCGCGGTGAGGACGTCGGGGGTGACTCCCTCAGGCCGCATGACTGCATACCAGGCGTCGACCTGCTCCTCCGTGTACTTGTGACCGAAGCCGCCCGGGACTCCCGTGGAGAACGGGAGGTCAGCGGTGATCTGCCAGAAGGTCACGAACGGGATCCAGATCATGTCGAGCACGTCGTCCCCGTGTGCCTCCCTGATCCAGTCGGGCTCGCTGAAGATGAGGTTCGGGCTCCACCAGACGATCGGGTCCGACGCATGCATGAGGTAGAGCACCCGGTTGCCCTCCCATGGCTTGGCGTCGGGCGGGATGTCCGCACTCGCGTCGCTCGCGAAGCGGACCGTCCGGCCGTCCTTGTAGACCGGCTGGATCTCCGGGCTGCCACTGTCGCGGTGGTCGCTGAACTCGCGGAAGAGGGTGTTGAAGTTCGGCGGCCCGACGAACAGGGTGCCCGCGGTGCGGTTGCGCAGGTCGAACTCGCCGCTGAAGGCCGTCTCCCCGCCGAAGGAGCCCAGGCTCTCCCCCGCGACGAACAACCTTGGCCGGTGGTCGGCCGGTAGTCCGATCCAGCGCTCGTACACGGCGTCGAACAGCGCCCGGCCCGCCTCGCGTGCCTTGGACTGGTCGACGAGGTAGGAGATCCACGAAGGCAGGTGGGAGTACTGCATGGCCACGGCGGCCGAGTCGCCGCTGAGGTACTCGAAGCTGTCGATCAGTGCAGGGTCGACCCAGCCACTGCCCGTCGTCGTGATGACGAGCAGGTCGGCCCGGTCGAAACCGCCGGCCCGAGCGAGGTCGTCGACGGCCAGCCGGGCCCGGGTCTCGGCGTCATCAGCCGAATCGAGGCCCGCGTACGCGCGGATCGGCTCCTGGGCCGCCTGGTGCACGACACGCTCGATGTCATCGGCCGAGGGGCCGGAAGCGGCGAAGGTGCGCCCCTCGCGACCCAACGTGTCCCACGGCACGATGGAGCCCGGGCCACCGGACCGCAGCCCCGTCGTCGGCTGCGTGACTCCTTCCTCGGTGATCGTGTCGCGCACCGCGAACGCCTCGTCGGCGGCGGTCGACAGCCCTTGGAGCAGCACGCCGCTCACCAGCAGCCAGACCGTCGCGGCAGCCAATGCCCAGCCGACCGCTGCCGCGGCCCTCGGACCGATCCACCGGCGCAGGGCACGAGCGAGCCAGCGGTAGAGCCGGCGGACACCGCGTCCGGCCAGGAGCAGCAGGGCGAACAGCAGCACCGCGACGAACGGCGACGCGACGACGAGGGCGATGTTGTACTCGTCGATCTCCATGAGGCGGCGGATCTCGTACTGCCAGTACTGCCCGAACCCGAACGAGACCGCGAGCAGCACGCCCGCCGAGACCGCGAAGGCCCGCCATGAACCAGGGCGCGTCGCGCGAACCCCGCGATCGGCGAAGGCCCGCCAGATCCACGCCGCGAGAACGCCGAGACCGTAGCCGATGGCCGCGGTGATGCCGCACACGATGCCTTGCAGGAGCCCGCCGCGAGGGAGCAGGGACGGCGTGAACGACACTGCCGCGAAGATGACGGCACCCCAGCACCCGGGCAGAGTCAGGTCGACGCGGTTCAGGCCGCGCGCCCGCCCGACGGCCGCCTCCTCCGCGCTGACGGCAGGGGCTGAACCCGACCTGCCTTCCGTGGTCGAGCCCGCGGCCTCACGTACCACTTTGACCTCCCGGACGACGTGGTCCAACCAAGCCTCACCTTACGGCCGCTGGACCGTTCCACACCGAAAACAACGAACCGACAGGCCGGGAGGGCTGGGAGGGCACGCGGGTGCGGGTGGAGCTCAGCGGCATACGACCAATGCCGTATGCCGCTGAGCTCGCTTGCCGAGGAGGGGGGCCTCCCGCTCGGGCGGGGTTCAGGTCGTCAGAGAAGTTCGCCTCCCCTCCCCCACGCATCCGTGCAATCCTCAGTCATGGGCACAGCCGTCGAGCCGCCGGGCGGCACGCCGGCCGGGGCGTCCGGGGGACGCATCGACCAGTTCCGTGCGCGCGCCGAGGCCGCCCGCCGACGTTATGAGGAGCTGGCCCAGCGCCAGCCGCTCTACGGCATTCCGCTGACCTGCCTGGCCACGTACGCCGCCCGGCAGGGGATGCTACTCGCGAGCGCCATCGCGTTTCGCCTGTTCTTCTGGGTGCTGCCCGTCGTCCTGCTCAGCGTGTCGCTGCTCTCGGGCCTCGGACGGTCCGGCCTCGATGCGGCGGCCACCGACGCCACCGGCATCTCCGGCGCGGCCCGGGCCGAGGTGCTGCAGGCGCTGTCGCAGGGCCGTCAGTCGTGGTGGATCCTGGCCGTCATCAGCCTCTTCGGTGTGCTGTGGACCACGATGCTGTTGCGGCGCGCACTTGCCCTCGTCAATGCCCACCTGTGGGCGACGACGTTCGTCAAGCCCCACACGAGGCAGCTCATCATCTCTGTCCTCTTCTTCATCGCGCTCGTGGTACTCCTCGCGTTCAGCTCGCGGGTGGTCGCCCGCCTCGACGGCCTCTTTCCGGGGGGCCTGCTGCTGACGGTCATCGGGCAGTCCGCTCTTGCCGCCGCCTGCTGGCTGGCCGTCATGTGGCAGCTGCCCGACCGACGGTCCCACTGGACCGACCTCGTTCCCGGCGCGCTGCTCTTCGGGGTCGGCCTCGCGCTCATGCATCTGGTCAGCAGGGTCTACCTGCCGGCACGGTTCGAGCACTCGTCCGCGCTCTACGGCTCACTCGGCATCGCCGCGGTCATGCTCGTCTGGCTGTTGCTGTTCGGGCAGCTCGTCGTGTGGAGCGCGATCGTCAACGCGGTGTGGTTCGACTTCCGGACCGTTCGGGAGGCCGGGGAGATCACCGGCTCGGGTGCGACAACCGGCTCGAGGGGAGGCGCGGCGACGGCGTCCGAGGCAAGGTGGGAACCATGAGCCGTCAGCCGGCTTGGGTGCGTTCGCCGGGCGGCGCGACGTGCCTGTGGTGTCGCACCGGCTCGACGGCCTCGGCCAGCTCGACCGTCGGACGCGTTCTCCCCACCCACGACCCGTAGCGCTGCGCCCAGGGCGAGGCGGTGAGGCCGTGAGCGAGGACGCTGATGACGACCGTGGTCGCGATGACACCCACCACCGTGGCGACCGCCGGCTCCGCTTCGAGCGACTCGTACGCGATGAGCGCGAAGATGATCGACGCGAGCCCACGCGGGCCGAACCAGCCGACGAACACGATGGTCTGCGGCCGTAGCCCAGACCCGAGAAGGGAGAGCGCCACGGGGACCATTCGCAGCGCGGTCAAGGACACCAGCGCATAGGCGATGTTCTGCCACGTGACCAGTGCCGCAAGGGATCCCGCCGCGACGGCGCCGAAGACCATCCAGACGCCGAAGCCCAAGAACGTCGACGTCAGGCCGGTGTATGCGACCGTGTCGTGTACGTCTGCGACGCTTGTCTGGCTCGCCGCGAATGCCGTTCCCGCCACGAACGCAGCGATGAAACCGTTGCCGCCCAGCACGTGGGCTCCGTAGTAGCACAGGATCGGAACGGCGACCGCCGCAAGGGGCAGCACGGCACGCTCCGCCCATTCGTGGCGTCGGGCGTGTTGGACGAGGCGGCCGGCGAGGTATCCGGCCGAGCCGCCGACGAAGGCGCCGACGGCAACGTCCAGCACGGCCTCGACGAGACCATGCTCAGTCGAACCGTCGGTAAACCCCGCGGTCGCGGCCGCCGCGAAAAAGACCACGGGAGTTGCCAAGCCGTCGTTGAGGCCACTCTCAACATTGAGGATGCGACGCACCCGTGCCGGTACCACGGGGTTGAGCACCGTGGCACCGCCGAGACCGGCGTCGGTCGGCGCCAAGGCCGCCGCCAACAGCAGAGCCAGCCATACCCCGATCGCTGGGAACAAGGCACGTGCCAGCAGATATCCCGCGCCGATGGTCAGCGGCAGACCGACGAGCAGCAGCCGCACGGTGAAACCCGAGTCCGACCGCAGCTCCCGCGGCTGGAGCTCCGCTGCGTCGTGGAACAGCACCAGCACCAGCGTGACCTCGGCAAGCGTCCGGATCGCGGCGCCCTCGCCCTCGGGCTCGACCACGGACATGACGGCGAGGCCGCCTCCCGCGACGAGGAAGACCATCGGACCGGTCAGATAGGCCCGGCCGAACCGTGCCGACAGGCTGACGAACAGGATGACCAGCACCGCAAACACGCAGATCGCCGCGGCCATCTCAACCCCCCTCGCCGGCATCGTCAATCCGACCCTCATTGTCACGCGGGAGCCACCGCTCGGTCACGCGGGGATCTCAGCGGACACGACGGGTCATCGGTCCGGTCACATCCCGATAACCGTCGCCGTCTCACGCAACGATCCGCTTCTACGGTCGGTCCATCAGACGTCGGGGAAACGACGCGAGGGGATCATCATGGGAGCACCGAACCACCGCAGGCTTGTGTCGCATGCCGCCACCGCGGTGGTGATCGCCGTGGCAGTGACGGCCTGTGGCGCCGGCGGTGCAGTCGACCACGGCGGCAGCGTGTCGGGCCAGCCAGCCCCCGACCAGCGACACCGCCCCACGGATATGACGACGACGGGCGACTTCGCCATGAGCGACCCGGACCAGGACCCACTGTCGACGTTCGCGCTCGACATCGACACCGGCTCCTACACCCGCTTCCGGGACGCGGTGAACCAGGGTCGCCGGATCGCCCCCAGCGAGGTCCGCACCGAAGAGTTCGTCAACTACTTCGAGCAGGGCTACGAGGCCCCGCGCGAGGGGCTCGACGTGAGCATCGACGCGGCCGCCCTGCCTTTCCGTGACGGCCACCGTCTGGTCCGGGTCGGCATCAGGAGCGCGGACGCCGACGACGAATCACGTCCCGACGCGGACCTCGTCCTCGTCGTGGACTGTTCAGGGTCGATGAACGAGGCGGGCAAGATGGAGACGACCAAGATCGCCCTGCGGACCCTTGCCGCGTCGCTGCGGACGACGGACCGGGTCGCCATGGTGTGCTACTCGACCGAAGCGGAGGTGGCCCTCGAACCCACCGCCGCCTCGGACCGCCAGGCGCTCGACGAGGCGATCGACTCCCTGCACCCACAGGCGTCCACCAACGCGGAGGCCGGCCTCACCCTCGGCTACGACCTGGCACAGTCCATGCACACGGAGGGCCGGATGACGCGCGTCGTGCTCGTCAGCGACGGCGTCGCCAACGTCGGCGACACCAGCCCCGGCGGGATCCTCGAGCGGATCAGCACCCAGGCGCGTGCAGGGACGAGCCTGATCTCGGTCGGGGTCGGCATCGACAACTACAACGACCACCTGCTCGAGCAGCTCGCAGACCGGGGCGACGGCTGGCATGTGTACGTGGACACGTCCGCCGAGGCCGAGCGAGTGTTCGCCACTGGACTCACCGGCTCGCTCGTCGTGGCTGCGCGGGACGCCAAGGCGCAGGTCGAGTTCGATGCGGACCAGGTGTCGGGATACCGGCTGCTGGGCTACGAGAACCGCGACGTGGCGGACCGGGACTTCCGCAACGACGCGGTCGATGGTGGTGAGGTCTTCGCCGGCCACGCCACAACCGCGCTGTACGACGTCGAACTGCGCGAGGGCACGAGCGATGCCTCGTTCGTCAGGGCCACGGTCCGCTACCTCGACGCCAACGGCGAGCCGGTCGAGCGCACTCGGCAGCTGAGGGACTCCGAGTGCGCCCCCACCATCGAGCAAGCCTCTCCGCGCCTTCGCCAGAACCTGGTCATCGCCATGCTGACCGACCGGCTCACCGACGGTCCCTGGTCCCACTGGACCGGACCAGGCGACCTGCAGGAGCAGGCTGTCGCCCTGACGGATTCGCTCGACGGTGACCGTGACGTGGCCGAGCTGGTCAGCCTCATCGACCGCGTCACCACCTGAACCAGCAGAGACAGGCACCGAACGCCCAACCCCGATCTGGCATAGGCTGTCGACGTCCACATCCTCAGCTTCAGACGACGGCCGATGTGAGACAAGGCGACCGGGAGTAATCATGCTCATGGCGCTGGTCCTGAAGTGATGGCGCCATGAGGGCAGTCCTGCGCGGTATCGCCTGGCTCGGAGTCTTCGTCGGGATCTGTATGGCGCCGTTGGTCCTGGCACTCATGAGCACGAGCCGACCGGGGCAGGGTTTCTGGACCGACTTCTCGGTCGCTCTCGGCTTCGTCGGCCTGGCCCTGATGGGCATCGAGTTCGCACTGGTGGCTCGCGTCAAGACGGTCGCGGAGCCGTTCGGCACGGACGCGGTCATCGATATCCACCGGCAGATCGGGAACGTGGGCCTGCTCTTCGTCCTCATCCACGTGGCACTCTCTGCCGACTGGAGCCAGCCAACCTATTCACGCCGAGCAACACGCCCACCAAGGTGTTTGTCGGGGCGGCGGCAGCGGCGGCGTCGGTGGTCCTGGTGGCAAGTTCGGTCTGGCGTCGTCGGCTCCGACTGTCCTACGAGCTGTGGCAGGTCCTGCACACCGTGCTCGCAGCGGTCGCGGTGGTCGCCGCCCTGGTGCACGTGCTAGGAGCAGCCGTGCGCCACGTCTATCTGACCCGGATCGCGTTGGCCACGAGCGCGCTTCTGCTCCTCGCCTGCCTCGCGTTTGCCGCCATCCAGAACTGAACCGCACGGCGGGGTCGGAGAGCCCACCACGTGGGGACGGAGCCTTTCCCCGGGAGCCGGCTCAGCGGCATACGGCATCCGTATGCCGCTTGGCTCGCGCCCACGGACTGGCTCACTACGTGGGTGGCCGGCCGTCAATGAGAAGATCGGGGACGCCGGGCATCGTGTGAACGTGTGAGGGGAGTACTGCCGTGGCCGCCGTGCTCTCGGTCCTGCTGGGCCTCGTGGTGGTCGTTGCCATCACCGCCGTCACGGGCTACTTCGTCGCCCAGGAGTTCGCCTACATGGCCGTGGACCGCTCCCGGCTCGGGGCCCTGTCCGCCTCGGGTGACCCCGCTGCCGGGCGCGCCCTGAAGGTCACGAGGCGCACGTCGTTCATGCTGTCCGGCGCGCAGCTGGGCATCACGGTGACGGGGCTGCTCGTCGGCTACGTTGCGGAGCCGCTCATCGGCACGGCCCTCGCGGAGATGCTCGGATGGGCGAGCGTCCCGAGCGGCGTCGGCATCGCGGTCGGGACCGTCCTCGCGCTCCTCGTCTCCACCATCGTCCAGATGCTCTTCGGCGAGCTCGTCCCCAAGAACCTCGCCATCGCACGGCCCGAACCGGTCGCCAAGGCGCTGTCGCGGTCGACCTTGGTCTACCTCAAAGTTTTCGGCTGGCTCGTGTGGGTGTTCGACCAGGCGTCGAACCTCCTGCTGCGGGCGCTGGGTATCGAGCCGGTGCATGACGTCGAGCACTCCGCTACGCGGCGCGACCTTGAGCACATCGTCGCGGAGTCACGCGAGAGCGGCGAGCTGCCGGACGACCTGTCCGTCCTGCTCGACCGGATCCTCGACTTCCCTGCCCAGGACGCCGAGCACGCGATGATCCCCCGCCCGAGGGTCGACGTGGTCCGTGAGACCGACCTGCTCGGCGAGGTGCGGGAGCGGATGGCCTCAGGCCACAGCCGGTACCCGGTGCTCGACGCCGCCGGTGACGTCGTCGGCGTCGTCCACCTGGAGGACGTGCTCGCCACCCGAGAGCCCGACCAGATGACCGTCGGCACCATGGCGCGCGGCGTCACGGTCGTCCCCACCGTGATGCCGCTGCCCGACGTGCTGCGGGAGCTGTCGGCGAATGCTGACAAGCTCGCGTGTGTCGTCGACGAGTACGGCGGTTTGGCCGGCATCGTCACGGTCGAGGACCTCGCCGAGGAGCTCGTCGGCGAGATCACCGACGAGCATGATCCGTTCGAGCCGGATGCACCGGTCCTCGACGACGACGGCACATGGGTCATGTCCGGCGACACCCACATCGACGAGGTCGAGCGTGCCGTCGGTCGCGACCTGCCCCAAGGGCACTACGAGACCATCGCCGGCCTGGTGCTCAGCCAGCTGGGGACCCTGCCGCAGGTCGGCACCGTCGTCGACGTCGACCTCGACCCGGACCCAGGTGACCTCGGGACGGACGATGCGCCGGGTGCCTGGCTCCTCCGGGTCGAGGTGGTCGAGGTGGCGAGGCGGGTGCCCTCGCTCGTGCGGGTCCGCCTGGTTGAGACGACCGAGGCGACGACCGAGGCGACTGATGACACGAAGGATGAGGCGACACGATGAACACGTGGGTCATCATCATCGCGACCATCGTCATCATCGCGCTCAGCGCGTTCTTCGTCGCCGTGGAGTTCGCCCTCATCGCGGCCAAGCGGCACCGGCTCGAGGACGCGGCGGGCTCCAGCCGGTGC
>NZ_DATCWX010000223.1:0-13910 GCF_036566125.1 Intrasporangium sp.
CGTGGCGAAATTGACGAGCAGCCTCTGACTTGACATGATTTGCGTAGGGTGCCTGATCTGTACGTGGACGGGCACCTTTCGCATGCCACCCGCCGCCGCCCGATCCCGAGTGCAGGCCCAGAGCCACGGTCGGAGCAGAGCGAGCGGGCACAACCTCAGCCGCTGGGGCCGTCGAGCCACGAGTAGCGGCACCGCCCGGCCAAGTCGGGCACGGCCAGGAGACGCCCCGGCCAAGGCGCCAGCACCGGCCCGCGACGTTGCGGGGAGGCGCCCATGCGCGCGATCGACGCCATCGACAGCGACCTCGACGTGGAGCGGCGCCTGCTCGAGTACGAGCAGCGCAACGGCCGCGGATGCTCCAGTGCCCGGGACATCTGGCGCCACATCGACCACCTGCTCGACGAACGCAACGATGCCACCCCCCTTCCCGAAGAAGGCACCCCCTCCCCCCGGTGAAAGCACACCCCCCATCCGTCGAACCGACCCCCCACCCCTGAACAAGGCACCCACCCCCACCCAGCAGGAACGAGACGCCCCCTACCGCTGCGACTGCCACGGCAGGTGGCACGTCGTGCCCCGCCTGGCCAGGGACTGCGAGGTGCGACATGGCCTTCACCAAACGCAAGGGCGCGAACCCCAAGTACCGGACGCCTGAGCACCGCAGATACCGTGCTGCCCTCGTCGAGCAGCTCAACCGACAGGGCTACCTGATGTGCACCGCCAAGGTGTGCATCTTCCCCACCCGACACATCACCAACCCCAACGGCAGGGCACGCGACGGGCTGCACGCAGGGCACGACGACTCGGGCACAAGCTACGACGGACCTCAGCACAACGCGTGCAACGTGACCGACGGAGCAGTACGCGGCAGGGCGCGACGCGACTCCAAACAGTCGACGCTCCGCTGGTAGGGGGGCGGGGTCGGCACGGGGCCAGCCTGCGGCAGGACCCGTCCAGTCACGCGTTTCTCCCTCCGCGTCCCGAGGGATCCGGATAGCCCAGGAGGCGGTGATGGCCGATGGACGTGCAGTGCGCTGTCTGCGGGACCACCTTCTCGGCCCGGAACCGGAAGGCGAAGTACTGCTCTGACCGGTGCCGCAAGCGGAAGGATCGCGGCGGCAAAGTGGTCGAGTTGCCTTCTGCCCCAAGCGAATCCGAGGATAGGCGCGGCCCAGTGGAGTGGGCTACGGTGACCGAGCTCGTTGAGGCCGGCAAGCTCGACACGGTGCTCGGGCAGACATGCCTGGCGCTGGCACGGCGGGTGGACCGCCCGGGGTTGGACACGGGCTCGTCGTTGGCGACGGTGGCTGAGCGCCTGCGGGTGATGCTGGCCGAGGCAACTCGGGGCACGGGTAAGGCGTCCGCGCCGCAGTCGTTGCAGGATGAGCTGGCCGAGCGCCGGAAGCGTCACGGGGCGTGACGTACCAGCCGCTCTATCGGCACCGCCCGTCGCACCGGTGGACGTATGGCGACATCGCCGCGAAGGTAGGCGCCGATCTGGGCCTGCCGCCTGACGATGAGCAGAAGTGGATCCTCGACTCGATCTACGCGGAGAAGGCACCCGACCGGCCGGCGTCGTTTGAGGTCGGTGTGATCTCCCCGCGGCAGAACATCAAGACATCGACGCTTGGGATCGCGGCCCTTTCGGACCTGTTCGTGTTCGACATCGAGCGGCACATCTGGTCGTCGCACCTGGTGGACACGACGAAGTCGACGTTCACCGACTTCAAGGGCTGGATCGAGTCGAACCCGGAGTACTCCGAGCGCGCCGACTACTACGAGGGCCACCAGGACCTCGCCATCTACCTCAAGGACCAGCCTCGGCACAGGATCGAGTTCCGGTCGCGCACGGGCAAGGCGTCGCGTGGTCTGACCCGCGTCAAGCGGATCACCCTCGACGAGGCGCTCTACCTCGAGCCGAAGCACATCGGCGCCGTCTATCCGACGATGCTCACCCGCCCCGGCGCGCAGGTGCGCATCGGGTCGTCGGCCGGGCTGCTCACGTCCGAGCAGCTGCGCCGCATCCGGGACCGTGGCCGGTCGAGGAAGGATCCGCGGCTGGCCTATGTCGAGTACGGCGCGCAGATGCGGGAGTGCACGGAGCGCGGGTGTCTGCACATCGTCGGCACGCCGGGCTGTGCCCTGGACGATCGCGACCTGTGGTGGCAGGCGAACTGCGCACTGTGGGCGGGCCGGGTGCTCGAGGAGTCGATCGAGGACATGCGCAAGTCGATGCCGCCCGAGGAGTTCATGCGGGAGTTCTTCTCGTGGTGGGAGGATCCGGCGTCGCTCGGTGGCGCGCTGCCGTATGGGCAGTGGCTCGAGCTGAAGGACCCGGACGCGGAGCGCGGCGACCTGGTCGTGTTCGGCCTGGACCTGTCCGGCGACCGGGACGTGTGGATCGCTGTCGCTTGGCAGCGTGAGGACGGCTCAGCGCACGTGATGCTCACGAACGAGGGCAAGCCGCTGCCGGTGCGTAAGGCGGTCGGCGAGTGCTCGCGGCTGCATCAGGAGTGGGGCGGGCCGGTGGCGACGTCAGCGCTCGGCGAGGAACTGGTGAAGGCCGACGTGCAGGTCGTCGACGTGACCGGCCCGGAGTTCGCCGTTGCTTGCGGGGCGCTCGCGGATGCGATCACTGACGGCACCATCCGGCACGCGAACCAGCCGGCATTGAACGAGGCAGTGAAGCTTGCGCCGTGGCGGACGGCGCTGCAGTCGGGTGAGCGAGCCCTCGACTTGCGGGTGCCCGGGATCGGCCCGGTCGCCGCCGCAGTCCGCGCCCTGCATGGGCTGGCCAATCTCGATGTCGACGTGTGGGGGTTCTTCGAGTGAAGAAGAAGAAGCGGGCTCAGCGCGCGGTCGCCCTCGTCGCGTCCGGTTCGGTCGTCACTCTCGCGGGCGTGTTCCTGCTCGGCGGGCTGCCGCTTGTCCTGCTCGTGTCCGGTGCGGCCCTGGTCGCCTACGGCCTGCTCATGGAGGTGTGACGTGGCGAACCTGCTGCAGCGCCTCACCGGCCGTGGTCCCGAGGAGCGGTCCATCTCGACGATCGACGACTACATCGCGGCCGTGGGGTCGCTGCACGGGTACGGCGCAATCCAGCAGACGATGACGGATAAGCGGATCTCGGTCGGCCAGTCGTTCTCGGCACTGTCCGGGGCGATGGGCGCGGACTCGGTCGTGTTTACGTGCATGGAGATCCGCCGTTCGGTGTTCTCATCGGCACGGTTCCGGTGGCAGCGGGTCCGTGACGGCAAGCCGGCGGACATGTTCGGCACGAGCGACCTTCGGCTGTTGGAGACGCCGTGGCCGGGTGGGACGACGCAGGACCTGCTCTCGCGTGCGATCCAGGACGCGGACCTGGCCGGCAACGCGTTCCACATCCGCGACGCGGGCGAGATCGTGCGGTTGCGTCCGGACTGGGTCGACATCGTCGTCGAGGAGCGCCGCATCGGTGGCGCCCTCGTCGGGTGGCGCAAGCTGGGCTTCGTCTACTACGAGGGCGGGAAGCACTCGGGCAATGACGGCGCCGCGTTCACGGCGACCGAGGTGTCGCACTTCATGCCGATCCCCGATCCGCTGAACCCGTTCCGCGGGATGTCGTGGCTGACTCCGGTGGTCCGCGAGATCGAGGCCGATCTGACGATGACCCGGCACAAGCGCAAGTTCTTCGAGAACGGCGCGACGCCGAACATGATCATCACGCACCCGCAGGGCGCGACGCGCGAGAAGATCCTCGACTTCCAGAAGCGGCTCGACGCAGAGTCGACGGGCACGGACAACGCCTACCGGACGCTGAACCTCTACCCGGGCGCGGATGCGACGGTGGTCGGGGCCGACCTGCGCAGCATCGACTTCAAGGCCGTCCAGGGCGCCGGCGAGACGCGGATCGCGTCAGCGTCTGGCGTAGGCGCAGTCATCGCGCAGCTGTCCGAGGGGATGCAGGGCTCGAGCCTGAACGCGGGCAACTACGGGCAGGCCCGGCGCCGCTTCGCGGACGCGACGATGCACCCGCTGTGGCAGAACGCGGCCGGATCATTCGCGCCGCTGCTGGCCTCACCCGGCGCAGGTGTGCGGCTCTGGTACGACGCCGACAACATCCCGTTCCTGCGCGAGGACGAGGCTGACGCTGCGGACATCGCGCAGACGCGGGCGACGACGATCCGGTCGCTCATCGACGCCGGCTACGAGCCCGGGTCGGTGGTCGCAGCGGTCGAGGCAGACGACTTCCGCCTGCTCACCCATACAGGCCTGTTCTCGGTGCAGCTGCAGAAGCCCGGGTCGCCCAACTCTGGCCAGCCATCAACCGAAGGAGAGCAGCCGTGACGACTGAGATGCGACGTGCGGCAACGCCGCCGACCGCTGACCTCGTGCGCATGGCGAGCTTCGCCCTGCGCGCAGGCGATGCCGAGCGTGACGGCGAGGATGGCGACGGCCTGACCCTCGACGGGTACGCGGCCGTGTTCAACCGCGAGACGATCATCGACTCCTGGGAAGGGCGCTTCAAGGAGAAGATCGCCCCCGGCTCGATGCGCAAGAGCTTCCGCGAGAAGCCTCCCGTGATCCAGTTCGATCACGGCCGGCACCCGCTCGTCGGGTCGATCCCGATCGCGCGCCTCGACTCGATCAGCGAAGAGGTCGATCCGGTCCTCGCACCGGAGGGCGGCGCGCACGTCGTGGGCCGCCTGCACGACAACTGGCTCGTGCAGCCCGTCCGCGACGCGATCGAGTCGAAGTCGATCGACGGGATGTCCTTCCGGTTCTCGGTCGTGCGTGACGAGTGGCACGACCAGACCGGCCGCAAGATCACGAAGCCCGAGGAGCTGCACGACCTGTTGCGTCGCTCCTGGCTCGAGGACGTCCCGGACGACGAGCTGCTGGTGCGCACCCTGCGTGAGCTGAAGGTGCACGAGCTCGGCCCGGTCGTCTTCCCGGCATACGCCGACACCTCTGTCGGGGTGCGTTCGCAGGTCATCGACCTCGCGCGCCTTGGCGACCCCCAGACTCGCTCTCTGCTCGCGAAGGCCGTCCTCTTGGCGGACCAGATCGAGGCCGAGGGCGTGGACGAGTCACAGCCGCAAGACACCGAGCGCGACGACGCGCCGGCCGTCGAGCACCGGGACGAGTCCGACGACACGCCGCAGACCACCGACGCGCCTGAGGGCGAGCCGGCCGGTGAGCACGAGTCGACCATGACGCGCTTCGACGTGCGTCAGGCCTTGCAGGAGATGGGCCTGGACGAGACGTGGCGCACCATCACCGACACGAAGGGCAGGTACGTGCGATGAACGCACGACTCACCGGTGCTCGCGGCATGACCGTCGACGAGCTCCTGGCCTTCCACCGTGGTCACTTCGGTGACGCACGCATGGAGGCCGACGACAAGGGTCCTGCGGTGCTCAACCACGCGCAGACCGTCAACAAGATCGGCGAGGTCAAGGAGGAGCTCGAGCGGTTCGCCGAGCTCGACAAGCTGACCAAGGACGACGAGGCGCACTTCGCCAAGCTGCGGGACACGTTCTTCCAGCTCGACGAGCACCGCAAGCAGCTGGAGCGGGCCGCGGACCTCGAGAAGATCCGCGAGGCCGCCAAGGGCGTCAAGACGACCCGCATCGTGCCAGGCTCGGCCCGCGGCTCCGGCATGGACCGCGACCCGATGGCCGACCCGCGCGACACGGGCGAGCAGCGCGACGGCGACCCGTGGGACCTGCGCAACATCCAGACCTTCGGCCGCTCGCCGGGCGAGGTTTCGGACGAGCTGCGCTCGCGTGCCTACGACGCCATCGAGCGGATGCCCGGGGCGACCGACAGTGTCCGGGAGGCCGCGACCGACATCCTCGAGCGGTTCGACGACAAGGAGTCGACGCTGGCGAAGCTCTGCCTCGCTACGTCCTCGCCGCAGTACATGCGCGCGTGGGCGAAGATGGCCCGCGGGCTGCAGCACGAGCTCGAGCCGAGTGAGGCACGGGCGCTGGCCGAGGCCCGCGCGATGTCCCTCACGGACGCGAACGGCGGCTACCTCGTGCCGTTCCAGCTCGACCCGACCGTCATCATCACGTCGAACGGGTCACTCAACCAGATCCGGCAGGCGGCCCGCCAGGTCGTCGCAACCGGTGACGTGTGGAACGGCGTCAGCTCGGCGGCGGTCTCCTGGTCGTGGGACGCCGAGTCCTCTGAGGTCTCGGACGACTCGACGACCTTCGCCCAGCCGAACGTCCCGGTCTACACGGCGCGAGGCTTCGTGCCGATCACGATCGAGGCGCTCATGGACGAGCAGAACGTGACCAGCGAGGTCGCGAAGCTGCTCGCCGAGGGCAAGGACGACCTCGAGTCCGTCGCGTTCGCCACGGGCTCCGGCAGCGGCCAGCCGACGGGCATCGTGACAGCGCTGGCCGGCACCTCGTCCGAGATCAACGCTGCGGCCGACGACACCTTCGCTCTCGCCGACGTCTACACCCTCGAGGGTGCGCTGCCGGCGAAGCACCGCGGGCGGGCGTCGTGGCTCGCGAACAACTCGATCTACAACCGGATCCGGCAGTTCGACACCGCCGGCGGTGCCGGTCTGTGGGCCCGGGTCGGCGAGGGTCGTCCGAACGAGCTCCTGGGGCGGCCGGCGCTCGAGGCGGAGTCGATGGACGGGACGGTCACCACGACCGGCGCGACGTCGAACTTCATCCTCGTGTTCGGCAACTTCCAGAACTACGTCATCGCCGACCGCATCGGCATGACGGTCGAGTTCATCCCGCACCTGTTCCACGTGACGAACAACCGTCCGTCGGGTCAGCGCGGGTGGTTCGCGTACTACCGCACCGGGGCCGACTCGGTGAACGACGGCGCGTTCCGCATGCTCGACGTCGCCTCGGTCGCCTGAGCCACCACGGCGGAGGGGCCGGACATGCCGGCCCCTCCGTCACCTCTCAACCCGAACCCATCAGAGGAGCATCATGACGCTTCGAGTCAAGGAAGCCTTCTCGGTCGACCAGGGCGGCTTCCACCGCGTGCTGCGCCCCGGGGACCTGATCGACGAGTCCGACCCGGTCGTCACGCCCGGTCGGCGCCAGTTCTTCGAGCCTGTCGACGTCGCCGTGACACGCGAGCAGGACCGCGTCGAGCAGGCGACCGCTGCGCCGGGCGAGAAGCGCAGTGTGAGCACACGCCGCCGCGCAGCCAAGAAGCTGGAGAGCGGCGACAGTGGCAGCTCTGACGCTTCCTGAGGTCAAGACGCACCTCGACATCGACCTCACCGTCGAGACGCACAACGTCGAGCTCGAGGACTTCATCGCCCGCGCTGAGGGCGCCGTGGAGACGCGCTGCGGGCCGCTGCTGTCCGAGGACGTCACGGCGCGCGTGCGCGGCTCACGGCCGATGCTGTCCGTGTCGGACACGCCGATCCTCGAGCTGACCAGCGTGACGCCGGTCGGCGGGTCGGCGCTCACCCTGGCCGACCTTGTCGTCGAGCGTCCAAGAGCCGGCGTTATCGAGTACCAGTCCGGCGCCCGGTTCGGGTCGCGCTGGTACGTCGTGGTCTACAAGTGCGGGTGGGCGGCCACCGCGGCGGCTCTGCCGGCCGACCTCAAGGCGGGCACGCTCGAGCTGCTGCGGCACATGTGGGACACGCAGCGCGCAACCAGCGGCGGGCGCATCGGATCAGGTGACGAGTCCGCGGCCAACACCCTGCCGGGTTCGGCGTACCTGCTCCCGTTCCGCGTCGAGCAGCTGCTCGCGCCGTTCATGAAGGTCTGAGCCCGTGGCCGTCTCAGCGTTCCCCGCAGTCGTCGACGCTCTCGTCGCTCTGGGACGCACCGTCGTGCCCACTGGCGTGACCGTCGCGGACGGCATGCCCAAGCCAAAGGACCCGGCAGACTTCCTCGCGGTCGGCGTGCCGTCGCTGGACGATGGCGGGTCGCTCTTCTCGGGCGAGTCCCGGCAGACGTGGGCCGAGGTCGGCGGGCTCTCCCGCGACGAGGAGGCCTTCGTCAACTGTCTCGCCGCCGCACGCTCGCGCGACGAGACGGTCAAGGATGCCCGGGACAAGGCCTACGCGATCGTCGAGGCGATCGCGGGGCTGTGCCGGTCCAATCCGACGCTTGGTGTGCCGTCGCTGCTGTGGACGTCGCACGGTGTCACCGTGAACCCGGTCCTGCTGTACGAGGCTGGCCGCGGCGTCTCGTATGTCGTCGAGTTCCAGGTCGCCTACCGGGCGCGGATCTAGCGGCAGTTCTGGGCGCGCAGTAGGGCGTCGTACTCGGCGCTGTAGTCGTCGGCGTACCCGTCGGCGTGAAGGCGCGCGTTGACAGCCTTCTGAGCCCGAATGCCCTCGCACGCAGGGTCCTCCGCGATTGCGGGCGCCGGCTGGGTCACCGTGACCGTTCGCACCGGGGCCACCTGTTCGTCGGGGCCACACCCGGCCAGCGCGAGTAGAGCGAACACGACAGCCACGGCGGGTCTCATGCCGCCCAGATTGTCAGACACCAACCCCAGATACATCGCAAACCAGGAGGCCCGCAGTGGCGAAGGTCAAGAACGAGACGGGCGAGGCACTCGACATCCCCGAGATGGGCCGGTTCGTGCTCCCCGACCAGGTGATCGAGGTCGACGACGCGATCTCGCACAGGTTCACGCAGTCGGCCAACTGGTCGCCTGCGGACAAGGCGGCGGAGGCCGCGCACAAGGCCGGCGAGAAGGCCCTGGGCCGGGTCGCCACCGACACCACCGGAAAGGGTGAGTGAGCATGGCTATCGGGTCCGGCCTTTCGGGGCAGTTCGGAGTTGCCAAGGAGACGACCTACGGCACGTATGTGGCGCCGACGAAGTTCTACGAGATGGAGTCGGGCGGGGTGAACCTCGACCTGATCCGTGTGGAGGGCGGCGGTATCGCTGCCGGCCGGGCGGCGCGTCTCGTGTCGCAGTCGGTGATCGCGGGACGTGGCGGGACGGGCACGTTCGTTGGGTCGGTGCCGATCGTCGGGTTCGGGCTGCTCTTGCAGCAGCTGTTCGGGACGGCGGTGACGCCGGTGCAGCAGGGCGCGACGGCCGCCTATCTGCAGACGCACGCGCTCGCTGCTGACCTGGCCGGGAAGTCGCTGACGGCGCAGTTCGGGGTGCCGTCGACGAACGGCACCGTGAACCCCTACACAGGGCTCGGGGGGAAGATCACGAAGGCCGGGTTCTCGTGCGCGAAGGACGACATGCTGAAGGCGAGCATCGAGTTCGACTTCCGCGACATCAGTGAGGCGAACCCGCTCGCGGCGGCGACGTACAACACGAACAGTGCCCCGTTCAACTTCATGCAGCTGACTGTGAAGGCCGGCACGACGGTCGCGGGGGCGACGGCGGTGTCGGGTGTGACGGGGATCAGCCTGGACGTGGAGCGGAACCAGAAGACGGACCGGCGGTACGCGGACGGGACGGGACTGAAGGCGGAGCCGATCACGAACGACTTCGTCGGCGCGTCGGGTTCGATCGACGCTGACTTCGTGGCGAAGGCCGACCTGGCTGACCGGTTCGCGGCGAACACGACGACGGCGCTGGTGTTCGAGTTCCTCGGCGCGACGATCGAACTGACGAACAAGTTCGCGCTGACGTTCGAGATGCCGGCGGTGAAGCTGACCGGGGCAACGCCGCAGGTCGGCGGCCCGGACGTCGTCAGCGGGGGGTTCCCCTTCACGGTCTACAGCAACGGGACGGACCCGATCGTGACGGCGAAGTACGTCACCACCGACGTCACGCTCTGACCGATGGTTGAGCTGGTCATCAAGGGCGCCGACGAGCTGGAGGCGCTCGGGAAGGCGCTCAAGCAGGTCGGCGACCGCGAGCTGCGGCTGGAGCTGTTCCGGGCGATCCGGACGGCGACGAAGCCGACGCACCAGCAGATCCGGGACTCGGCCCGCGAGCTGCTGCCGTCGCGTGGCGGGCTGGCCGAGCTGATCGCGAAGAGCAGCCTCAGCACGCGGACGCGCCTGTCGGGCCGACAGGTCGGGGTGCGGATCGTCGCGTCGAACCGGCACGACATCAGGTCGCTCGACAAGGGCCGCCTTCGGCATCCGCTGTACGGGGACCGGGATCACTGGTTCCAGCAGACGGTGCGTGAGGGCTGGTTCTCCCGGCCGCTGTTCGCGACCGGGAAGGCGGTCCGGCTCGAGGTGTCCGAAGCCGCGTCGCGGGTCGCGATGAAGTTCTTGAAGTAGCAACCAGATCCAAGGAGCCAAGAGTGTCGGATGCCCGTTTCAAGCTGACGTACCGCCCCGAGGGCGCGAAGCCGATCGTCGAGGACATCGACATCCTCGACGGACTGAAGGCGTCCGAGGTCATCGCGGTCAAGAAGGCGACGGGCGGCGCAATCGCGGGCGTCGCCGAGTTCCTGTCGGGGATCATGTCCTCGGACATGGAGGCCATCAAGGCGCTGGTTTGGATCGTGCTCAAGCGGCGCATGAGCACCGTGTCGTGGGACCGGCTCGACTTCACCCTGTCCGAGGTGCAGATCGACTACGTCGACGACCTGACGGACGAGCAGGTGGCGGCGAAGCTGGTCGCGCACGAGCAGTCCGGCACCATCAACGAGCTCGGGGCGAAGCGGCTCGCTGAGCTGCGGGAGGCCGGGGTCGTACCCGCGGTGGTGGAAGAGGACCCAAAAGCCTAGAGGCGCGCCGGCGGCGGAACCTGTTCGACTTCGGCGCGGTGCTGGGCTACACGGCCGCCGACGTCGACGACCTGTCGGTGTCTGACTTCCTGCTGCTGACGAACCACCTGGACAACTTGCGAGAGATGAGGGGTGGGTCGTGAGCCGGATCCAGTTCGACATCTTCGCGAAGGACCACAACGCCTCGTCGACGTTCAACAAGGTCGGCGACTCGGCGCAGGGCGTGTCGGGCCGGATCGACGACGTGTCGAAGCGGTTCGACAAGCACGCCGCGATCGTCAAGTCCGCTGCGGCGCTGGCGGGTACGGCGATCATCGCGTTCGGCAAGTCCGCGATCGACGCCGCGAGCGACCAGAACGAGGTCATCTCCAAGTCGTCGGTGATCTTCGGCGACCAGGCGAAGTCGATCGAGAAGTGGGCCGGTAGCGCCGCACGCAACATGGGCCTGAGCAAGACCGAGGCGCTCGGCGCCGCGTCGAGCTTCGGCGACATGTTCCTGCAGCTGGGCTTCGCCGGTGACGCCGCGTCGGACATGTCGAAGCAGGTCGTGCAGATGAGCGCCGACCTGGGCTCGTTCAACAACCTGCCGACGGCTGAGGTCGTCGACATGATCTCGGCCGCCTTCCGCGGCGAGTACGACTCGCTGCAGCGGGTGATCCCGAACATCAACGCGGCCCGAGTGCAGACCGAGGCGCTCGCGACCACGGGCAAGAAGAACGCGACGGAGCTGACGGCGCAGGAGAAGGCCGCGGCGACGCTCGCGATCGTCATGAAGGACGGCGCCCGGGCGCAGGGTGACTTCGCGCGCACGTCGGATGGTGCGGCGAACAAGGCGAAGATCACGGAGGCCCGGTTCGCGGACCTGCAGGTGACCATCGGGCAGAAGCTGCTGCCGGTGTGGGATGCGTTGTTGACGACGGCGCAGGCGACGATCACGGTCGTCGGCGGTGTCGTGGACGCGATCGGGAACATCCCCGGCCCGGTCCTTGCGGCGGTCGCTGGGCTGACGGCGTTCCACCTGTTGAAGGGGCCGCTCGGGTCGATGGGCGGCACGGTGACCGGTGTCCTCGGCGCGATGCGGGAGTCGTTCGGTTACGCGGCGCAGGCGGCGGAGCGGGCCGGCGGCGGGCTCAAGGGTTTCAATGCCGGGCTTCGCACGATCACGGGCGCGTCGGGCGGGCTGTCCCTGTTCAAGTCGGGCCTGTCCGGCATCACGGCACTACTCGGCGGGCCGTGGGGCATCGCGCTGATGACAGCGACCTACCTCGTCGGGCAGTGGGCGCAGGCGAACGCAGACGCGAAGGCTGACGCCGACTCGCTGCGCGAGTCGATCGACAAGCAAACCGGGTCATGGACGGACCTGTCTCGCGAGGCTGTCGCGTCGAAGATCGCGCTTGAGGTCCCGCGGGAGGTTCTCGACTCGCTCGAGCAGGCCGGCGTGAACGTGAAAGCGATTCCTGACGCGATCCTGCAGGGCGGGCCAGCCTGGGAGGCGCTGAACAGCCAGCTGCTGCAGGCGCAGTTCGGGTCGGCAGGCCTCGGCGCCGAGGCGGACAAGCTGCGTACTGTGATGCTGTCGCAGCGCGACGCTGCAGCGGCCGCCCGCGGCGAGTTCGACACGACGGCGAAGATGACGGGGCAGTTGGGGACCGCCACCTCTACCGCGGGCGCGGCAGCATCGTCGTCCGCGGGCAGCATGGTGAACCTTGCAACCGAGGTCGACACGGTCGGCGGCAAGGCGATGACCACGATGGAGGCCATCAAGGCGCTTGCGACGGCCACACTCGAGGCGACGAACGCTGCGATGGGTGCGGACGCCGCGAACGCCGAGCTGAAAGAGTCGATCTCGGCCGCGTCGAAGGCGGCCGAGGAGAACGGCCGGACTGTCAACAAGGCGAAGACGGCGCTCAATCTGAATACGGAGGCCGGCCGGTCGAACCAAGCCGCGCTGCAGGGCCTGGCCAGGGATGCGCTGTCGGCGGCGAAGGCTAACCTCGAGAACGGCGCGTCGACGGACAAGGTGAAGCGGTCCACGCTCGGCGCTCGCGAGGAGTTCGTGAAGGCCGCGCAGAAGATGGGCCTGTCGAAGGATGCGGCGCAGAAGCTCGCGACGAAGTACGGCCTGACCGCCGACAGCGTCGACGACCTGCACGACTCGATGGATGAGATCCCGTCGCAGGTGAAGTCGCGAATCACTGTCGAGCAGGGTGCCGCGATCGCGCGAGTCGAGTCGCTGAAGCGGGCGCTGCGGATGATCCCCGACGAGCGCGTGAACGTGTTCGTGAACACGGTCAACCGGGCCGCGCGCGGCGTCAACTACGGCGTGCAGGAGCGCGCCTCGGGTGGCCGGTACGAGGCGGGCCCGCTGCTCGTCGGCGAGGACGGGCCCGAGCTGCAGTTCCCTGACGATGGCGGCTACGTCATGAACGCGGCCGACACTGCACGGCTGCTCGCGAACGCGAAGAACAGGCCGACCGGCGGTGGTGGCGGCACGGAGGCCGAGACGATCGCGCCGCTGCACATCCAGGTCGAGGGCGAGACGCTCGTCAAGGTGCTGCTGAAGATCAAGCGCACCCGGGGCGGCGTCGAGCTCGGGATCGGCTAGGCGCTGAACCACCTCCGGCCGATCCGGCTCATCCAGACCACGACCCGATCCCTCAGCGACAGCTTGCGACCCATACGAACACCCCCTCCTCGACACCCTGCCAGCCTTCGTCGAAGGTCACAACTCGGACGACGCCGACGCTGCCTTGGTCGGGGCCGATGCCTTGACGGGCGTTGCGCACGAGCATGATTGACGGGCGCTCGCCGTTCGGGATGTCGTAGACCGTCGGCCAGCAGGCGCGGCCATGCGTGAGCGTGGCCACTTGCTCGGCGACCATGGCGTCGAACGCGGCGGCGGTGCGCTCCTGCGCCTGCTCGGCGGTGAGGCGCGGCTGGGTGTACGGCCCACCCCATGAGTCGGTGGCGGGCTGGGTCAGGGCGAGGAAGAGAAGCGCAGCGACTGCCGCGACGCGGCTGATTCCTGTGATCGCCTGTACGATCTGCCTCATGGTGCAAGATTACGCTTCTTGATACGTTTTGACACATCTTGGCACAGGCGTTACTGAACCGTGACGTGCGAGAGGGGGCGTGCCGATGTCCGTCCCGCAGGTTCGTGTGCAGGTCGCCTTCGACTCGGCGCCCGGCGACACCCTCGACAAGTGGACCGACATCACGTCGTGGATAGACCTCGGCGCAGGCATCCGGTACGGCCGCGGCCGCCAGGACGAGCG
>NZ_DATCWX010000067.1:0-30039 GCF_036566125.1 Intrasporangium sp.
AGCGCTCCCCATCGCCCTGTGCGGCCACACGCTCTAGCCTGCCCCTGACGAAGGGGGCCGCATGCCGACACTGACCTACCCGAGCGCCACGTTCCCGGGGCGACCCGCCCTGCGCCTCGACCTGCCCGAGGGCTGGGAGGCCGTGCCAGCCGTCGGCACCGTCGCCGGCGCGGCGCTCGTGGCGATGCGGCCCACCCCCGAGGGGCAGTTCCGGCCCAACGTGCTCGTGACGATCGACGACGTGCCCGCCGACCACACGGTGCGCTACGACCTCGACGGAGTCGAGCGGCTCGCCAGCGAGCGCCTCGAGGGCGAGGCCGGCAAGGTTTACGGCCACAACATCGGGGGTGTCACCTTCTTCGGGCGCGACCTCAGCTACGTCGACGCCGCAGCGGGGACGCTGCTCGTGCGCAACCTCTTCGGCTTCGTGCGACGTGACGGCGACGGCGGGCTGCTCCGCATCACGGTGACGGGCACGATCGGCTCGACCAACCACCGTGAGGACTACGCCGAGCTCGGCGCCGTGATCGGCCGACTGCACGTGACGCCCGGTCCGGGCACCACGCCACTGCTCGACGAGGAGGCGGCCCGATGACGACCTACGCCAAGGGCGCCGACACCGATGCGCTTGCCCGGTCCGCCCGGATCATCAAGGGGATGCAGGCCGAGCTGACCCGGATCGAGGCAACGTCCCGCGGCGCGATGCGCTCCATCGAGGCCAGCTGGGGCGGTGACAACCTCAGGGCCCTGGTCCGGCACTTCAACGCGACCGCGGTTCCAGGTCTGCAGGCCTGCAACGGCGTCTTCGATGCGATGGCGCGGCGGCTCGACGAGAACGTCGCCGCCCAGCGCACTGCCTCCGGGTTGGTCGGCGCCGGCGGGTCGGGCGGGTCGGGTGGCTCTGCCGGCTCGGGCGGTGGCGGGCTGAACGACGTCACGAAGACCGAGGGCAAGAAGTTCCAGCTCGACCCGGACAAGCAGCCAGACAGCATGGGTGACGAGTCCGGGACCAACTACCGGCACACGACGCAGGACGGCCGGCACACCTACGAGAACGCCAAGGAGGGCGACGACGGCAGGGTTCGCTACGACCGGTACACGCATGCCGGGGACTACCGGGACCGTCAGCTCGAGCACGAGTCCGGGTGGCGCAGCGAGACCGAGCGCAAGGTCGACCGGCCCTGGCTGCCGACCGACAACTCCGAGGACAAGGACGCCTTCGCGAACCGCCATCCCGGCGCCGACAAGGCGATCGATCGCGGGATCGAGGGCGTCAACTGGATGGAGCGGACCGACCACGAGGGCCACACCGACTACGAGCCGGTGTACTACGACGCCGACGGCAACGTCACGGACAAGGAGCACGCCGTCCGGATGGCCTACGGCGGCGGCCCGGGCACCGAGGCCAAGGGGTACCACGAGTTCGGCATCAAGGAGGGGGCACTCGCCGCGGGACTCGGCGGGACGGCCGGTGCCTACCTGCTCAGGGGTGGCGTCGAGGGCAACCTGGGCAACCACGGCAGGTACAACGCCAGCGGCTTCGTCGGCGCCGAGGGCAAGGCCGATGCCTCCGTCGCGCTCGGCAAGGACGGGTTGACGGCCAAGGCCGAGGCCTCGGTCATGGCCGGCGTCAAGGGGGAGGCGGGTGTCGCCTACGACAACGGTCCGCTGGCGGCGCACGCCAGCGCCAACGCGATGGCCGGTGTCGAGGCCAAGGCCGACGCCTCCGTCGCGATCGGCAAGGACGGGATCCGGACCAGCGCCGGCGCCGAGGCCTTCGCCGGGGTGAAGGCCGGGGGAGAGGTCGGGGGCAACATCGCCGGAGTGGGTGGCACAGTCGGGGGCGAGGTCTACGCCGGGATCGGAGCGCACGCCAATATCGACGCCAACTTCAGTGCCGAGAGCGTCAAGGTCAAGGTCGATGTCGGAGCGGCGATCGGCATCGGTGGCGGGGTCAGCTTCGGTGTCGACGTCAACCCCAAGGAGTTCCTCGAGGACACGGGTCTCGGCGACGTCGCTGACGGGATCGGAGCTGCGGTCAAGGACCCCATCGGCACGATCGGTGGGTTCTTCCCGTGAGCCCCGATCTGTCGCATTTGACGCGCGTTTGATTGACTTGCCGCGCTCCGCCCATCCGGCATGGGACCCAGGCCCCGCCAACGGAGCGATGAAAGGACTTCGATGAGCACCTTGGCCTACCCGAGCCGGGACTTCCCCGGCCCGCCGTCCGTGGCCGTCGACGTCCCCGAGGGCTGGATTCCCGTGCACGCGCCGGGTACCGCACTCGCCGCCAAGCTCCCCCGGGAGGGCGCCTTCGACCCCAACGTCGTCGTCAGCATCGACCAGTGTGGTGCCGACCTGACCGAGGAGGAGTCACTCCGCCGCATCGTCTCGCTGGCTCAGTCACGTGGTGGGGCCACGAGTGAGCCGTATGCCGCTGAGCTGGGTGACGCTCGCTTCGTGGGCTGTGATGCCACCTGGCCGGACGCCGACGTCGAGACCATCCTGCAGGCCAACCTCTTCCACGTCGTGCGTGCTGAGCGTGAGGGCGCCGCAGCCTGGGTCGTCCAGCTGAGCGGTTCGGTCGGGGGGCCGTCCGCCGAGCAGGACTACGAGCTGATCCGCTCGGTCCTCGCGTCGACCCGGGTGCGGCCGTGGACACCCGCGCCCGTCGAGGCCGAAGGGAACCCGGTCGCATGACCACGGACGAGTCCGCGATCTCGCACGGTGTCGCAACCGACGTTGGCCGAGTGCGCCAGCACAACGAGGACAGCGCTCGCGTCGCTGGGACGATCTTCGTCGTCGCGGACGGCATGGGTGGACATGCGGCCGGCGAGGTGGCGAGCGGGATTGCCACTGATGCCCTGATGGAACTGGCCGAGCGGCCGGTCCTGCAGGCCCACGACATCGTCGAGCAGCTCGCTGAGGCAAACCGGCGGATCCTGGAGTCGGCCGCCCGTCACCCGGAGCAGACCGGAATGGGGACCACCGTCTCCGGGATCGCACTGGTCTCCGGGGGTGGCTCGCAGCACTGGGTCGTCTTCAACATCGGCGACTCCCGTGTCTACCGGTTGATCGACGGGCAGCTCTCCCAGGTGACCGTCGACCACTCGGAGGTCCAGGAGCTCGTCGACCGCGGGATCATCACGGCCGAGCAGGCCCAGCGCCATCCCGGACGCAACGTCATCACCCGCTCGCTGGGCCGGGACCCGATGGGTCAGGTCGACCACTGGGTCTTCCCGCCCTATCCGGGAGAGGCCTTCGTCATCTGCACCGACGGGCTCTCCAACGAGTTGGGGCTGGCGGACATCGAGTCCGTCCTCCTCGACGTCGACGACGCACAGGAGGCCGCGGACGAGCTGGTGCGCAGGGCGGTGCAGGCCGGAGGCCGCGACAACGTCACCGCAATCGTCGTCACGCTGCAGGGGCAGGGGTCCCAGGCCGACGTCGACGAGGACACCACGCCGCGCGAGGCGATCGGTCGGCCCCGGCGCGAGCCGCCTGCAGGCGAAGGGCCGAGCGGTGAGAGCAGGTCGTTGGTGTGACCGATCCGTCCGTCGTCGTGCAACGTGCTCCCGACGGCTGGACCCACATCGGTGGGCCCGGCATGCACCTGCTCATCGGCCTCGAGGAGGACGATGACCGCACCCTGACCGCGAGCGACGCTGCAGACGGTGGCCAATTGGACGACGTCATCGACGTGCTGACCATTGGCGGACCGCGCAAGGCACATCACTTCGTCGGCGTCCACTGGAGGCCGCGGACCCGGGTCGTCGCGTTCGGGCCGGTCTCAGCCAGGCTGACGATGGCGGACGGCACGGAGCACGAGGTCCGTGCCCTGAACCCCAGGGTGTGGACCGACCTCGTCCTCGACACGTACCCAGAGCGTGTCGAGCTGCGGGTCCTGGAGGACACGGAGGCGAGCGAGCCGGCTCCTGCCCCGACGCTGGTCGGCGGTCCTGGCGGCGTGGCCGTCGTCTCGGCGGAGGTGAGACCGCCTGAGCCCCCCAGTCAATCGAGCCAGCAGGCAATGCCGCCACCAACCCGGGCGCTCCCCACCTTCGGCGCCGGGCTGGCCGAGTCCGCGGAGGCCGCACCGTCCCCGTGGGATCGTTCCTGGTCAACTCCGACTGAGAGTGCGAGCGCGCCCGCGCTGCCGTCGTGGGGCCCGGGTCCCGCCGTGCTGCCTCGTCGGGTCACACCCCTGCCGGCAGCAGCGGCTGAATCACCACCGCCAATGCGCGAGGCGGCTCCCGTGCTGCCTGATCTCTCGGTTGCCCACAGCGGGCCGGCCGATGTCGAGTCGACCTGGGCGGTCAAGCCCACCCCCACGGAGGACGAACGGCGCACCTCGCAGTCGGACGAGGCCGCCACCCCGAGCTACGACTACCTCTTCGGCCACACCGTCACCGTCGATGAGCACCGCCAGCTTCTTGCCGACGTGGAGTCGGCAGGTGACGGTGAGCCGGATCCGCCTGAGGTGCCCGCCCCTTCGCCACCGCCGCCACCCTCGCCACCGTCGCCCTCGCCATCCACGACGCCGGCACCCGTGCCTCCAACGACTCCAACGACTCCGGCGACCGCGACCCCCGCGAGCCCGACGCCACCGACCGGCGGCGGGCTGATCTCCTCCGTCCCGTGGGCATCGGGTGCCGCCTCGGCCAACCCCGACCATGGGGCAACACCGGAGTCGCGACCAGAGGTCCCGTCGTTCTCCGGACGACACACGCCCCCGCCGGCGCCGAGCCTGCTGCCACCGGCCGCGCAACCGGTCGTGCCGCCAGTCGCCCCTGTTGTCGAGGACCTTCACGCACACCTGCACGTGGATGCCGATGAGCTGACCGTCGACCGCAGTGCCCTCATCGACGCGCGCCTTTCCGCGCAGTCCGGCGCCTCGGGGCCGAGCGTGGTTGCGGTGCTCTGCTCGCAAGGCCACCCCACGCCGCCGCACGGCGACTCCTGCCGCATCTGCGGCGGCGGGATCCCTCCCCAGAACACCTTCACCATGCCCAGGCCTCCGCTCGGTACGCTGCGGCTCTCCACCGGCGACGTCGTCACCCTCGACCGCAGCGTGCTCATGGGTCGGGCGCCCATGCTCGGTTCCGACCTCGCAGCCACGGACCGCCCACACGTCGTGAAGGTGCCCAGCCCCGAGCGGGATGTGTCCCGCAACCACGTCGAGGTGGTGCTCGAGGGCTGGCATGTGCTCATCCGCGACCTCGGCACGACGAACGGGACAACCGTTGCCCTGCCGGGCGGGCAGCCGGTCCGGCTCCGGGCCAACGACCAGCAGGTCCTCGAGCCGGGCTCCGTCGTGGCCATGGCCGACGAGGTGTCCTTCGTCTTCGACCCAGGGACGAGCTGAATGGCCGGCACGCGACACGCCGCCAAGCATCCGCGCCGGGGTGCGCCACCCCAGATCCCGGGTCTCGTCTTCGTCCAGCCACTCGGCTCCGGAGGGTACGCCGACGTCTATCTCTACGAGCAGCAGAGCCCCCGCATGCCGGTGGCGGTGAAGGTGCTCAAGTCCGAGGGGCTGACCGATGCACTTCGCGCCCAGTTCGTCGAAGAGGCCGACACGATGGCCCAGCTCGGCGACCACCCCTACATCGTCCAGGTCTTCCGGTCGGGCACGGCCGACGACGGGCGGCCCTTCCTGGTCATGAAGTACTACCCGCCGCCCAACCTCGCGATGCGGGCCAGGGCGCAGCGCTTCACGGTCGAAGAGGTGCTCCGCACCGGTATCCAGCTGGCGAGCGCGGTCGAGACGGCGCATCGGGCTCACATCACCCACCGCGACATCAAGCCCGCCAACGTCCTGATCAGCGCGTACGGGGCGCCCGGCCTGACGGACTTCGGGATTGCCGGCCGGGGCGGGCGGGACGGCCGGGACGGCGACGGTCCCGAGTCGACCGATGACGTGGGTGTCTCCGTGCCGTGGGCAGCGCCGGAGGTTCTCTACGGGCAGAGCAACGGCGACGAGCGGTCCGACGTCTACTCCCTCGCGGCAACGCTGTGGCACCTGCTCGTGGGTCGGTCGCCCTTCGAGGTGCCCGGCGGCGACAACTCGGCGTATGCGTTGATGCCCCGGATCCGCAGCACACCACCACCGCCGACGGGCCGCCCGGATGTGCCGCCGGGCCTCGAGCGGCTGCTCGCCCAGGCGCTGGCCAAGGATCCCTCGCGACGACCGGCGGCGGCCCTCGACCTGGCCCGGGCGCTACAGGCGGTCGAGCAGCAGCAGCGCCTGGCCCGGACCCCCATCGTCGTGCTCGACGAGCAGGGTCACACGACCCTGGTGAGCCAGGTCCAGGGGTCACCGGCGGTGCCCGAGAGCGGGGACGACGACCGCACCAGGATCAAGGCACCCCAGACAGTGATCGCCCAGCCGGACGCACCGTCCACATCGCTCGACGCGGAGACCCGGCGACGGCCCGATGGACCCACCCCGTCAGCGTCGTTCACCCCGGCCGGAGGCGGTCCCGCGCCCGTCCCGGCACTCCGTGCCTCGGCACCGGTGCGTCCCCCCGCAGTCACCGACCCGATTGCGAGCAGTCGCACGGCGCCCCTCGTTCGTGACGGCAGCGACGACAGTGGCGACAGCGACGGGCCCACGATCCGGCGACCGGTGAGCACGCCGGCCACCCAGTCCCAGCCCGGGCAGGAGGCGACAGCGCCGCGCGAGGGAGGTGCCCGGCCTCGCCGCGCCCTGCTCTGGGGGCTCGTCGGTGGGCTGGTCGTCCTGCTCGGCGTGGTGGTCTTCCTCCTGCTCCAGCCGGAGGACTCGGACGCCGACGCCGCAGCACGGCCCAGCCCCACCGTGTCAATGCCCGGCGATGACAACGCCGTGCTCGACGCGGTCTTCGATGCGCCCACCGTCGTCGCGGAGTCGGGTGACGGCTCGGTCACCTTCCGGTGGTCCTACCCGCAGCCCGCTGAGGGAGATAGCTATCGGCTGTTCATGGCGCCGGTCCAGAGCGAGGTCGTCAAGGCGACCCCGCGAACCGTCGAGGAGATGACCCTCACCGAGAAGGTGCCGAAGGCCCACCAGCTCTGCGCCGTCGTCACGGTGAACCGGGGTGGACGTGAGTCACCTCGGTCTCAGGTCGAGTGCGAGACTGCGCGATAGATCTGGACGAAATCCGCCAAATCGCCCGAGTGAGACCGGGACGAAGCACAACCTCGCAGAGCACAACACGTTCGAATGACACGAGAGACAGGGACAGGGTCAGGGGGCCTCGTAGCGTGATCCACAGCAAGGTGACCGTCGACTTCTGCGGAGAGACGTACCCGGTCTCGGCCGATGAGGGACTGACGATCGGGCGGTCCGGGGACGTCGAGATCGACGACAACCCCTACCTGCACCGCACCTTCCTGCGGATCTCACACGATGCTGGCTTCTGGTGGCTCACCAACACCGGCTCGACCCTCACCGCGACGGTCGCGGACGAGCAGGGCCTCTTCCAGGCGTTCCTCAACCCGGGTGCCCGGATCCCGTTGGCCATGCGCAGGCTCATCGTCTGGTTCACGGCCGGCCCGACGACGTACGACTTCGAGATCCGCGTCGCGAGCCCGGTGTTCAAGTCGGTCGAGGCAGAGCCGACCGCGTCGGCCCCAGGAGACGAGGTCGGTGAGGCGACGGTCGGCCGAGTCAGCCTGACGCCGGACCAGAAACTGCTCATCGTCGTGCTGTGCGAGCCGTTCCTGCGGCGGCGCGAGGCCGGCACGACGCAGATCCCGTCGTCCGCCGCCGCGGCCGAGCGGCTCGGGTGGACGCTGACCCGCTTCAATCGCAAGCTCGACAACGTCTGCCAGAAGTTGGCCGACGCCGGCACTCGCGGCCTGCACGGTGGTGTCGGTCGCGTCGCGTCGAACCGCAAGGCGAGGCTCGTCGAGCACGCACTCTCCACCAAGCTCGTCGTCGAGGAGGACCTCGGGCTCATGGACCGGGACGCCTCGCCGGACGCCGCGTTGGAGGCCACGTTGGAGGCCGCCGCAGCGGCCGATGGGGGGAAGGCATGAGCACCGCCGCGAGCAAGCGACGGATCGGAGTCATCTCGACCGTCGTCGTGGCCCTCGTTGCGGGGCTGCTCGTGTGGGTTGCCACGCGATCGGACGGGGAGGTCGTGCGCAAGGCGGACCTCAACGATGGCGGGATCTGGGTCACCAACGCCGACCAGGCGCGGTTCGGCCGGATCAACAAGGCCGCGGGGCAGCTCGATGCCGGGGTGCTCTCCGATGGGACGCCCGGGTCGGGGCTCGACGTCGTCCAGGACGGCGCGGCCATCGCCGGGCTGTCGAAGGCCGGCAACCAGCTGGTGCCGATCAATCCCGCCGAGGGCACGCTCGCCACCGCGCAGTCGATCGTCCTGCCCAAGGCGGCTCCGGCCACGGGCAACCGGGTCTTCGAGACCGAGCCGGTGGACCTGCGCGGCGGCACCATCGCGATGATCGACCCGGCCAACGGGGAGCTGCGCGCCCAGCGCGTCGACAACCGCGGCGGGATCGCCGGGCTCGACCAGCTGCAGACCCAGGCCAAACCGCTCGTCACCGTGGGCCCGAACGCAACGGTGGCGGTCGGTGTCGACGGGACCGCCTACGCCCTGTCGGGCGCCAAGGGCGTCCTCGCGATCCTCAAGCCTTCAGGCCCCACGTTCGCCAAGCCGGTCGTCGTCAAGCTCGGCTTCGCGACCAAGAGCGCCCAGGTGACGGCCGTCGGGTCGCACTGGGTGGTCTACGACTCCGGTACCGGCCTGGTCTACTCCGACCTGCTCGAGCAGCCGCAGCAGGTGTCGGTGGGCCGTGCCGAGCCCGGCAAGCCGGGCTATGCAGCGTTGCAGCAGCCGGGACCGGACAGCGCTGCCGTGCTCGTCCAGGATGAGTCGCAGCTCGTCCAGGTGCCGCTCACGGGTGATCCAGCAGGCCCGGGAGTCAAGCTCGCCCAGGCGGGTCCGGGCTCGGGCAGCCCCTCCGAGCTCTTCCTCTCCGCGCCGGTCCGCCTCGGCTCGTGTGTCCACGCCGCGTGGGCCGGCGCCTCCAATGCCTTCTACGGCCGCAACTGCGGCTCGCCGCAGGACACCCAGACGGTCGGCCTCGGCGCCATGAAGAACGGCGTCCGGGTCGATGGCGTCAAGCTGCGGGTCAACCGTGGGCTCATCGTCCTCAACGACCTCGACTCCGGTGACGTCTGGGACATCGACCGCGACCGGGTCAAGATCGACAACTGGAACTCCGTCATCCCCCCGCCGCAGGTCGACGACAAGAACAAGAAGAAGGACGAGAACCTCATCGACGACGAGGTCGACAAGACCCCGCCGAAGGCCCAGCCGGACCAGCTGAAGGTTCGCCCCGGTCGCACGTCGACCCTGCACGTGCTGGACAACGACACCGACTCACAGGGCTCGATCCTCGCCATCAGCCCGGGCGACGTCGGAACCGCGTCCATCGCGGACGTCACGACGAGCGCCTCGGCCGACGGTCAGACCGTGCAGGTCACCGTTCCCGAGGAACCGGCAGCCGACCGGTTCACCTTCGAATACACGGTCAACAACGGCACGACCGCGAAGACTGGGCGGGCCACGGCCAAGGTCACCGTCACGATCGTGGGTCCGGACGAGAACACCGCGCCGAAGCTGCGTGGTGGCAGTGCCAAGCTCGCGAAGGCCAGCTACCCGGTCGCCAGGAACGGGACCGTGAAGGTGGGGGTCATCGCCGACTGGCGCGATGCCGAGAACGACCCGCTCCAGGTCTCGCCGGTCGACCCGGCCGCAACCGGGGTGGACGGGGCCGGGGCCCTCGTCGTGCGGGCCCTCGGCAAGAAGGGCGACCAGGAGGTCGAGTACGAGGTCAGCGACAGCAACGGCGGCGTGGCCACGTCAGCGATCACCGTCCAGGTGCTCGGCGACGACGACCGCGCGGTGGCCCCGCGGACCCAGCCGGACGTCCTGCGCGGCGTCGTCGGCAAGCCGGTGCAGCTCCAGCCCTTGGGCAACGACATCCCGGGCGCCGACCCGACGGACCCGGAGGCGCGTCTGCGCCTCGCCTCCGAGGTCAAGGGACCGGGACAGCTGACCATCGACACGAACACCGACACCGGCGTCCTCACGGTGACGGGGGCGACGCCGGGAACGTCAACCATCACGTATGCCGCTCAGTCGGGTTCCGGGGTCAGCGTCGGTCGCGTGCGGGTGGACATCCTGCCCGACCCCGACAAGGAGCTGCCGCCCGTCGCGTCCCCCGACTCGGCGGTGGTCCGTGGGCAGACCCCCGTCATCGCGGACGTGCTGTCCAACGACTACAGCCCGCGCAGCGACGTGCTCGTCGTCCAGCGGGTCGTGACGGACAACGCGTGGCTGCGGGTCAGCGTGGTCCAGGGCCGCTGGGTGCGCGTCGAGGCGACGGCGCCGCTCGATGGGGACAAGGAGCGTCGCGGGACGGTCGCCTACACCGTCAGTGACGGCACGCAGTCGGCCGTCGGACAGCTCTCCGTGGTCCAGCGGCCGGATCCGGACGAGCCCATCCTCCCGACCGTCCTCGACGACACCGCAACGGTCCGGGTCGGTGACGCCGTGACGATCCCGGTCCTTGACAACGACTCGATGTCCGAAGGCATCCCGCTCAAGCTGGACCCGCGCGGCGTCCGGATCCTCACCGGAGGTGGCCAGGCCTTCGCGTCGGGCAGCGTGGTGCGTTATGTCCCCGAGCCGGACGAGAAGGCCACTGCTCCCCGGACTGCCGTCCTGGAGTACGTCGCCCATCCCGAGGGCTTGCGCGCGCGATCCGCCACCGGCCGGGTGACGGTGACGATCAACCCGCTGCCGAGCGAGACGCGGCCCAACCGCCCCCCGACGGCACGCAGCTTCTCGGCCAGCGTCACCGCCGGCGACACCCTCTCCATCACCGTCCCGACCTCAGGGGTGGACCCCGACGGCGACCTCGCCTTCGTCGGCGGCATCGTCGGCGAGACCGGTGACGCGGTCGACCTGCGGCTCGGGCGCGTGCTCGGCTTCGGCGCAGCCACGATCCGCTACGAGGCCTACCCGCGCAGCGCGGGCACCGAGGTGATCCGCTACCAGCTGCGTGACCGCTTCGGTCTCACCAGCGAGGGCTTCATCCGCGTCGGGGTGGTCCAGCCCGGTGACCCGCAACCGCCGGTGGCCGTCGAGGACGACATCGTCGCGGCCCCGGGGCGCACGGTCCACGCCGATCTGCTCGGCAACGACCTCATCGCCAGCGGCGACGCCGTCGAGTTCGAGGACTTCGCCACGCTGAACGACGCAGACGTCCTCAAGGACTTCAAGCCCCAGAAGGACGACTCCGTCAAGGTCGTTGCGCCCGAGGAGGGCCCGGCCAAGGTCCTCGCCTACGGCATTACCAACGGCATGTTCGACCCGTCGCGGTCCACGTTGACCGTGCGGGGCCAGAAGGACTTCAACAACCCGCCCATCGCCGTCGACGACACCGGCGTCGCCAAGGACGGCGAGACGAGCATCCTCGTCGATGCCCTGGCCAACGACCGCGACGTCGACGGAGACCAGAAGTCGCTCAGCATCACCAGGGTCATCGGTGACGGCACGACGATCGAGGACCGCAAGGTCCGCATCCAACTGCGGCCCGAGGCGCGCGTCGTGCCTTACACCATCGAGGACGCCGATGGCGCGGTCGCCATGGCCCTCATCTACGTCCCGGCGGGGAACAATGGCCAGCCCTACGTCGTCCAGGGCAAGACGATCCGGATGGACGCGGACGCGACCGCGAAGGTTTCGCTCGCCGACTACGTCATGGACCCCCGGGGTGGCACCGTCTCCCTGACGTCACCGGACACCATCTCGACCTCGCCCGCAGAGCACCTCCAGCACGCGGCAACGTCCTCCACGGAGCTCACCCTCACGTCGACGAACGGCTATGTCGGCCCGGCGGCGCTCATGCTCGAGGTCACCAATGCCACTGGCGCGCAGGACAAGTCGGCGCAGACCGCGTATGTCACCATCCCGGTCCAGATCGGTCCCGACGTCCCGGTCCTGCGCTGCCCGGACCACGAGGTCCGGCTCGTCGCCGACGGCCCGTCCCGGAGCGTCGACATCCCGCGGCTCTGCCGGGCCTGGCTGCCGGACACCCTCGACCAGACGCGGGTCCGCTACGAGGCCGTCTGGGACCAGGCCATCGACCGGGTCGACCTCAGCCAGACCGGGCAGGGCGGACGGACGGTCGTCCTCCAGGCGGAGCCCGCTGCCAAGGCTGGCTCGACGGGCACCGTGACGATCGGGGCCAAGGGTGGAGCCGAGCGCTTCACGCTCCGGGTCCGCGTGACGGCGCAGCCGCCCAACGCCACGTTGCGGCCCGCCCGCGTCGAGGGGCTCATCGCAGGGACCCAGCAGCAGGTCAACCTGGCCCAGTACCTCGACAGTCCCCTCGGATCGCCCCAGTGCGAGATCACCGCGGCGACCGTGCGGGCGGGCACCGGGGTGACGGCAGCCGCTTCGGGCTGCCAGCTCACCGTCACGGCGTCGGAGCAGGCTCGAGGTGATGCCCGGATCGAGGTACGCGCCACCGACGCCCCGGGCCGGTCGCCTGCCGTCGGCGAGGTCACCGTCACCGTGCGCAGCAAGCCGGACCCGACCGACGCCCCCGTGGCGGTCGCTGACCGCGTCCTTGGCGGCACGGCGCGGGTCGACTTTCGGCCGCCCGCCTACGACGGCGGCATGCCGATCCTCGAGTACGAGGTCGGCGTCAACGGCCCAGGTGGCACAGACCAGACCTGCCAGGCGTCGCCGTGCACCATCACCGGCCTGACGAACGGCGAGGACTACACGTTCACCGTCCGGTCCCGAAACGCCGTCGGCTGGTCGGACCTGTCGGACGCCTCATCGCCTCCGGTCCGCCCGGACACGTTGCCCAAGGCCACCGCGATCAGCAATGTGGTCCCCAGCGACCGACAGCTGACGGTCTCGTGGACCCCTCCGGTCAACGAGGGCTCGGAGATCACGCAATACCAGGTGCAGTGGGTCAACGTCGGGGCCAACGCCGGGCAGACCGGCACGAAGGTGGTCCAGGCTCCCGAGCTCTCGACGGTCGTCAGCGGCCTCATCAACAACGACGCCTACAAGGTCCGCATCCAGGCCCGCAACGACCTCGGCTGGGGACCGTACGGTCCGGAGGTCACAGGGCAGTCCTTCGGCAAACCGGCTCCGGTGGCCGCGCCGAGCCTCAGTCCTCGCTCCCCGGCACCCGACCAGGACAACGCCCAGGTGACCATCACCTGGCCGACGACCGACCCCAACGGACCGCCGATCACCCAGTACGACGTCTACCGCCGCACCGGCTCGACGGGTTCCTGGGTCCCGGTCGCGAGCGTCTCAGGCGGCGCCCAGCGGGTCGCCACCGACACGATCCCCTACGGCGGCCAGACGGTGCAGTACACCGTGACCGCCACCAACGGCGGGCCGGCGACCTCCGCGAGGACCAACTTCTCCTCCTACACGGCGGACGGCATGCCGCAGACCCCCAGCCTGACCGCGGTGGGGACGCCCAACGCCGACTACCAGGCCGTCGCCAGCTACTCACTCGGCAGCCATCGCTCGACCGGCTACGACCGCGTCGAGTGGCGCACGACCGACGGCGCCTACGGCGGCAGCTGGCCGGCGCCGAGCTCCGGCGGCACGACCGGCAATGTCGGGATCAACCAGAAGGCCATGGAGATCCGGGCGTGCAACACGGCCGGCATCTGCTCGGCCTGGTCCAACACCGTCACCTTCAACCCGTACGGCCCGACCAAGGGCGTCGGAGGCATCAGCGAGTCGCACACGGACAGCTCGATCACCTTCACGTGGAGCAAGCCCGCTTACAACGGCAATGCGATCCAGGGCTACCGGATCAGGGGCGACGCCAACACGACCCTCGGCCCGAACCAGACGTCGTACACGTTCAACGGCCTCGGCTACTCGACGACGCGGACCATCACGGTGACGCCCTTCGCCGACCGCTCCGGCGACGGTCCCACGGCGGGGCCCAGGTCCGGCACGACCAACGCGGCCCCGCCACCGCCGGCGCCCAAGGTCAACTGGCTCGCGCCGGGACCGTCCGTCACGCGGCCCGACTGTGGGAGCAGTACCTGCGCGAAGCTCAGCTACGACCTGAGCAACTTCCAGGGCAGCATCCGGTGCACCTTCGACAGCAGCGATGGGACGTGGCCCTACAACTGGGACGACGGCAGCAACGGCACGATCCGCCCGGTCAACGGCACCAACGTGTCGGGCAAGTACTACGGCTTCCCGAACGGGTGGGTGAAGGTCACCTGCTACGGGTCCAACGGCTCCGACTCGTTCACCCGGAACCCGTGGCAATGACGTGACCCGACCCCGCGCCCGACGCAACCCGACCGCGGACCGAGCTCAGCGGCATACGACCACATCGACCAACCGCACCACAGGAGAACGCAACCCATGAGCGTCACTCAGGACCAGGTGACCTGGTTCGCCCACACCTTCGACCAGCTCGTCGGCAACATCGAGCGGGCCGTGCTGGGCAAGCAGCACGTCACGCGACTCGCCCTGACCTGCCTCCTGTCGGAGGGGCACATGCTCCTCGAGGACTTCCCCGGCACGGGCAAGACGCAGCTCGCCCGGGCCCTCTCCGCGACGGTCCAGGGCAGCCACAGCCGCATCCAGTTCACGCCTGACCTGCTCCCGAGCGACGTCACCGGCGTGACGATCTACGAGCCGAGCAAGCAGGCCTTCGAGTTCCACCCCGGGCCGATCTTCGCGACGATCGTGCTCGCCGACGAGATCAACCGCGCCTCGCCGAAGACGCAGTCGGCGCTCCTCGAGGTGATGGAGGAGGGCCGCGTCACCATCGACGGCACGCCGCACTCGGTCGGCGAGCCGTTCATGGTCATCGCGACGCAGAACCCCATCGAGCAGGCGGGCACCTACCGCCTCCCCGAGGCCCAGCTGGACCGGTTCCTGATGAAGTCGAGCGTCGGCTATCCCGACCACGAGGCGACCATCGCCGTGCTGGCTGACGCCAAGACCCGCGACCGGGCCAAGCAGCTGCAGCCGCTCATCGCGAGCAACGTCATCGTCGACATGGCGCGCCTCGCCGACGAGATTCACGTCGACCCGGCGATCCTCGGCTACGTCAGCCGGATCGCGGAGGAGTCGCGCCGGCACCCGTCGCTCAAGCTCGGCCTGTCCGTGCGCGGCTGTCTCGCCTACGTCCGCTGCGCGAAGACATGGGCGGCCTCGCTGGGGCGCACCTACGTCATCCCCGACGACATCAAGATCCTCGCCGAGCCGGTGCTCTCGCACCGCCTGCTGCTCGGTGCCGAGGCGCAGTTCGCGGGCGCCACGGTCGAGCACGTCATCGACCAGATCCTCGGCGACATCGCCCCGCCCGCGGAGCGTGCGTCGGCGTGAGCCAGACGTTGTCGCGACGCGAGCTTCGTGAGCAGGCCCGCGACAAACGCCGATTCCGTATGCCGCTGAGCTCGCTCAGTGCCCGTGTCCACACCGCGCGTAGCTGGGTGGCCCGGCGCGTCGGGGTGCCTTCGTGGGCCCAGCCGGCATGGCGCGTGGTGGGGTGGGTCTCCGCCCTCGGCTGGGCGATCCTCGCCCTTGGACTCACGTCGTGGGTCGTCGGCGCGCGGTGGGGCTGGACCGAGCTGCTCATGGTGGCGGGTGCCGCGCTCGTCCTCTTCGTCGCGTGCTTCGTGCTGGCGTTGGGTCGCACCAAGGTCCGGGTCGACGCCGAGGTCGAGCCCCGTCGGGTCGTCGTCGGGGAGCCCGCCACCGGACGGATCGCCGTGACGAACGAGGCGCGTGCGCCCATGCTGCCGATCCTCGTCGAGCTGCAGGTGGGGCTGTCCGCGGCGCGGTTCGTGCTGCCGGCGCTGGCACCCGGGCACGCGCACGAGGAGCTCTTCGTCGTACCGACCTCACGACGCGGCGTCATCCAGGTCGGCCCCGCGACGACGGTCCAGGGTGACCCCTTGGGGTTGATGCGTCGCACGCTGACGTGGACGGAGCGGACCGAGCTGTTCGTCCACCCGCACACCGTCGCCCTCGAGCCACTGGGCGCTGGCCTGCTGCGCGACCTCGAGGGGTCGACGACCGAGGACATCTCGATGAGCGACCTGGCCTTCCATGCGCTGCGCGAGTACCAGCCCGGCGACGACCGGCGCTACATCCATTGGCGCAGCTCGGCCAAGGCGGGCAGGCTGCTGGTCCGACAGTTCCTCGACACGCGGCGCTCGCACGTCACCGTGCTCATCGACACCGACCCTGAGCAGTACCGGTCCAGCGAGACGGACGTCGAGACCGCGATCTCCGTCGGCAGCTCGATCATGGTGCGGGCGGCGACGGACGAGCAGGACTGGAGCGTCGTCTGCGCCAACCAGCGGATCAGCAAGTCCGGTCCCCAGCTGGGACTCGACGCGATGGCCCGGGTCGAGCCGGGCCCGGTCGACCTGCTCGGCCTGGCGCTCGATGGCACCGACCTCGCGCCGGACACGAGCACCGTCTTCATCATCACGGGACCGCACCGGCCCTTCATCGACCTCCAGCGTGCCGCCGGGCAGTTCCCTCCCGAGGTCCGCCGGGTCGTCGTCGTGGTCGACCCGCACGCGAACCACGGGGTCCGGCACGGCGGCGGGCTCGTCATCCTCACGCTCTCGCGGCTCGAGGACCTCCGCGTCCTGCTCGTCTCCGGGGTGGCTCGATGAGCAGTCCGGGGATCGCAGGCGGCCTTGCGGGTCCTCCGCCGTCTGCGCTGCATCAGGAGCCGGGTGCCGGCGAACGTGCTGCCGGCCTGCTGGCACGGTTGGTGCCCGATCGGGTCGCCCTCGTCGACGCCGCCTTCGCCGCTGTGCTGGTGGGCATTGCGCTCATCGGGTTCCGGACGACCTTCCACGGGCTGGGCTGGCTCTGGGTCGGGCTGGCGGGACTGCTCGTCGGCCTGCTCGTGACCCACGTCGGAGCGACGTACCGGTGGTACGGCCTTGGCACCGCTTTCGCGCTCACGGTCGCCTACTTCGTGCTCGCGGGGCCGGTCGCCGTGCGGGAGGACCTCATCGCCGGGGTGCTGCCCTCGAGCGAGGCGCTGGCGACGCTGGCCCACGCCGCGGTGCCGGGGTGGAAGGAGCTGCTCACCGCCCTGCCGCCGGTGGACTCGGAGGGCCCTTACCTGGCCTTGCCCTTCCTCTTCGGCCTCGTTGGTGGCGCCCTGACGCACGGCGTCGCCCGCCGCTGGGGTGGTGCGCTTGTTGCTCTGGTGCCTCCGGTGGGCCTGCTTGTCGCCTCGATCGTCCTCGGCACGCTGACGCCCGCGGCTGTCGCCGTCCAGGGCGCCGTCTTCGCCCTCGTCGCCATCGGCTGGGCCGCGCTGCGGAGCAACCGCAACCGCCCCTCCCTCCAGAACGGCGCGGGCCGCACGACTCGAGCCGTCACCACCGCCGTCCTGCTCGCTGTGGCGACGGCCGGTGGGTTCCTGATCGGACCTCATCTGCCGGGCGGCGACGACACCCGCCGCACCGTGCTGCGCACCTCCCTCATCCCGCCCTACGACGTGACGCAGTACCCGAGCCCGCTCGCCGGCTTCCGTCAGTACACCGAGCCCAACCCCGCCCAGCTCTTCGACAAGACGCTGCTCACGGTCGAAGGCCTGCCTCCCGGGGTGCCGCTGCGCTTCGCCGCCCTCGACTCCTACGACTCTTTGGTCTGGGGCGCGGGCAACTACGCCAACCTCGGCGACGGGGCGGATGCCGGAGGTGCCAGCTTCCGGAAGGTCGGCAGCCACATCGCCTCGGAGGGCCCGGGCCAGGAGGTCACGGCCACCGTGACAGTCCCGGCGGACGGCTACGCCGACGTGTGGCTGCCGACCGTGGGGACGGTGACCGGCCTGACCTTCGGCGGTGATCGCGCCGACGCGTTGTCCGACGACCTGCGCTTCAACACCGACACCGGCACCGGTGTCCTCCCGACGAGGCTGGCGGCTGGGGACCACTACACGATCACCGCTCGGGTCACGCCCGTGCCCGACAAGCTCCCCGAGCACGTCGACCTCGACAGCGGGTCGGTCGTGGACACCCAGGCGCTGACCTTCCTCGACGACCGGGTCGATGCATGGAGCGGCCGGGTCGACAGCCCGTGGCAGAAGGTCACCGCCATGGCCAAGGCCCTGCAGAGCGGCGCCTACACCGACGGCGGCACCGCCGGCGATGCGGTCCAGAACGTCTTCCTCCCCGGCCACAGCCTGCGGCGGATGACCCAGTTCATCAAGGCCACGCAGCTCGCCGGCAACGACGAGCAGTACGCCTCGGCGCTGGCGCTCGCGGTCAACCGCCTCGGCGTGCCGGCCCGGGTCGTCCTCGGCGCGGTGCCCGACGCGGCCGGTGCGGTCAAGGGCAAGGATGTCCACGCCTGGGTCGAGGTCCGCCGTGCCGACGGCGAGTGGCAGGCCATCCTGCCGTCGCAGTTCCTGCCCGACCGGAACAAGAAGCCGGAGCCGCTCCTCCAGAAGTCCGAGCAGCAGAAGACCGGCGCCCAGGTCCCGCCGCCGGCGGCGAACAACCCGCCCAGCGTCCTGCAGGGCCCGGACCAGGCCCAGAACGCCACCCAGCTGCGCAACCCGCCCAAGGACGAGGACAGCCCGCTCGACCCGGACACCTGGCCGGACTGGCTCCGCTACCTGGTCTTCTTCGTCGTCATCCCTCTCCTGCTCGCGCTGATCGTCTATGGCGGCATCCGGCTGGCGAAGGCGGTCCGCCGGCGCCGGCGCCGCCGCGCAGGAGGACCGTCCGCACGGGTGACGGGCGGCTGGCGCGAGGTCGTCGACACGGCGCGCGACCTCCGGATGCCCCTGCCGGTGAAGGGGACCCGTCTGGAGCAGGCGCATGCTCTCGAGGTGCACGTGGCCGTTCCACCACCCGAGAAGCCGAGCCCGATCGTCGACGGGGCGGTGATAGGCGCCCCGAAACCTGTTCACTCGATCAGCGAGGGCGGCGGCGCCACCCCCACCGCAATCGAGAGAACAGCTTTTGTGGGGTTGGGGCTCGTCACCCTGGCGGCCGCGGCCAATGACCACGTCTTCGACGTCGCGGAGCCGACGCGCGAGGAGGTCGACGCGTTCTGGGCCGACGTGGCCACCGCGCGCCGGGCACTTCGCTCCGAGCACGGGCTCTGGGAGCGGGTCCGCGCGGACCTGTCCCTCCGGACCTTCCGCACCCACCTCCCGACGGGCCACGGCCTGGGACCCAGCCGAAAACGGACGTCCCGGTCGGACGGCCGCCAGCTCAGCGGCATACGGGCAAATCGTTTGAAGCGTAAGGGAACTCGATGAAACTCAAGTTCGTCCTGCGGTCCGGTGACCGTGAGACCGACCTGGTCGCGACGACCGACTCGGCGACCACGGTCGGGGACCTGGCCGCCTACCTCGCCAAGGCGGACCCGCACCGCTCGGCCGTGCTCGGGGTGGACCAGCCGATGACGCTCGCGCTCGTCGACCACGAGCTGAGGGCCCTCGACCCGCGCGCCACCGTGGCCGAGAGCGGGCTCCAGTCGGGGATGCGGGTCGCCGTCACACGCGCGGGGGAGGGGTTCGTCGACCGCGGCCGACCCGCCGCGGTCGCTGTGATCCGCAGCGGCCCGGACGCCGGCCGGGAGTTCCCGCTCGCGCGTGGCACCGCCTACATCGGTCGCGGTCGCGGATGCGAAGTGCAGCTGAACGACGAGTCGGTCTCACGCCGGCACGCCAAGCTGGTCGTCGCCGAGGTCGTCGAGGTCGTCGACCTCGGCTCGGCCAACGGCATCACCGCGGGCGGCCAGCAGGTCGCCCGCGCCCACCTCAAGAACGGCGACGTCATCCGGCTCGGTGACACCGAGCTCGAGGTGCACCTCCTCGGCGCGGGCTCGCTCACCCGACCCGGCAGCGGGGTCCTCTCCGGCGATGCAGGGACCGTGTCGTTCTCCCGGTCACCGCGCGTGGCGCCGCTCTACGAGGGGCTGAGCTTCCAGGTCCCTGACCTGCCGGAGCGCGGAAAGGGCAACCCGCTGCCCTGGCTGGCGATGACGGTGCCTCTCCTCATGGGCGTCATCCTCTTCGCGATGACGCGTAGCCCGTTCTCGATCGTCTTCATGCTGATGATGCCGCTCATGATGGCGGGCTCCTTCTGGGAGTACCGGCGCCAGCAGCGGAAGGAGTTCGCCGCCGCGATGGAGGCGTTCCGCGAGGACCTTGGCGTCCTGTCGGAGCAGATCCGCGAGTCGCTCGACGCCGAGGGGGACGTCCGCCGACGGGAGCACCCGAGCGGGGAGGACTGCCTTCTCGCCGTGCGTGACCGGAACGCCCTGCTCTGGACGCGGCGGCGGGACGGCAACGGCTTCGGCGAGCTGCGCCTCGGCCTAGGCGCCCTGCCGTCGCGCTCGGAGATCACGATGCCGGCGGTCGGCAGGTCCAAGGCCGAGGCGTGGCTCGAGGTGTCGCAACAGCTCAAGGGAATCGAGGTCGTTCCGGACGTCCCGGTCGTCGCCAGCCCGCTGACCGCGGGAGCGATCGGGGTGTGCGGCCCGCGTGGCCACGCCCTCGAGGCCGCCCGGTCCCTCGTCGTCCAGGCGGTCGCCCTACACTCGCCCGCCGAGGTCGCGGTGTGCGCGTTCGCCTCGTCGAGCACGGCGAGGGACTGGGACTTCCTCAAGTGGCTGCCCCACACGAGTTCCCCGCACAGCCCGGTCGACACCGGGCACCTGGCACAGACCGCGCCCGGCTGTTCGGCGCTCGCCGATGCGCTCGAGGACCTCATCTCGGGCAAGCCGGCTGGCGGCATGCCGGGCGCGAGCGAGGCCTCGACCGCTGAGTCCGGAGGGCGGGAGCGTCCGACGGTTCTCGTCCTCGTCGAGAGCGACGCCCCCATCGACCGGAGCCGCCTTGTCGCCATCGCCGAGCGCGGGCACCGCAAGGGCATCATCGTCGTCTGGGTCGCCGAGGCCCAGACGCTGCTGCCGGCCGCGTGCCACACCTTCCTCGTTGTCGGTGGTGACGACGTGGGCTCCGACTCGCTCGCCGGCTTCGTCCATCAGGGCGAGGAGGTTCAGCCACTCTCCGTTGATCGAATCGACTACGCCGAGGCGATGGCGTGCGCCCGACAGCTCGCGCCGGTCGTCGACGCCGGTGTGCCGGTCGAGGACGCGAGCGACCTGCCGCGAGCGGTCTCGCTCCTCACCCTCACGGGCACCGAGCTGGCCCGGTCGGAGGAGGCGGTCGTGGAGCGGTGGTCCGAGTCGCGCTCGATCCTGACCGGGCCCTACGCACCGGCCGTGCTGCCCCGCAAGCCGGGCACCCTCCGAGCCGTCGTGGGGCAGTCCAGCCAGGGCACCTTCTCGCTCGACCTGCGTGCAGACGGCCCGCACGCCCTCGTCGGCGGGACGACCGGTGCGGGCAAGTCGGAGCTGCTCCAGGCCTGGATCCTCGGCATGGCGGCAGCGCATTCACCCCAACGGGTCACCTTCCTGCTCGTCGACTACAAGGGCGGCTCGGCCTTCCGCGACTGCGTCAAGCTGCCGCACACGGTGGGCCTGGTCACCGACCTCTCGCCGCACCTCGTCCGGCGCGCCCTCGCATCCCTGTCGGCGGAACTGCGCTACCGAGAGCACCTGCTGGCCCGGTTCAAGGCCAAGGACCTCGTCGAGCTCGAGCGCCGGGGTGAGGTCGAGGCCCCTCCGTCGCTCATCATCGTCGTCGACGAGTTCGCGGCTCTCGTCCAGGAGGTGCCGGAGTTCGTCGACGGCGTCGTCAATGTCGCCCAGCGCGGGCGATCGCTCGGACTGCACCTCATCCTCGCGACCCAGCGGCCGACGGGGGTCATCAAGGACAACCTGAGGGCGAACACCAACCTCCGGATGGCCCTGCGCATGGCTGACGAGAACGACTCGGAAGACGTGCTCGGCAGCAAGGAGGCCGCCTACTTCGACCCAGCCCTGCCCGGCCGCGCGATGTCCAAGACCGGTCCCGGTCGGCTCGTGCCCTTCCAGACCGGCTATGCCGGCGGGTGGACCTCCGACGTGCCACCGCCGCCTGACATGCGGGTCGAGACGCTGACCTTCGGGTCCGGGGTCCAGTGGGAGCCGCGAGTCGATGACGCCGCCGAGCAGGCCGACGCGGGTGCTGACCTCGGCCCCACGGACATCCAGCGCCTCGTGACCAGCCTGGGGCGTGCCGCCAGACGTGCGGAGCTGCCGGCGCCGCGCAAGCCGTGGCTGCCCGACATGCGACCGGTCTACGACCTCGCCGCCCTGCCCACCCAGCGGCGTGACGACGAGCTCGTCTTCGGAGTGGCCGACGACCCGGACAACCAGGCTCAGCCCGAGGTGGCCTTCCGCCCCGACCGGGAGGGCAACATCGCGGTCTACGGGACGTCCGGTTCGGGCAAGTCCGTGTTCCTGCGCACGATCGCCGTGGCCGCCGGCTACACGGTGCGGGGCGGGCCGTGTCACGTCTACGGCCTCGACTTCGGCAACCGAGGCCTGGCCATGCTCGAGTCGCTGCCCCATGTCGGGTCGGTCATCCCGGGTGGCGACCACGAGCGCGTGACGCGGCTGCTCCGGACGCTCCGGGCGACCATCGACGACCGGGCGGCTCGCTACTCGGCGGTCAGCGCCGCGACGATCACCGACTACCGCCGCCTGGCCGGGAGACCGGACGAGCCGCGGATCATCGTGCTCATCGACGGGATGACGGCCTTCCGGCAGGCCTACGAGGTCGGTGGCCGCTTCCAGTGGCTCGACCACCTCGCCGGCCTCGCGGCGGACGGCCGGCCTGTGGGCGTCCACTTCATCATCGCCTCGGACCAGCGAACCGGGCTGCCCACCAACCTGGCCGCGGCGGTCCAGGGGCGGATCATCCTCCGGATGGTGAGCGCCGACGACTACTCCGTCTTCGGCATGCCAAGCGATGTGCTCACCATGGCGTCGCCGTCCGGCCGCGGGCTCATGAACGGCTCCGAGGTCCAGGTCGCCGTGCTCGGCGGCTCGACGGACGTCACCGCCCAGGCCGCCGCGGTGGCGGCCTTCGGCGAGGCCACCCGCAACGCCGGCGTAAGTGAGGCGCCGCCGATCGAGAGCCTCGCGGACCTCATCCCGCTCGGCGACCTGCCCCCGGAGTCCGGGGGCCGCCCGGTCGTCGGCGTGGCGTCGTCGAGCCTCGAGCCGCATGGCTTCGACCCCAAGGGGACGTTCATCATCACCGGCCCGTCGGGGTCGGGTCGGACGACGGCGGTCGCGACGACCGCCGCGGGCCTGTTCCGTTTCAGCTCGCACAGCGCGCTGTACCTCATGACGCCACGGCGCTCATCGGAGCTGCTCGAGCTCGGCATCTGGGCCGAGACGGCCGTCGGCGGCGACGCCGCAGCCCAGCTGGCCGGCCGGCTCTCGGCGGACATCGAGGCGGGTCGCATCACGCGGCCGGTCGCGGTCTTCATCGAGCGGATCGACGACCTCGCACCGGCGGGGGCCGAGACCGCCCTCACCAGCTTGGTCAAGGCGTGCCTCGACAACGACCAGTTCGTCGTGGCCGAGGGCGAGTCGTCCTTCTTCACCTCCAACTTCGGACTGCCCGCGCTCCTCAAGACCTCGCGCTCCGGGCTGGCCCTGCACCCGGACGGCAACGAGGGGCTGGCGGTGTTCAAGGCGAGCCTGCCGACGCTCAACCGTGCCGAGCTGCCGCCGGGTCGTGGCTTCGTCATCGAGCGGGGCAAGTTCGAGCTGCTCCAGGTCGCCCGCCCGTGACCGCCGGTGGATGGGGAGTCCTCCCCATCGACACCCCTTGGGGCCACCCATAGATTCGTCCTCATCGGCGGAGGACCCAAACCGGGTCGAACCAGCCGAGAGGGTGTGAAAGGGACTGGCGCCCACCGCGCGCGGTCCGGAACCAGTCCCCATCCAGTCGGGGAACGAAGCAAGGAGAAGGTCATGGCTTGGCTTGGCATGAACGACGACGAGGTCAACGCCCAGGGCAACGTCCTGCAGCAGCAGGCGGAGGCGATCCAGCAGCTGATCACCAAGGTCGACCAGGAGGTCGAGTCGCTGAAGCAGAACTGGCAGGGTGACGACTCGCGGCAGTTCGAGCAGGAGTGGACCGGCACGCACCGCCCCGAGCTGCAGAAGGCCCAGAAGCTGCTCACGGAGATGAAGGCGACGATCGACCGCGAGGTCCAGCAGCAGCGCCAGACGTCCGCGCAGTACTGATCACCGCCACCACTCCACCACCCAGCGAACCTCTGAAGGGGATATTGACCATGGCTGTCTACAAGAAGGGCATGGACGCGGACGCCGTGTCCGCCTCCGGCGACAAGCTCGTCGGCTACAAGGGCGAGCTTGACGGCATAGTCGAAGCCGTCAACGGCGCGGTCCAGACGATCAAGGGCAACTGGGGCGGCCAGGACGCCGAGCAGTTCCAGTCCGACTGGAACGGCCAGCGCCAGGTCGTCTCCGCGGCCGGCGACAAGCTCAACGAGATGGGCCGCAAGGCCAAGACCAACGCCGAGACGCAGAAGTCGACCTCCGGCAGCTGACCCGGCTCCCGCGCAACCGCGGGGACGTGACAGACCCAGCCCAGCGGCATACGACATTGTTCGTATGCCGCTGGGCTTGCTCCCAGCCACGCTGATCTCCCAGCGGTGTGACCGCTCTGTATGTATCTGGCCGGTTCGTGGCGCATCTGCAGTTCGTGAGACCTACGATGAACACGCTGAGAGAGAGGCGTGTCATGCATGAACCCAGCGGTCTCACAGAACTCGTGACCGCCGCGGCAAACGGAGACCCCGAGGCGTGGAACGCGATCGTGGAGCGATTCACGAGCCTCCTGTGGTCCGTCGGACGAGCTCATCGGCTCTCCATGGAGGACGCTGCGGACGTCGTACAGAACACCTGGCTCCGCCTGCTCGACCACCTCGACCGGATTCAGCAGCCAGAAGCCCTCCCCGGGTGGTTGGCGACGACGGCCAGGCACGAATGCCTGTCGTTGCTGCGGCGCCGAGGGCGTGACGTCCTCGTCCGCGACGACGATCTGGGGCCCATGCTCGTCGACGAGGAGGCTGCCTCGCTCGATGCGGCCCTTCTCGAAGACGAGAGGGACGTCCAGCTGTGGACCTGCTTCACCCAGCTCTCGGAGCGGTGTCAGCGGCTGCTCCGCGTGCTCATGGCCTGCGACCGGCCGAACTACGCAGAGGTGTCCGCCTCGCTGGGCATGCCGGTCGGCTCCATCGGTCCGACACGCATGCGTTGTCTCTCGACGCTGCGATCCCTGGTCTCCGACACCGGCTACGCCTTTGAGAGCGGAGGGGGTCGACCGTGATGTCCACCCGTGACCTGCACCCCGACGACATCGAGCTGCTCGAGCGCCTCGGCGCCATTGCCGAGCAGCTCGATCCGGTGCCGCCCGAAGTGATGGAGCTCGGTCGGGCTGCCTTTGCGCTCCATCACGCCGACACCGCCCTCATGACGATGGCCACCGACGCGATGTCGGTTGCAGGTCTGCGATCCACCGACAGCGCGCGCGGCGCGTCTCAGCTGCTCGTCTTCGAGCACGGTGGGGTGTCCATCGAGCTGGACGTCACCGTGCGCGGCGACTTCGGACGCATCATCGGGGTCGTCATCGACGAAGCGGCCACCGCGGGTGACGGGACCGGCATGGTCCTCGAGACGCCGTCCTCGACCCGCACGGTCGACCTCGAGGACGAGCGGTTCAGCTTCGAGCGCGTGCCGCTCGGGCTGGCCAGGATCACGCTGCAGAGGTCTGGCGAGCGGGTCATGTCGACGACCTGGTTCGAGGTCGGCTGACGGCTGGGGCGGGCGTCAACCACCCCAGGCGTTGAACGAGGCGGCGGTGGCGGCGCGCAGGTCATCGCCTTGGGCGGCCGTCCGTGCGGCAAGCCACCCTTCCGCCAGCGTGCCGCCGCGTCCTGCGACCGCATGGACGTCTGCCATGACGTCGAGCGTGGCATGGTCGTTGACGGGCACGACGCTGGCCAGGACGTCCGAGGTGCCCATGCCGAGCAGCGCCGAGACGAGCCCGAGAGCTTCGTACGGACCGATCGGTGCAGCACCGCCGGAGTCGCAGGCGGACAGGATGATCGAGCGCGGCGGGTGACGCAGCTGCTCGAGGTCGTGCACCGTGAGTGGACCGTCGGCCAGCTGGAGCGACGAGAAAAGCGGTGCATCGGCCCGGAAGGTTCCATGCGCGGCGATGTGGGCGAGACCGGCGCCATCCAAGATCTGGAGCGCGGCTGACACCGTGGCCTTCTCGGCCGGCAGCATGCGAGCGTCGAGGTGCACCGGACTGAGGCTCGTCACCTCTGCCTCGCGCGTGCTGAGGTCTGGGCCGGTGATCAGGGCGACCCGCCCTGGGCCGCTGTCGCAGCGAGCGCGTCGCGCCTTGAGCCACTGGGTCACGGACGGGCTGACCGTCAGGGGAACCTGGGCCAGGAGGGGCAGGAGGCCCCAAGGGGCGGTGAGCAGTTCAGCAGGTGGCACGACGACCATGGGGCGGTCCCCTTCGCGAACGAGCCGCCGCAGCGTCTTCGCGTGTCGTCCCAGGATCGCCGACTCCAGCCGCTCGGCCGTGGCGCCGAGGTCGACGACGCGGCCGGACGCGGCGCGTCGCAGGGCGAAGCGGGCGAACTCCGCCTCTCGATCGGCGGCCTCTCGGCTGCCGATCTCGTGGTGGCGCACCCGGCCGTCACAGACCGTGATGAGGTGGAGCGTTCCCCGGTCGTTGACGAACGTCATCAGGACGGCGCGGCCGAGCTCGTCGATGACGGTGGGCAGGTTCAGCCCGAGCGGCCGCCCGAAGTCGCTGTCCGGGTTGGCCCGCATCCGGTGGTGGGCGCGGCGGATCGACGACTCGAGCCGCGTTCGTTCCGCGCGCAGGCCGGGAAGGGCCGCGTCGTCCTGGTCGGCCGGTGTATCAAGGCGACGTGTCACGTCACGCAACGCGGCGATCGCTCTGCCGAGGTTGGGATCGTCGGGTCGCGTGATGGTGGCGTTGAGAGCCGCTGCCCGCCACCGCTCCGCCCACCACCACAGGTCTCGAGGTCGTCCGGCCCGCACCGCGGATGACACGGCCAGTCGGGCGAACTCGATGCCATGGCCGCTCGCGAGGGCGCGCAGCTCGAGGTCGCCGAGGATGGCACGGTGCTCGTCGACGGCGTCGAGTCCCTGTCGGCAGGCAGCGTAGAGGGCCCTCCGGTCCTCGTCCTGGTCGGCGAGGAGCGCGGCCGCCAGCCATCCGGACGCCCGCGAGAGGGGCGGCCCGGACCGGCGCGACGCTGCGGAGGCGGTCAGGCTGGAGCGGGCCACGTCGGCGAGGCCAGCATCGGCGGCGATGCGACCGTGCAGCACGAGCGTGACGGGCAGGTCGAGAGACCCGGTCGCGCGCATCGATGAGACGAGGTCGTCCGCCTCGCGCAGCAGCCGTCTGTTCCGGGCGGCGCGGGCCCGAGCGCTCCGCTCTGGCGCCTCGCGCACGTCAAGTGTCCAGGCTTGCAGCTCCGGGTGGTCGGCCAGGTGCTCCGCCCGCAGATGGAGGAGCCGGGCGCGGTCGACCCAGCCGGTGCGCAGTTGCGCCCTGAAGAGTCCGACCGCCTCGTTCGCCCGCGCCTCCGCGGCCGCTGCATCACCTCGGGCGAGGGCGACCACGGCGAGGAGCAGGACCAGCTCCGCCTGATGGACCGGGGTCAGTTCACGGTCCAGAGCCGCCGCGCACAGTGCTTCGGCCTCGTCGATCAGCCCCGCGGTGAGCATCGCCTGGCCGTGGTCGACGTAGAGCTCCGGCGAGACGTGGCCCAACGCGGCGTAGCGCTCGGTCACCTGGTCGAGCAGCTCGAGCGCCCTCGGCAGGTCGCCCCGCTGGTGGGCGGCGAGGGCGCGGTTGTGCAGTGCTTGAGCGGCCTCGAAGTCCTGGCCGAGGCTGGTCAGCAGCTCCTCGGCCCGGGCTGCGTCCGCCTCGGCGGCGTCGACGTCACCAAGGGCCAGGTGGACCATGCTCCGGGCGTTCAGGGCACGCCCTTCCCAGAGCATGTCACCTTGCCGATGGGACCCCCCCACGGCTCGCCCAAGGTCCTCGAGCGCCTCGGTGTAGCGCGACAAACTCAGGAGCATGGCACCGCGTCGGTGGAAGAGCCGCGGCAGGTGTTTCGTGGGGGTGAGCCGGACCGCTTGCTCGAAGCGGCGCAGCGCGTCCGGGGTCCGTCCGGCCAGGAAGAGCACCGTTCCGAGCGTCGCGAGCACGTCGCCCTGCCGCTCTTCATCTACCCGCCGGGCGAATCGCAGGGCCCTCTGGCCATGGGTCAGGGCATCCTCCAGGCGGCCCCGGTCTCGCTCCACTATCGCGGCGGCCTGGTGGGCGATCGACAGGCGCCGCGGATCCGGGTCGGACTCGATGATCTCCGTTGCGATTGCGAGGGCCTCCCCCGGCTGCGATATTGCCAGCGGCAGGAGTGTGTCGACCTCGGCAAACTGCGCAGATCTGGACGTATCAGGACGCGCACTTCGCACGTCTGGCCCACGACCCCCCACGCTGCGACCCTCCAGGAGAAGACGATGACGACTCAGATCATGGCAGCAGTCCGATGAACGCGTACGACCCTCGCGACAAATGGTGGGAGCCGGGCAAGGAGCAGCTCCGGCGAGAGCGCTACGCGGAGCAGATCCGGCTCATTCGTGAAGCGCTCCGTAACAGTGGCAAGCAGGTCGGGCTTTCCCCCTGGGTGGACGAGGACCACCTCGACGAGGTCGAGTTCCTCTACCGCGCCGACACGGTGTTGACGAGCGATGCCGACGCCTCGCGAGTTCGGCAGGGGCTCGGCCTCACCCCAACGGAGGACAAGCACGACGAAGGGTTGCCAGACCCGATCAACGGACTCACCGTGCTCAGGGTGCCTGACGCTAGCCAAGCCGTGGAGCAAGTCGACAGAGCCATCGGGAAGGGAGTCGTTCGATACGACACTGTCGTCCACGTCAGTCCCTACAGTTTCTGCCCGGCGACAGAGCCCGAGCCGGCGCGCAAAGGGCCGGAGCCCAAGCCGAATTCGAACGGAGGAGCCGGCTTGGGTGTGCGCGTCGCAGTGGCCGACACGGGCCGTATCGAGGCTGTCGTGAACCAGCATTCCTGGCTTGCTGACGTCACCGGCGACCCGGAACCACCACCCACTCAGGTCGGGCACTACCGCGGGCACGGCACTTTTGCCGCCGGGGTCCTCCGCACGATGGCCCCGAAGACGGACGTCCGTATCTGGTCGCTGTTTCCCCACGGCGGCGGTGACTTCGAGAGCGAGCTCGCACCCAAGCTGGTCGACGTCTTCCTGTCTCGCGTCGACATCATCAGCATGTCGGCTGGAGTCACTCCGGCGAACGGCCACTCGCTGCTCGGCCTGCAGGCTTTCTACGAGAACTACCTCAAGGGCAGCAACACGCTGCTCGTGTGCGCGGCCGGAAACGACGGCAACCAGGGCCCCTTCGAGCCCGCCAGCCAGGGCTGGCCCGTGGCGGTTGGTGCGCTCGACGCGAAGGGCAAACAGGCCGGCTACAGCAACTACGGCGCTTGGGTGGACGTGTGGGCCCGCGGCTCGGAGATGATCAACGCCTACCCAAACGGCCCGTACACCTCGAAGGAGCCACCGCGGAAGGGACAGCCGGAGGCAGTCTTCACCTCTGGTCTTGCCAGTTGGAGCGGGACATCGTTCGCGACCCCTCTTGTCGCGGGCCTCATCGCGGCGCGCATGTCCACCTACGGCGAGAACGCCCGCCAGGCGTGGGCGGCTCTCTCCGCGAAGGCGGCCGCTCGAGCGGCAGCCAACGGTGGCCTCTGGGTGCTGGAACCCGGGGACGGCGACTGATCCAAGCGAGCCCACCCACCACCCAATCGAGTGAACAACTTCGGGGAGCCGAAAGTTGTTCACTCGATTGGGTGAACGGAGTTCAGTGATCCCCAGACGCGTCGTGCAGCAGCGCCTCGAACGAGGGGCGCGGGACAGGTCGCGGCCCTATCGTTGATGCA
>NZ_DATCWX010000070.1:0-10858 GCF_036566125.1 Intrasporangium sp.
AACATGGCTCAGCGAGTCGAAGTCGTCCTGATCGACGATGTTGACGGCGGACACGCCGACGAAACCGTCTCCTTCGCGCTCGACGGGGTCTCTTACGAGATCGACCTCAGCGACAAGAATGCGAAGAAGCTGCGCGACGCAATGGCCTCATGGACCGGAAACGCGCGTCGCAGTGGCAGTGCGCGCGGGCGACGCCGCTCGTCCAGCGCTGCCGCACCAAAGCGAACCGATCTGGGATCGGTTCGCGAATGGGCTCGGGCCAACGGCTACCAGGTCTCCGACCGCGGTCGGATCGCCGCGGAGATCCAAGGCGCCTACGACAAGGCCCACTGACAGTCTTCCGATGACTCATCGAGGGGCCATCTCCCGAACGGGAGGTGGCCCCTCGTCGTCAGGACTGGGGCGTCGTGATCTCGGCGGCGAGGTCTCCCGATTGCTCGACCCGCTCGAGGACTTCGTCCATCCGCAGCTGACGAATCATCTCGCCTGCCGCGCCCGCCTCGACCTCGTCCCAGCCACGGGGCGCGGCCACGGTTGGTGCCTCCCGGCCGCGAAGGGAGTACGGACAGATTGTCGTCTTGGCGGCAACATTCTGACTCCAGTCCAGAAAGATCTTGCCCGGGCGCAGATCCTTGGCCATCTTCCAGACGACGAGATCCGGGTGCTTCTTGGTGAGCTCCTGCGCAAGCTGCAAAACGGTGTCCCTGATCTCGTCACTCGTGTGGCCAGCGACGGGCAATCCGGCATACAGCTGCATACCCTTGCTGCCGCTCGTCACGGGCACGGAAGCCAACCCGATCTCCGAGAGGCGGTCGCGCACGATGACCGCGACGACCGATACCTCCCGCAAGCCGGTGCCGGGGCCAGGATCGAGATCAATGACGAGACGGTCAGGATTGAGCGGGACCGCGTCACGACCTTCCCCCTCGAACCGCCATTGCGGCACGTGAAACTCGAGGGAGTTGAGATTGGCGAAGAAGGTGAGCCCGGCAAGGTCGTCGATGAAGGGAAAGACGGGATCGCGGCCCGCCCGACGAATCCAGGCTGGAGTGCCGGCCGGCACATTCTTCTCGAAGAACTGCATGTCGTGGACGCCGTGCGGATAGCGAATCCGGGTGACCGGCCGATCGGCGAGATGCGGCAGGATCACCGGCGCCATCCGGGCGTAGTAGTCGATGACCTCTGCCTTGGTCGTCCCGGTCGCCGGATACATCACCTTCTCGAGGCTGCTCAGCTTCATGCGCCGGCCCTCGACCTCCACGGTGACCTTCGGGCCGGCTTGCTGGCGTGCAGGTCCGGGCATCACTCGCCGCCCAGGATGAGGTCGTCGACGTCGTCAGGGGACAGGTCCTCCCGTAGACGCTTGAACGCCGGTTGGCGAAGGCGGCCCTGGTGGCCCAGCCCGAGGGACTCGACGTCGGCGACGAGCACCGGGTGAACCCAGCGCGCGCCCATGGCGTCCTCGGGCGGAATCTCCGTCACGAAGGGGGACTCCTCCAGTTCGATGGTCGACAGGCTGCGTCTCAACGAGTCACCGGCGCGGCCCGCCAGCCCGGCCCCGACTCGGCCCAGGAAACGAAGGCCCCCCGGCCCCGGCACACCGACGAGCACGGCGCCGAGCCGGTCCTGCACCGTTCCCGTGGACTCGGGCCGCCAACCGCCGATGACCACGGAGGTACTCCCCCGATGCGGTGACTTGAGCCAGTCGGGAGAGCGGACGCCGGGCCGGTAGATCGACCCGGTCCGCTTGCTGACGATGCCCTCCAGACCCTGCTCGCGCGTCGCAGCATGTAGCAGTCCTCCGTCCTCGAAGGTCGGTGGTGTCTGCCACCGCGGCCCCTGAAGCTCAAGGCGCTCGAGCGTGGCCCGGCGGTCACTCCAGGCGCGGCCGAGCAGCTCGACGCCGTAGAGGCGCAGCAGGTCGAACGTCATCAGGGTCACGGGGCTGCGCTCGGCGAGCACCAACGCACGCCGCGCATTGGTGACGTGGAACCGCTCGGCGAGCAGACCGAAGGACGGCTTGCCGGCGTCGAGACAGACGATCTCGCCGTCAAGCAGCATGTCGGCGTATTCCGTTGCCAGCGGAAGGAGATCCGGAAAGGCGACCGTGACGTCGCGCTCAGTGCGCGACGTGAGCCGGAGCGAGCCCTCGCTGACGTCCGCCAGCACGCGCATTCCGTCCCATTTCACCTCGTGGATCCACTCGTCGCCCGACGGGATGACCCGTGTGGGCGTCGCGAGCATGGGGCGCATGGGTGCATTCTTGTTCTCATGCGAGCCATCTGGAAAGGCGCAGTGTCCTTCGGACTCGTCAACGTCCCGGTCCGTCTCTTCTCCGCGACCGAGAACCACGACGTGCAGTTCCGGCAGGTCCACGAGAAGGACGGAGGGCGCATCAAGTACCAACGGGTGTGCTCGATCGACGGCGAGGAAGTGCCCTATTCCGACATTGCGAAGGGCTATGAGACAGCGGATGGACAGATGGTCGTCCTCTCCGATGAGGACATGAAGACCCTGCCATCACGCTCGTCCAAGGAGATCTCGATCGAGAAGTTCGTGCCCGCGGACCAGATCGACCCGCTCCTTTTCGACCGCTCGTATTACCTCGAGCCGGACAAGACCGGTCTCAAGCCGTACGTCCTCCTCCGGGATGCGCTCGAAAAGGCCGACCGCATGGCCGTGGTCACCGTCTCGATTCGGACCCGGATGACCCTGGCCGTGCTGCGCGTGCGTGAGGGCGTCATCGTCCTGCAGACGCTGCTCTGGGCGGACGAGGTGCGCCAGCCGGAGTTCGAGTTCCTCTCCGAGGACACGCAGGCCACCGACAAGGAGCTCGCGATGGCGGCCTCGCTCGTCGACTCCCTCGCCGGGGACTACGAGCCGGATGAGTTCGAGGACGACTACTCCGAGGCGGTCGAGGCACTCGTCGCGAGCAAGATCGAAGGCGGTGAGCTGAAGGAGGCGCCGACAGCACCGGCGGAGGAGACCGAGGTCGTGGACCTGCTGGCTGCCCTGCAGCGCAGCGTCGACAAGGCGAAGGCGGCCAAGTCGGGAGGTACGTCGACGAGCGAGATCCGCGAGGAGGCGGACGCGGAGAAGCCGGCCGACACCGCCAAGAAGGCGCCCGCGAAGAAGGCCGCTGCCAAGAAGGCTCCCGCGAAGAAGGCGGCCGCGAAGAAGACGACAACCAAGAAGGTGGCGAGCAAGCGCAAGGCGAGCTGATCAGGACACGATGCCGTAGGCCGCTGGGCTGGCTCCCGACGGAGCGTAGCGGTCCGCAAGGATGGGCCCATGCAGACCGTGTCGGTTGAGGAGCTGAGCTCCAGGATCCAGTCGCTGCCGCCGAATCCACGCATCGTCGTCAGCGGGAACATGGCCATTCCGTGGGACGGCGTGAAGGTCATCGACCAAGCGCTGCCCGAGTACGTCCTCCACGCCCTCAATGCGCCGCCGGGTCTGCCCGAACGCGCCGGAGTGACGGTCGAGACCTGCTTCGTCGGAGCGGGCATGCGGCGTCATCCCGGGCTGAGGTACGTCCCGTCGCGCCTCTCCCTCGTCCCACTCCTGTACTCGCGGACGCTCCTGCCCGATGCCGTCCTGATCCACTGCGCGCCCCCGCGCGAGGGGCAGCTCAGTCTCGGTGTGGAAGTCAACGTCCTACCGGCCGCGATCGAGGCCTGCCGCGCGCGCGGGGGTCTGGTCATCGCGGCCATCAACGACCGCATGCCGTACACCTTCGGCGACGCCCAGGTGCCGGTCGACCACGTCGACGTGGCCGTCACGGTCGACGCACCGCTCGTCACGCACTCGGCCGGCACGCCGGACGATGAGAGTGCGGTGATCGGCCAGCGCGTCGCCTCAATGGTCCTCGACGGCTCGACCATGCAGCTCGGCATCGGCGCCGTTCCCGATGCGACCCTCAACGCGATCATCGGCCGCAAGGGCCTCCGGGTGTGGACCGAGATGTTCTCTGACGGCATCCTCGCCCTCGACTCCGCAGGAGCCCTCGACCGGGACCATCCCCTCGTCACCTCGTTCGTCTTCGGAAGCCAGGACCTCTACGACTGGGTCGACGGCAACTCATGGGTGCGCATGCTCCGCACCGAGAAGACGAACGACCCAGGGCTCATCGCCCAGCAGCGCCGGATGACCTCGGTCAACACCGCACTCGAGGTGGACCTCTTCGGCCAGGCGAACGCGTCGCGGATCAACGCACGGATCCACTCCGGCTTTGGCGGCCAGACCGACTTCATCGTCGGTGCGCTCCACTCACCTGGTGGCCAGTCCTTCATCGCCCTGCGGTCGTGGCACCCGAGGGCTGACGTGTCCACGATCGTGCCGCTCGTCGACGAGCCGGTGACGAGCTTCCAGCAGAGCGCCATCGTGACCGAGAACGGAGTCGCGCAGCTGTGGGGGCGCGATGAGCGGGAGCAGTGCCGCGACCTCATCGATGAGTGTGCTCACCCACGCGTTCGTGAAGAGCTCTGGGAGGAGGCGGCCGGGCTCGGACTCGCCTGAGCCCCAGCCACGCCCGATGGCGGCGATGGGCCGCGGAGCGAGCCCAGCGGCATACGGCATCTCATTGGGTCGTAGCCTGAGGCCCATGAGCGGACCTGAACGCCCCGTCGCGGTGGTCACCGGCGCCACCCGCGGCATCGGGCGTGCTGTGGTCGAGGATCTCGCCGCCACCCATCACGTCGTCGTGTGCGGCCGGACAGCCGAGTCGGTCAGGGCTGCAGTCACGGACCTGCCCTCCGCCGAGGGCTTCGTCGCCGACCTCGCCGACTGCGGACCAGGCGGGTCGCTCGAGCGGGCGCTCGCCGACCTCGTGCCGCGGCTCCGGCGCGTCGACGTCCTCGTGCACTCCGCCGGAGTCCTCCGCCGGGGCAGCGTCGCCGACGTGCCGATGTCGGACTGGGAGCTGTCGATGCGAGTGAATCTTGTTGCAGTTGCAGGGATCACGCGCGCGCTCCTCCCGGCGCTCCGGACCGCTCACGGCCTCGTCGTGGTGCTCAACTCCGGAGCCGGACTCAGTGCCACTGCCACCATGGGCCCGTACAGCGCCTCGAAGTTCGCCCTCCGCGCTTTCGCAGACCTGCTGCGCGACGAGGAGCGAGCCAACGGCGTGCGGGTGACGTCCATCCATCCCGGCCGCGTCGACACCGACATGCAGCGCGAGATGATCGACTTCGAGGGAGTGCAGTACCAGGCGGATGAGTACCTGCGCGTCGAGTCAGTCATCAGTGCGGTGCGGCTCGCGGTGACCGCCACTCCGGAGGCGTCCATCGACACGTTGACGGTGCGGCCGCGCGGGTTCCGCCCTTGATGGCTGGACTGCGGCTCAGATGCGGCTGGCGCCACGCGTCGGCATGATCGCGAACTGCGTGAAGGTCAGCGCCTCGATGAGCGCGGCCTCACGCTGGTCGCGGGCCATCTTGCGGGTCGCCACCTCGATGATGACGTCACCCGACCAGCCGGTGTCGACGAGGTGCTCGAGGACCTCGCCGCACGGCTGCGAGCCGCGGCCGGGCACGAGGTGCTCGTCCTTGAACGATCCGAGACCGTCGGCGAGGTGGAGGTGTGCGAGGCGCGGCCCGAGCTCGCGCACCATGTGCAGGGCATCCGAGCCGGCCGTCGCCGTGTGGGACAGGTCCATGGTGACGTTGTCGTAGGGCTGGTCCACCGGGTCCCAGTGCGGGAGGTAGGCGAGCATCTCGCGCCGAGCCGTGCGCCAGGGGAACATGTTCTCCACCGCGAGCCGGATCCCGGTGTCGTGCTCACGCAGGGCCACGCCATCGACGAAGGAGGCGGCGTAGTCACGCTGCCATCGGAACGGCGGGTGGAGGACGACGGTGGGCGCGCCGACCTCCAGGGCCAGCTCGATGGAGCGGTCGACCTTGTGCCACGGGTCGGTGCCCCACACGCGCTGGGTGAGCAGCAGCGTCGGCGCGTGGATCGACGCGATGGGCAGCCCGTGGTGCTCGCTCAGCGCACGCAGGGCGCCGGGCTCCTGCGTCACCGGGTCGGTCCACACCATGACCTCGACGGCGTCGTAACCGAGCCGCGCGGCCGTCGCGAAAGCGGTGGCCGCGTTGTCCGGGTACATCGCGGCCGTCGAGAGCCCGATCCGGATCGTCATGGGGTTCATTCTGGGGCACGGCCCGGACGGACGACGGACGAGGCCCCTGTGACGCGCGCACCTGCCCTGCTCGTGGGTTCCGTCTGGGTCCTGGCCGAGTCCTAGCCGGGCCGGTTCGACACCTCGTCAGGGTCGAGCAGGTCGAGGCGCCGCAGGATCAGGCCCTCCCGGAGCGCCCAGGGACAGATGTCGAGCCGGTCGACATTGAGCAGGTCCATCGCCGCCTCTGCGACGAGGGCACCGGCGAGCATCTGGTGGGCGCGGGCCTCCGACACGCCGGGCAGCGACACCCGCGCCGCTGCGTCGAGACCCTTGAGCTTGTCGACGATCGTCTCGAGATCGGCGCGCCGCAGCTCCCGCGGGACGAAGGGTCCGCTCTCGCGCGGAGCCGCCCCGGCGATCCGCGCGAGCGAACGCATCGTCTTGGACGTGCCGACCACGCGGTCCGGGCTGGGGGCCTTGAGCAGCGGCCGAACCTGTCGGGCGACCGTTGCCCTGATGTAGGAGCGGACGGCGCGCGACTCCCCGGCACTCGGCGGGTCGCCGGGAAGTCGTTCCCGGGTGATCCGGCCGGCGCCGAGCGGCAGGCTGATCGCAACGTCCGGGTCCTCGTCGATCCCTGAGGCGAGCTCGAGTGAGCCCCCGCCGATGTCGATGACGAGCAGCCGCCCACTCGACCAGCCGAACCATCGGCGAGCGGCGAGGAAGGTCACCCGGGACTCGTCGACCCCGCTCAGGACCTCGAGCAGGATGCCCGTCTGCTCCCGGACCCGCTCGATGATGGTGTCCCCGTTCGGCGACTCGCGCATCGCGGACGTGGCGAAAGCGAGCAGCTCCTCGACGCCCTGGTCCTCGGCGATCTCGAGGCACTCACGGAGGAACTCGACGAGCCGCACCGTCAGGTCGTCGCTGATGAGGCCGTCAGGAGTGAGGTGCTCGGACAGGCGCAGGTCGACCTTGTGGGAGAACGCCGGGAGGGGATGGGCGCCGGCGTGCGCGTCCACGACGAGCAGGTGGACGGTGTTGGACCCGATGTCGATGACGCCCAGCCGCATCCTTCGACACTAGCCCGACTCGGTGAACATCCCCTGAACGGTCCGTGACCGGCGGCTCCGACCCGTCAGGGAGTGCGCCGGCTGAGCGTGAGGGAGGCCAGGGCGAGCGCGAGGACGATGAAGCCCGCGACGATCACCATCGACCAGGCGCCGGCACTCGTCACCTCGTCGTGCGCCGTGACCTCCTTCATCGCGTCGACGGCGTAGGACAGGGGTAGCAGGTCGGACACGGCGCTGAGGAACGCGGGGAGCCGGTCGCGGTCGACGAGCAGGCCGCAGAGCAGGAACTGCGGGATGATGAAGGCCGGCATGAACTGCACCGCCTGGAACTCGGTGCGCGCGAAGGCACTGGCGAGCAGCCCGAGCGAGGATCCGAGGACGGCGACGAGGACGGCGACCAGCACGAGCATCCACAGCGGCCCGAGGACGTCGAGATCGCACACCCAGATCGCGAAGGACGTCGCGAGGAGTGCCTGGACGATGGCCAGCGCACCGAAGGCCCCGGCGTAGCCCAGCATGAAGTCGGCCTTGCCCATGCGGGTCGTGAGGAGCCGTTCCAGCGTCCCCGACTGGCGCTCCCGCAGCGTGGCAACCGACGTCACGACGAACATGACGACCAGCGGAAAGACACCGAGGAGTGCAGGGCCGATCGCATCGAAGACCGGCGTGTTGTTGTAGATCCAGGCGAGCAGCCCGATCGCGACCATGGGCACGCCCATGATGAGCGCGATCGTGCGGTGGTCCGTGCGGATCTGCCGCAGCGCACGCCCGGTCGTGGCGATGGTCAGCCCGGCGTTCATCGGTTCACCTCTCCATCGGACGCTCTACCGGTCGCCTCGACGAGGGCAAGGAAGGCGGCGTCAGCGTCGGTCTGCCCGGTGCGCTCCAGCAGCTCGGCCGGCGTCAGGTCGGCCAGCACCTGGCCGTCGCGCAGGAGGACGAGCCGATCGCAGCGGGCCGCCTCGTCCATGACGTGGCTCGACACGATGAGGGAGCGCCCTTGGCGGACGAGGTCATGGAAGTGGTCCCACAGGTCGCGGCGCAGGATGGGGTCGAGGCCCACGGTGGGTTCGTCGAGCACGAGCAGGCTCGGGCTGCCGACGAGAGCGCAGGCCAGCGAAACGCGGGACTCCTGGCCTCCGGAGAGGTTTCGGACGAGGTCGCCGGCATGGTCATCCAGGTCGACCTCGGACAGGGTGTCGTCGACCGCCTTGCGCAGGTCCCGCCCCGTCAGTCCCACAGACCGGCCGAAATAGGCGACGTTCTCCCGGACCGTGAGGTCCTGGTACACGCTGAGCGACTGCGCCACGTAGCCGACCTGGTCGCGCAGCGCCTGGCTGCCTGCCGGATGGCCGAGGACCGTCACGGTGCCGGACTCGATGACCTGGACGCCGACGATGGCCCGCATCAGCGTCGACTTCCCGGACCCCGAGGGCCCGAGCAGGCCGATGACCTGACGGGCGGGGATCTCGAGCGACAGCGCAGGCAGCACCCGACGCTTGCCCCGCACGACGGTGAGGTCACGGACGAGAACCGCGGGACTCGCTTCGGCCTGGGTCATAGCCCCGAATCTACTGGTGCGCCAGTCCACGTCGGTCCATTGACGGCCACCTCTGGCCGATCGAGAATCGAGGTGTCCGGTCCGCCTTTGGATCGACGGACCCAGTAGTGAAAGAAGGGTCGATCCTCATGAAGCGATCGACACACCTACAGGATGTCGTCGCACTCGTCGCCGGCATCTACGCCTTCCTCTCGCCCATCTGGACGACCACCACGACCAGGGCCACCTGGACCATGGTCGTGCTCGGCGTCATCACTGCGCTGGTCGCGCTCGCGGAGATGGTGCGACCCGACATGGTCCCCCTCGAAGGGCTCATGGTGATCCTCGGAGCGGCATTCATCGTCGCGCCGTGGGTCATGGGCTTCAGCACCACCAGGCCCATGGCCTGGACCGCGTGGATCGTCGGAGCCGTCACCTTGCTCGTCGGGGTGGCAGACCTGCAGGTGACCCGAACGCACCGCCGGGACATGACGGCGCCGTCGCACTGACGCCCTGACCGCCGGACCGGGTGCTCGGGCCGGTGCGAGGCCTTCGCACCGGCCCCCGGCGGCGCCATCACGCACGTGGCACCACGACGACGTAAGGTGTGGCGGTGGCCGAAGCACCCCTCGATCTCCCCCGCGTGTGGGTGGAGTTCACCGACCCTGACGACGCAGGGCAGCGCTTCCGGTGTGATCTCACCTGGCTGACGAGCAACTGGACCTGCATCTTCGGGGCCGGGTGCCGGGGGATCTACGCCGACCGTCCGGACGACGGCTGCTGCACCCTCGGTGCGCACTTCACCGACGACGACGACCTCAGCCGGGTGGCCGCCGTCGTTGCTGAGCTCGGTGAGGACGAGTGGCAGTACCGGGACGTCGGCACCGCGACCGGTCATCGGAGGGACTGGACCGAGAAGGAGGACGGGGCACGCAAGACGCGGGTCGTCGACGGCGCCTGCATCTTCCTCAACCGGCCCGGTTTCCCGGCCGGAGCCGGCTGCGCCCTCCACCAGCATGCGCTGCTGACCGGCGCCCAGCCCCACACTGCCAAGCCGGACGTGTGCTGGCAGCTGCCGATCAGGCGCACCTATCGGACCGTCGAGCTGCCCGACGACACGAGCTACCTCGAGGTGACGATCACCGAGTACGACCGGCGCGGCTGGGGTCCTGGGGGCCACGACCTCGACTGGTACTGCTCCGGCAACCCCGAGGCGCACGTCGGCCGTGAGCCGGTCTACCGTTCGCTGGCGCCGGAGCTCATCGAGCTGATGGGTCGGGCTGGCTACGAGGAGCTGGCGATTCGCGCGGAGGCGCATGTGGCGCAGGTGCGAGCGGTGAGGGCGCGAGGTGCCCACAAGCTCCTGCCGCTCATCGTGCACCCGGCGACGATCGCGGCGACGCCCAGGCGAGGCCGGTCCACGGCGTGAGCGACGTCATCGCCTCCCCCAACATCTGGGACACACCTGATGTCTACGAGGTCGAGAACCAGGGCGTCGACCGCGCGGGTGTCATCGAGTCGGCGATGCACGAGATCCAGGACTGGGCCGGACGAGACGTCGTCGACATCGGTTGCGGGACGGGATACCACCTGCCGATGTTCGCCCGCACAGCCCGCTCGGTCGTCGGCGTGGAACCCCATCCACCGCTGGCTTCTCTTGCGGCACAACGCGTTTCCCGTATGCCGCTGTGCTCGGTTCGTGAGGAGGGTGCAGCCTCGATCGGGGTTGCGGATGCGTCCTTCGACGTGGCGCACGCACGGTGGGCCTACTTCTTCGGGCCGGGATGCGAGCCCGGGCTGGCCGAGCTCAACCGGATCATGCGACCCGGAGGCGCGGCCTTCGTCATCGACAACGACGCGACGCGGTCGACATTCGGGTCGTGGTTCCGCAGGGCCCTGCCGTCCTACGACCCCCGAGCGGTCGAGCGGTTCTGGCAGCGCCAGGGCTGGTCACGCGAGCGTCTCGACATCCGTTGGGACTTCGACTCGCGCGAGGACTTCGAGGCCGTTGTCCGCATCGAGTTCGCACCGGACCACGCCGACCTCATCCTCGCCGAGCACCCGGAGGCCACGGGAGTCGACTACGCCGTCAACCTCTGGTGGCGCCGCTACTGACGACACTCG
>NZ_DATCWX010000228.1:0-14880 GCF_036566125.1 Intrasporangium sp.
ATCGAGGGTCGGCGGCCTCCCCGCCACCCGGCGACCCGCGACGAGCCACGGCTGCTCGACGAGCACGACGGCCCAGCCGGCGCCGACGAGGACCTCGCGCGCGACCGTGAGGTCGAGGCTGCGCATCCCACCCCCCGCCCCGTGCCCGAGGACCACCGTGCCGCGGGAGCGAGCTGGGCGGCATACGTGCGCCCGTCCCGGACCCTGCGGCGTAGGGAGGTCGCGCACCTGCGGGTCCACGCGCACGACGGCGCTCATCCCCCGATCACCTCGCCCGTCATGGGGTCGACGACCCCGACGAGCTCCTCACGAGGGGCCGGCTCGAGCAGACCGGGGCCGTTGCTCGACGTCGCGCCGACGGCGCGCCCGATCGGGTGCGCCTCGAACCGGCCCGGCTGGGCGAACTCCAGCAGCCCACGCACCGCCTCGGGGTCCTTCTCGGCCGGGTCGAGCCACTGCTCCCACTGCTCCGGCTCGAGGACGAGCGGCTGGCGGTCGTGGATCCGGTCCATGCCGGGGTCGGCCGCCGTCGTGATGATCGTGAACGTCGTGAGCCAGGCGTCCGGGTGGCCGTCGGGCAGCTCCCGGTCGCGCCAGAACTCGTAGAGTCCCGCGAAGCCGACCTTGGCGCCGTCCGCCCGGTGGATGAAGAAGGGCTGCTTGCGCGGCTTGCCCTTCGCATCGACCGCGGTCGGGGACTTCTGCCACTCGTACCACCCGTCTGCCGGCACGATGCACCGTCGTGCGAGCGCTGCCTTGGCGAACGCGCCCTTGCCCAGCACGGACTCCGCTCGGGCGTTGGTCATCCGTTGACCCAGCTTGACGTCCTTGGCCCAGGCGGGCACGAGGCCCCAGGTGAGGAGGCGCAGCTGCCGGGTGGGCTCGGGGTCCGGAGCGTCTGCGGCCTGCTCGGGCACCTTCGGCGAGCGGGTCAGGACGACGAGCGCTTGCTTCGACGGGGCCATGTTCCAGTCCGGCTCGCCGGCCGCTGGCTGCTGCGGGTTCTTCAGGATGCTGCGGGTCGGTTCGTCGGAGCGGTCCTCGTCGATGTCGAACGCCTCGATCAGCTCGTCCGGCCTCGCGCTCGCGGCATACCTCCCACACATGGCCTTCAGCGTATGCCGCTGAGCTGACTCCGCGGGTCGGCCGCCGTCCCAGCCCTCCCGCGCCCCCACCCCGCAACACACCCGCCTATCGACTGCCTGCGCCGCCTGCAGCAGGGTCCGGCAGTCGATAGGCGGGTGTGTTGCCGGAGGGTGGGGCGGCGTCTGGGACGGGCGGATGCGCCGGACGGGGTGGGTATGTCGATAACGTAGACACCACACCAGGAGGAATCCCGATGATCGTTCGTCGAATCGCTCGCCCCATGCTCGCCTCGGTGTTCATCGCCGCCGGAATCGACGCGCTTCGCCATCCGGCCGCGCGGACCAAGCGCGCGGCCCAGCTGCTCGACACCGTGTCTGCCCCATCCGCGGTGCAGCAGGACCCTGACCTGTTCGTGCGCGTCAACGGCGCCAGCCTGGTCGGCGGAGGGTTTCTCCTCGCCACCGGACGGATGCCCCGTCTGGCGTCGACGCTCCTCGCCGCCTCGGTCGTGCCCACCACGGCAATCGAGCACGCGTTCTGGGACGAGACCGATCCGAAGAAGCGCGCGCAGAGTCGTAGCCTGTTCTTCAAGAACGTCGGCCTGCTCGGCGGCCTGCTGCTGGCCAGTGTCGACACCGCGGGCAAGCCCGGGCTTGCGTGGCGGGCCCAGCACGCCACCAAGACCACGCGCCGTGAGGCGCGTCACGCCAAACGGGCAGCAGCCCGGGAGGCTCGCCTTCTAGCCCATCGAGCCCAGGACGTCGTGAGCTGACTTGAGTTTCGCCGACCATTCCCCCTCCACCGATCCCGCAAGCCCCGCCAGTACGCGCAGCACCGGAACCACGCCCACGACAGTCCCAGGGGACTGGTCGGCCCCCACCCCGGCAGCCCCGGTCGACGCCACCGTCACGCTCCCGGGGAGCAAGTCGTTGACGAACCGCTACCTTGTCCTCGCTGCCCTGGCGAGCGACCGCTCGCGGCTGCGCGCGCCGCTCCGGTCGCGGGACACGCTGCTCATGGCGGATGCGCTGCGCGCCCTGGGGGTGGGCATCGAGGACGTGGCGCCCGAGGGCGACCCGCCCGGGAGCGTCCACGACAGGCCTGACTGGCTCATCACCCCTCCCGACCGCCTCCGCGGGGGCGCCGCGATCGACTGCGGCCTGGCTGGGACGGTGATGCGGTTCCTGCCTGCCGTCGCGGCACTTGCGGACGGCCCGGTGCGCCTGGACGGCGACGCCGGGGCCCGGGTCCGGCCGATGGGGCCGGTGATCGACGCGCTGCGTGTGCTCGGCGTCGAGCTCGAGGACTCCGACGGTCTGCTGCCGCTGACCGTGCTCGGTCACGGCCGGGTCCGCGGGGGGTCGGTGACGATGGATGCCTCGGCGTCATCGCAGTTCATCTCCGCGCTACTGCTTGCCGGAGCGCGCTACGACGAGGGCGTCACCGTGCACCACGACGGCAAGCCGGTCCCGAGCGAGCCGCACATCCGCATGACCGTCGAGACACTGCGGGATGCCGGCGCCGTGGTCGACGACTCCGAGCCCAACACCTGGCGCGTCGAGCCCTCCGAGATCAACGCCCTCGACGTGTGGATCGAGCCGGATCTGTCCAACGCCGGCCCGTTCGTGGCCGCCGCGCTCGTCACGGGTGGCACAGTCCGGGTGCCCGGTTGGCCGCAGTACACGACGCAGGCCGGCGACCTCATGCGCGAGATCCTCGACACGATGGGCGCTGACGTCCGGCTCGACCGGACTGGCCTGACCGTGACCGGCACGGGCGAGCTCGTGGGCATCGACATCGACCTGCACGACGCCGCCGAGCTCACGCCCACGGTCGCCGCGCTCGCCGCCCTGGCTTCCACTCCTTCATGGATCCGCGGCGTGGCCCACATCCGCGGACACGAGACCGACCGCCTGGCAGCCCTGACGAGCGAGCTGAGCGCTCTCGGCAGCGCCGTCACCGAGACCGAGGACGGCCTGCGGATCACCCCGGCGCCGCTTCACGGCGGGCGGTTCCGGACCTTCCACGACCACCGGATGGCGACCGCCGGGGCGATCCTCGGACTCCGTGTCCCCCGCGTGGTTGTCGAGGACGTCGCCACGACCGCCAAGACACTGCCCGACTTCCCTGGGCTGTGGGCCCGGATGCTGTCCGGCGACCGCGCCGCGGGCGTCGGGGCCGGTCCTGCACCCGCCGTGGAGCCGGCTCGATGAGCTGGCGGGGCCTCGACGACGACGACATCCGCGTCCGCCCGAACCGCAAGGGCTCGAGGCCCCGCACCAAGGAACGTCCGGCCCACGCCGACGCCGTCATCGGCAGGGTCGTCGCCGTCGACCGTGGCCGCTACACCTGCCTGATACCGGCCGGAGCCGGGCGACGAGGCCAGCGGTCGGCTGAGTCGCCACCTGCGTCACCCACCACATCGGCAACCGAGCCGGAGCACGTCGTCACCGCCATGAAGGCTCGCGAGCTCGGCCGCACCCGTGTCGTCGTCGGGGACGAGGTCGCGCTCGTCGGCGACACGAGTGGTGGACCGGACGCCCTCGCCAGGATCGTCCGGATCGAGGAGCGCCGGTCCGTGCTCCGCCGTACCGCGGACGACACTGACCCCGTCGAACGCGTCATCGTCGCCAACGCCGACCAACTCGCCATTGTGACGGCGCTCGCCGACCCGGAGCCGCGTCCCCGCATGGTCGACCGATGCCTGGTTGCGGCCTACGACGCCGGGCTCGAGCCGCTGCTCGTGCTGACCAAGGCCGACCTCGTCGACCCGGCCGATTTCCTCGCCAGGTACGCACCGCTCGAGGTCGACCACGTGGTCACCCGTCGGGACGGTGGCGACATCTGCGGTCTCGCGGAGCTGCACGAGCGGCTCTCGGGCCACGTCACCGTCCTCGTCGGCCACTCCGGCGTCGGCAAGAGCACCCTCGTCAACGCCCTCGTTCCCGACGCCCGACGGGCCATCGGCGACGTCAACGTGGTCACCGGACGGGGTCGGCACACGTCGACCAGCGCGGTGGCCCTTCGCCTGCCCGACGGTGACGGCTGGGTCATCGACACGCCGGGGGTGCGCTCGTTCGGCCTCGCCCACATCGACGTCGACCGCATCATCGACCACTTCCACGACCTCGCCGCCGGCACCGATGAATGCCCCCGAGGGTGCACCCACGACGAGGAGGACTGCGCGCTCGACGACTGGGTGGCGCAGGGCCACGCCGGACCGTCCGGCCCGGCCCGGCTCGAGTCGCTGCGCCGGCTGCTCCAGAGTCGATCCAGCGCGATGGACTATTGACAGTGACTGACACACCGAGTCGCCCGTTCCCCGTCCGGGAAGCGGGCGGCTCGGCTCAGAGGTTCAGACCGTCTCGGCGAGCGTGAACCCGACGCCGTCCGGTGTCTGTGCCGCGTCGAGGGTCTGGTTGTCGAGTACCGGAGCCGTGTCCTTCGCAATGTAGACGCGGGCATCCCCCGCATCGACGACCACGTCGGTCGGCTGGGGCTGCGTCACGACGCTCACGGCGAGCTGGTCCTGCTCGCTGGCGATGCGCAGGCCCGCGGTCGGCTGCTCGACGTCCTGGGTCAGGCCCCTCACGATGGCCTGGGCGTTCTCGGTCAAGCTCAGCATGGTGGAACTCCTGTCTTCGTGCGGTCGCCGGACTGGCCGGCGTTGACGCCTACGACCACCTCTCGGGGCAAGTGCGCACACGCCTCGGACCCCTCCACCATCTCCGGCCCTGGGGGGGCGATGTCAAGCCACACCATGGGCGGGCGGGTCGCAACCCACCCAGAAACGTTGCGGCGCAAGGGGACCCAGCTCAGCGGCATACGGCATGAAGTTCATGAGCGCGACGCGGCCCGGCCTTCCCGGCCACGGTGTCGGTGCTGGCGCTAGGCTCCGCCAAGTGACCTCCTACGACGACGATCTTCGTCTGGCCCACGTCCTCGCCGATGCCGTCGAGCGGGTGACGATGGCTCGCTTCCGCGCCGCGGATCTCATCGTCGAGAGCAAGCCCGACCTGACTCCGGTGACGGACGCCGACCGGGCGGCCGAGGAGCTGGTCCGCGCGCAGCTCAAGCGGACCCGCCCCCGGGACGCCGTCGAGGGCGAGGAGTTCGACACGACCGGGCACGGCCCCCGTCGCTGGATCATCGACCCGATCGACGGGACGAAGAACTTCGTGCGCGGAGTGCCCGTCTGGGCCACGCTCATCGGGCTCGTCGACAATGGCCGCCCCGTGCTCGGGCTGGTCGCCGCACCGGCACTCCAGCGTCGCTGGTGGGCGGCGACCGGTTCGGGCGCCTGGGCGGGCCGGTCCCTGTCCTCGGCGAAGCGCATCTCCGTGTCCCAGGTCGGTCGCCTCGGGGACGCGTCCCTCTCGTACTCCTCGCTCGCCGGCTGGCGCGTGCGGGGGCGGCGTGACGACTTCCTCGACCTCATGGACGACTGCTGGCGGACCCGGGCGTACGGCGACTTCTGGTCCTACATGCTCGTCGCCGAGGGTGCCGTCGACATCGCCAGCGAGCCGGACCTCGAGGTGCACGACATGGCCGCGCTCGTGCCCATCGTTCAGGAGGCGGGCGGGCGCTTCACCGGCCTCGACGGGCGCGAGGGGTGCTGGAGCGGCAACGCGGTCGCCACCAACGGACTCCTCCATGACGAGGTGCTGCGCCGGCTCGGCACACCGGCCGCAGCGGCGGAGGCCTGAGCCCGATCAGTCACGGATGACCCTGACGGGGGCGAAGCCCAGGCCCTCGATCGCCGGTCGGTGACTTGCCGCGTCGCCGACGAGGACGATCGTCCAGCCGGCGCCTGCGGACTGGCCCGGACGGGCCACGCCGGCGACTGCGGCGAATCGCTCGAAGGCGCCGTCCAGCCGGGCGCGGTCGACCCGCTCCAGGTCACGCAGGTTCGCGGTCGTGAACTCGGTGCTCCGTCCGTCGAGGGCCATGCTGATCGCCTCGTCGGCCACCGCGTCCGCCGTCGCGTACCGTCCGGGGGCCGTCTTGCCGATGAAGTCGACCCCGGACCGGACCTCCCGGTCCGAGAACCCGTCCCGCCCACTCTCGAGGATCTCGACGAGCAGTCGGACCGACTCCGCTGTACTGTCGGCGCGCACGGAACCCGAAGTGAGGAAGACGCCCCCGGTGCGCCGCGGGCGGAAGCTGGAGCGAATGCCGTAGGTGTAGCCCTTCTCCTCACGCAGGACAGCGTCGACCCGCGCATTGGGCGAGCCTCCCAGCACGAAACCGATGACCGGGTACGGGGCCCAGCCGCCCTCCACCGAGCGGTCTGGGCCCGGCGCGCCGACGACGATCTCGGTCTGCACGGAGCCGGGGCGATCGACGATGACGATCCGGCCCCGGTCCTCGGCGAGCGTCGCGACCCGGCTCAGCGAGGACGCGCGGTCCGGCCCCCGGCGCCAGCCGCCCAGTGCTCCTTCGACGAGGGCCCGGACGTCGAGGCCCGAGAGGTCACCAGCGACCGCGACCGTGGTCCCGGCGGCGATGACGTGCTCCTCATGGAAGGCCACGACGTCGTCCCTCGTGATCCTCGACACCGTCTCCCGGGATCCGCCGGTGGGACGGGAGCCTCGCTCCTCGTCGGCGTAGAAGGTGGCGACCCACTCGAGCGCAGCGCGGTGGCCGGGGATGGACCGCTCCTGGTCGATCTCTGCCAGCCGGGTGCGGACCTGGCGGGCCACCTCGTTGTCCGGGAAGGCGGGCTCGGTGATGATTTGCCGCAGCAGATCGAGCGCCTGCTCGAGGTTCCCCTTCACGACATCGAGGTCGAGGGTAAGGCCGGACTCGCCCACTGCCGCGCCGTAGCTGACCCCCTTGCGCTCGAGCAGTCGGGCCAGCTCCTCGGCGGAGTGCTCCGCCGTCCCCTCGTCCATGGTCCGCGCCATGATCGTGGCCACGCCCTCGAGATCCCGCGGCTCGGCGCTGATCGGGACGGGCAGGCCAAGACGCACGGAGATGACGTACTGGCCGGGCACGTCGTAGGTGACGAGCCGGATGCCGTTGGACAGGTCGTGGGTGACCGCGTCGGGGAAGGACCACTGCGGCGGCGGGGCGACCTCGGGGCGCGCGACGCTCGTCATGCGGCCACCTCGGCCTCGTCCTCGGCGAGGTAGCGGACGACGGCCCGCGCCTCAGGATCGAGCCACGTCGCGGCCGCCTCCCGCACCTGGTCGGCGGTGACGCTCTTGACCCGGTCGACGAAGGTGTTGACGTAGGAGGGGTCGCCGGTGAGCAGCGCGTGGTGGCTGAGGTGGTCCGCGCGCTCCTCGATGCTCGCGAGGGCACTGAGCCACGAGCGCTCGGTGTCGGCGATGACGGACTCGAGCTCACCCTCGTCAGGGCCCTCGACAAGGAACCGCTCGAGCTCCTCGCAGACCGTCGCCTCCGCCTGCTCCGGGTCGGCGCCTGCGGCGATGTCGACGGTGATGGTCCCGAGACCGACCCCGTCGACGAGACCCATCGTCCACCCCGCGACCGCCGTCGCCGTCTCATCGGTGCGCACGAGGCGCCGCATGAGCCGGGAGCTGGCAAGGCCGCTCATCACGTCGACGGCGATCGAGCAGGCGTGGTACTCGGGCGTCGTGTCGACCGGCAGCCGGAACGAGACGTAGATGCGGTCGTTCGGCACGTCCCCCGGCCGGTCGAGCCGGACAGGCTCGGCCATGGGCGACAGCTGCGGCAACCGCTCGCGATGGTCCAGCTCGATCGGCGCGAGACCCCCGAAGTACTGCTCTGCAGCGGCGAACCCCTGCTCCGGGGTGAGGTCCCCGACGAGGGTGAGGACCGTGTTGTTCGGGCCATAGTGGGCCCGATAGAAAGCGTGGACGTCCTCGAGCGTCGCGGCGTCGAGATCCTCCATCGACCCGATCGTCGGGTGGTGGTACGGGTGGTCCTCGGGGAAGACGGTGGCGTAGATGTCGATGAGCGCCTGGCCGTAGGGCACGTTGTCGTACCGCTGGCGCTTCTCCTCCTTGACGACGTCCCGCTGGTTGTCGAGGTTCTCCTGGGTCACCGCGTCGAGGAGGTAGCCGTGGCGGTCTGCCTCGAGCCACAGGGCGAGGTCGAGCGCGCCGACGGGGATCGTCTCGAAGTAGTTCGTCCGGTCGAACCAGGTCGTCGCGTTGAGGCGCGCCCCCTCGTTCATGAGCGCGCTGAAGTGCTCTCCCGAGGCGACGTTGCGGCTGCCCTGGAACATGAGGTGCTCGAAGAGGTGGGCCAGACCTGTCCGGCCGCGGGCTTCGTGGCGGGAGCCGACACCGACCCAGAGGTTGACGGCGACATTGGGGACGGCATGGTCCTCCGAGACGATGACCCGAAGGCCGTTCGGCAGGGTCCGTTCGACGATGGGATAGGCGATCGAGGTCACGCCCTGACCCTACGTGAAGTCGCGCGAACGTTCCCGAGGCCACCTCAGAGCCAAAGGCTTGGATAATGCCACGTTATTTAGGTGACAGTTAGCATAACGTTGGCATATGCTGTTCCAATGAGTGGTGACGATGACGTCTCGACCTCAGACTTGCTCGCCACGATCCGCGAGTCGGTCATCGGTGAGGACCAGGTGCTCCCCGGGCCCTACGGCCCACGCCGGGTCACCTACGCGGACTACACGGCATCGGGCCGGGCTCTGACCTTCATCGAGGACTTCATCCGCGAGGAGGTTCTCCCCCGCTACGCCAACACGCACACGGAGTCCTCGGGGACCGGCCTGCAGACGACGCGCTTGCGCGAGGACGCACGCCGGATCATCCGCGACGCGGTGGGCGGAGACGACGAGACGGTCGTCATCTTCGCCGGTTCGGGCTGCACGGGCGCCATCGACAAGCTCATCGGCATCCTGGGCCTGCGGGTCCCGTCCGCCTTCGAGGACCGTTGGCATCCGAGCGCGCTCGTCCCCGACGAGGAACGGCCCGTCGTCTTCATCGGTCCCTATGAGCACCACTCGAACGAGCTCGCGTGGCGGGAATGCGTCGCCGACGTCGTCGTCGTCCCCATGGACCCAGACGGCCACATCAGCATCTCTGCACTGCGCGAACTGCTGGAGCGGCACACCGACCGGCCCCTGAAGATCGGGTCCTTCTCGGCAGCGAGCAACGTCACCGGCATCCTCACCGACACCGATGCGATCTCCACGGTCCTGCACGAACACGGCGCCCTCGCCTTCTGGGATTTCGCCGCTGCCGCGCCGTACATCGACATCGCGATGTACGGAGCCACGGGCCGGGAGGACGAGAACGCCACGGAGCCAGCGGAACCCGGCTCAGCGGCATACGCCTCCTCTCGAAGGGGGTTGGCGCGCAAGGACGCCGTGTTCCTCAGCCCACACAAGTTCGTTGGTGGGCCGAGCACCCCGGGCGTCCTCGTCGTCCGTCGGGAGCTCCTGGTGAACCGCGTCCCGGACGTCGTTGGCGGCGGGACCGTGTCCTACGTCAGCACAGACGTCCACGACTACGTCACCGACCCGGCGCACCGCGAGGAGGGCGGGACCCCCGCGATCATCGAGTCCATCCGCGCCGGCCTCGTGTTCCGGCTCAAGGAGGCGGTCGGCGTCGACGTCATCCGCGCACGTGAGGAGGACTTCCTGCGGCGGGCCCTCGCCGCCTGGTCGCGGGAGCCGACGATCGAGGTCCTGGGCAATCTAGAGGCCGAGCGGCTGTCGATCCTGTCATTCGTCGTGCACCGCGAGGGGGGCACCTTCCTGCACCACAACTTCGTCGTGGCGGTGCTCAACGACCTGTTCGGGATCCAGGCCCGAGGCGGGTGCTCCTGCGCGGGTCCCTACGGCCACCAGCTGCTCGGCATCGACTCCGAGCGGTCGCGGGCGATCGAGCGCCAGACCACGCTGGGGTGCGAGGGCATCAAGCCGGGGTGGGTCCGCTTGAACCTCAACTACTTCATCTCGGACACGGTCTTCGAGTATCTGCTCGAGGCCGTGCGCCTCGTGGCAAGGGACGGCTGGCGTCTGCTCGGTGACTACGACTTCGACGTGCGGACCGGGCGATGGGCGCACAAACGTGGACCGGTCGAGCCGCCGCTGCGTCTGAGCCAGGTTGGTTTCGAGGGCGGTCGAATGACCTACCCGCGGCACGAGGACCGGGCCCCCGAGTCTGCGCTCGCGGACTACCTGGTGGAGGGCGCCCGCCTCATGCACGAGGCCACACCCCCGCTCGGGGACGCGGCCCGCATCAGCCCGGACTTCGACCACCTGCGGTGGTTCGACCTGCCCAGGGCGTCCATCCGGGCCTGAGCGCGGCGCCAGTCAGCCCCGGGCGGACGCACAGGCACCCGGGGGGTCACGTCTCGCGGTCCAATGCGTCAGACCCGGAGATCACAAAGACCTCCGGGCCTGATGTGGTAGCGGGGGCAGGATTTGAACCTGCGACCTCCGGGTTATGAGCCCGGCGAGCTACCGAGCTGCTCCACCCCGCGTCGGCAAACACCACCTTACGTGAATCCGACTGGAGGACCAAATCGGGCACCAGGGACGCTCGCCAACGCGTCCGAGGTGCCCGATCAGTCCCACTCTCGTCCAGTCAGCGACCCGGGGGTGCGACGGCCGCCGCTCGAGCCAGGGCCGCCTTCAGCTTCTCCTGCGCCTGGCCGTACGCGGCGAAGTCACCCTTTCGCAGGGCGTCCTCGCCGGCCCGGAACGCCGCGTCGGCGTCGGCGAGCGCCTGACGAAGCGCAGCTGCGTCGGGCGTGGCCGTCGGGCCGGTCGGCGTCGGGGCGGACGTGGTCGGACCCGTCGTCGGCGTGCCGGTCGGGGTGCCCGTGGGTGTGCCGGTCGGCGTGCCGTCGGGAGTCACCGGGGTGTCGGTGCCCTGGTCGCCGGCCGCAGCTCCAGACTCTCCGCCGAAGAGATCGTTGAGCGCGCCGTCGAGCGACCCGGCCCAGGCGATCTTCTCCCCGAAGGCGACAGCCACCGCGGACAGGCGCGGGTAGGCGCCGGCTCCGGAGGCCTGGACATAGATCGGCTGGACGTACAGCACCCCACCACCGACCGGCAGCGTGAGCTGGTTGCCAAAGGTGACCTCGGCCCCTTGCAGCGCCGTCGTCGAGATGAACTGCGCCAGGGTTCCGAACCCAGAGTCGGTCGAAGACACCTGCGACGACCGCATGTCGTTGTAGACCTGTCCGGGGCCCTTCACCGTGGTGCTCGTCGGCTCGAGCAACCGGAGCCGGCCGTAACCGGATGATCTCTTCCCGTCCTCGGAGCCCGCGTCTCCGTCGGCGGCGAGGAAACCGGTGAGCAGGTTGCGGTCACCAACCGGCATGAACGTCGAGGTCAGGGAGAACGCCGGCTGCTCCTGGCCCGGCATGGCGAGCGACAGGTAGTAGGGCGGCTGGAGAAGTGACTGCTCGGCGTTCGTGCCGCGCGTCGGGTCGAGTGGGACGCGCCAGAACGTCTGGCCGCCGTAGAACGACGCGGCGTCGGTCTCGTGGTACTTCGTCAGCAGTTGGCGCTGGATCTTGAACAGGTCCTCCGGATACCGCAGGTGCTCCATGAGCGAGCCCTTGATTGCTGAAAGAGGCGTCACGGCACCCGGGAAGATCTTCATCCAGGCGGCGAGGATCGGGTCCTTCTCATCCCACTGGTACAGCTTGACGGTTCCGTCGTAGGCGTCCACGGTCGCCTTGACCGAGTTGCGCACGTAGTTGATCTGGCCGGAGCGGATGGCCTGGACCGAGTCACGGGTGCGGGTCACCGAGTCCGACGTCGCGGCATCGAGCGTCGTCATCTCGGAGTAGGGGTACATGTCGGTCGTCGTGTAGCCATCGATGACCCACAGGACCCGTCCGTCGACCACGACGGGGTAAGCGTTCCCGTCGAGCGTCAGCCACGGCGCGACTCGCTCGACGCGCTCGCGCGGTGTGCGGTGGTCCAGCAGCCGCGAGTCGTTGGTCACGGCATCGGAGAGCAGGAAGTTGATCTCCCGGTACTTGAACGCGTAGGCGATGCGCCGGAGGGCGTCGAGCTTGACCCCGCCCTCGCCGGCATAGGTGTTCTTCACCTGCTCGTTGTCGGCGGCCAGGTAGTCGAACTCGTTGTTGCCCCCGCCCACGATGGAGTACTCGGGGGATGACTCCCCGAAGTAGATCCGCGGCTCGTACTTGCCGAGCACGCCGGTCGTGCCGATCTGCGACTCGAAGAAGGTGGGCCGTCCGTCGTCCTCACGCGTGTTGCCCTTGGCGGCGACGACCCCGTATCCGTGGGTGTAGACCGTGTGGTCGTTGAGCCAGTTGCGCTGTCCTTCAGGGACGCCCGTCAGGTCGAGCTCGCGGACCGCGATGACGGTGTCGGTCTGCTTGCCGTCGAGGTTGTAGCGGTCGACGTCGAGGACGTCGGCGAACTGGTAGTACCCCTTCGAGGCCTCGAGCTGCTTGAAGGTGGGGCTGACGACGTTGGGGTCGATGAGTCGGATGCCGGGGATGGTCGCGGCATCGTGTGCCAGCTGGCCCGGGCTGGCGGTCGCGGTGGTGTCATACGGCTCGACCTGGATGTCGTCGAAGCCATAGGCCGCCCGCGTCGCCTCGATGTTGCGCTCGATGTACGGCAGCTCGAGCGACTTCTCGGAGGGCCGCACCTTGAGCGACTGGACCAGCGCGGGGTAGATCCCACCGACGGCCACGACGACGACAGCGAGCACGGCCACGCCCACGAGCGGCAGCCGCCACGAGCGGGTCCAGATGGTGCTGAGGAACATTCCCACGCACATCAGGGCAGCGATCGCAAGGATCCCCTTGGTCGGGATGTAGGCGTGTGCCTCGGTGTACTGGATACCCGTCATCCGGGTCGACTGGGCGTTGGCCAGGTTGTACCGGTCCACCCAGAACGCGACGGCGCGGACGAGGACCAGCGCGGCGGCGATGATCGACAGGTGCACTCTGGCGGCCTGGGTCGAGCGGGTCCGCTGGCCCGCGACGATGCCCCCGTAGAGGTAGTGCGTGAACGCGGCGGCGATGAAGCCGAGCACGAGGATCATCGTCAGGAACGACACGACGAAGTTGATCCACGGCAGGTCGAAGACGAAGAAGGAGATGTCGAACTTGAACTCCGGGTCGGTCTGGCCGAACGGCGAGCCGTTGCGCCAGAGCAGGAAGGTGTCCCACTGGGTCGCCGCCGACAGTCCGGCGAAGAGGCCGATGGCGAGCGGAGCAGCGATCGTCGCCGTCTTGCGCATCGGCTCGACGAGCTGTCGGTAGTGCTCCATGGCCTGCGTCTCGGGCGAGGGCGCGTAGATCGGCCGGTGGCGGTAGGCGAAGTGGATGCTCGACCAGATGACGGCGGCGGTCATGAGGCCACCGGCCAGCCCGAGCAGCGCCTTCGTCACGAGCTGGGTCGTGAAGACTCCCGAGAAGTCGACCGACTGGTACCACAGCACCTCGGTCCAGAAGTTGGCCAGCGTCGCCACGACGAGCAGCAGCGCACCCGCCACCACGAGTGCCGTCACGAGGGGGCTGCGGTTGGGGCGCTGCGCCGCAGCGCGTCGTGTCGCGCCCGGTTCACCGCCGTCGCCAAAGGGGCCTTTGGGGGGTGGGCCGAAGTCGCTGTCGCTCACGTTGGGTCGCCTCGAGGTGCTGGGGCTGGCAGATCGCGGACCTGAGGTGCCGCTTGCGGCAACCATAACCCGACAGCCTGAGACCGCCCGCACCCATGCCCACCCCCAATCGAGTGGACAACTTTCGGGTGGCCGAGACCCCAGAACGTGTTCACTCGATCATCGGTGCACACGATGCCGTATGCCGCTGAGCCCGGTCCCAGCCCAACGACCACTCCCGCACGTGGACGTTGCGCCATTGCCGACCCCGAGCGCCGATCGAGTGGACAGCTTTCGGGGTGGTTGAGACCCCGAACGTGTTCACTCGCTCGGGCAGTACGTCTACTCCTCCAGCGTCGCCTTCAGGGCTGCGACCAGCCCGGGCGCGATGTCGTTCCCGGTGGCGACCGCGTCGTCGGAGTCATGCTCGCGCTGGCGAAGCAGGCAGATCGACGAGCCATCGCGGAGCACCGCGACGAGGAGGCGGACGTCTCTGCGACCGGGGTGTGCGGCCAGCGCGTCGACAGCGGCCTCGGGCCGCTCCGGGAGGTCCCGCTCCGCGTCGGGTGGCACGACCATGCGCTCGACGGCGAGGGCGCACCCGTCGACCTCGTCAGGCCAGGCGATCCTGCCGAGGAGCGTCTCCAGCGACGAGGTGGCCGGCAGCCCTTCCTGCTCGATGGCGGTGAAGGCACCCTCGGCCAGGTCCGCGGGAGCGAGCTGCGGGCGCAGGTGTGGCTCGCGAGCGAGCAGCGAGGCGGTGCGGACCAGAGCGAACAGGCGCGCCGGCTGGTCCCAGCCGGCCGCCGAAACATGACGCTCCGTGTCGAGCGCGGCGATGGTGAGGGGCTCGGTGGTCACGGAGGTGACCGGCTGCTCGTCCACCGGTCCATCCAACCACTCGACCGCGACGGTCGATCGAGTGAACCCGTTTTGCGGCCTTCACACCCCGAAAGCCGTTCACTCGATCGGCGGAGGACAGGATCAGCAGCGCGGCAGCGACGACGTCCGCCCGGACGCGATGCCCTCAACCGCGTTGGTCGCGTCCTTGAAGGTGCTGACCGCGAAGACCTCGAGCCCGGATGGGACATTGCCCACGACCTCGGGACAGTTGTCGACCGGGGCCAGGAAGTACTCGGATCCGCCCGACCGGGCGCCTGCCATCTTCTGCTTGATGCCGCCGATGGGGCCGACGCGCCCCTCTTCGTCGATGGTCCCGGTGCCGGCGATGTCGCGG
>NZ_DATCWX010000082.1:0-6986 GCF_036566125.1 Intrasporangium sp.
GCCGGTGAGACGCTCGGCGGAGCGACCGTCGTCGCGGAGCAGGTTGGTGGCCCGGTAGGAGCCGCCATCCTCGACGCCGCGCGGTCGGCGTTCGCCTCGGGGATGCACGCGGCGGTGTCGGTCGCTGCCGGGGTGGCAGTCTTCGGAACGCTCATCGCGCTGGCTGCCCTGCCGCGCACACCGATCGGCCACGCGGAGGAGGTGGCCGCGCCAGCAGCTTCTCAGCTGGCACGGTGATCCATCGGAGCCAGCCCAGTGGTCTCGAAGGACGAACCACGCAAGGTCGGTGCGCTGGGAGCTGGCTCAGCGGCATACGCCCACGTCTTCTGCCGTAGGCCGCTGGGCCGGTCCCCGCACGCACGCCGTCCCCCGGCGTGGTGGCGTTTCGAGCGGCAGCCAGGCCCCGCCGAACCACCTTTCGTCGGCTTTTGTAAGTGGTGGGCGGAATGTTCTGGAGCATTTTTTTGGTATCTGGACGTTGCTCGGAAAACGCGCCTACCTTGTATTTGCTGGGGAAGGGGGAGCAGCAAAGAGCACTCGGGGAAGTGGGAGACCGGTCGGCGGAGTGGCGTTCCGGTCAAGGGAGGGTGCGAGAGATGGACAGCGAGCACAGGGACCTGGGTGGGCCCGATGAGTCGGTGCAAGCCGACACGGTGAGGGCTCTGCTGCACGACCTTCGAGGGCCGGTGTCAGCCATTCGCCTGTTGAGCGACGGGTCGAGACCGTCTGAGCGACGTCTGACGGCCATAGCCGAGCAAGCCGGCTGGCTCGGCGCGCTGATCGAGTCGGCGCTCGGCAACGGGCCTGATCGCGTGCAGGCTGTCGACCTGTGCGTGGTGGTGGAGGAGGCGGTCGGACTCTGGCGCGCGACCGCGCCGTGCGAGATCGCGATCGACGCACCGGCGTCCGCCTGGGGATGGGCGCGGCCGGTCGCGGTCGCACGCGCTCTTGGCTGCCTCCTGGACAACGCCGTGAGGGCGGCGGGCGACGAGGGGCACGTCGTGGTCCAGGTGAAGGACGACGCAGCGGCTGGCGAGGTGCGAATCAGCATCCTTGACGACGGGCCGGGGCTCGGCCGGATCCCATCACGCACGTCGCTGGGCCTGACCACCACCCGAGCCGTCATGGCAGCCTGCAACGGTGGCTTCCGGATCCGGCCGGGTCTGGACGTCGGAACCGTGGCGGAGATCCGACTGGGTCGTGCCACGGAACAGCAGGCTGCAGGATGAGGATCGTCCTCGCCGACGACCACGCCCTGCTCCTCGACGCACTGGACGTTGCCCTCAATGGACGGGGGCACGACGTGGTTGGCATGGCTCGATCGCTGGACGCGGTGGTCCCGATGGTGAGGGAGCACGCGCCCGACGTGTGCCTGCTCGACGTGAACTTCCCTGAAGGGTCCAGCCTCCCGCTGATCCAGCAGGTCCGTGCCGCCGTGCCGCACACGAAGGTCGTCATGATGTCGGCTGACCCGAGCCACGACACTGTGGTCCACGCCATCGCGGCAGGCGCGGACGGTTTCATCGCCAAGGACCGTGCCATCGCCGAGCTCGACGAGGCGCTCGAACTGGCACTCGAAGGACATCTGGCTGTCGATCCGACGCTGCTCAAGGGTGCGCTCCGGATGAGTGAGTCACAGGACAACCCGCTCTGGGCCCTGAGCTTCCTGACGGACCGGGAGTGGCAAGTGCTGCGCTGCGTCGTTGACGGGATGGGCACCGAGGAGATCGCCACCTCACTCCACGTGAAGCGCAGCACCGCACGCACGCACGTCCAGAACCTCCTGACCAAGCTGGGCCTGCACTCCCGTCTGCAGGCCGTGGCCCTCATCGCGGCCCACGGCTCGGCGGACATCTGGCCCCTCAATGTCCGGTGACCGGGTGCCCGACCGATCACCCGACCTATCCCTGCATGGCGTAGTGCTTTTGTTGTAGAACGACATCCCCTCAGCAGCGGATCCGCGGGGAGGGGCGGGCGCGCACGCTGGTCGACATGTCGAGTCGGACCCGCATCGTCGTCGTCGATGACAGCCCGCTGTTTGCCGAGGCGATGGCCGTGCAGCTCGACGAGTGCGACGACCTTCAGCTCGTCGGCAGCGCAATGGACGGGCCCGGCGCGCTCGCCCTGCTCCAGTGGGCCGCCTGCGACGTCGTCGTCCTCGCCCATCCCCTGGGCGGCGACGAGGGGCTGGGCGTGGCCAGGTCAGTCCTCGCGCTCCGGCCCGGACCTGCGGCTGTCATGCTCAGTGACGGTTCCCGGGACGGGTGCATCCTGGAGGCGGTGGCACTCGGCGTTCGAGGGTGGGTCTGGCGGAACGACAAGCACACCGAGCTCTTGGCAGCCCTCCGGGCCGTGGCGCGTGGCGAGACGCACCTGCCCGTAGAACCCGTCCGACGCCTCCTCGCCGACCGGATCGTCAAGGGCCCGGTCGAGCTGTACCGGAAGACGGGCCCACACGTACTGACGAGGCGCGAGGAGGCCGTCCTCAAGGCGCTCGCAGCCGGACTGACCCGCAAGGAGATCGGCGAGCAGCTGCAGCTGTCGCCCAACACGGTCAGGACCCATGTCCGAAGCATCCTGCGCAAGTTCCATGTCCACTCCGCACCTGACGCAGTCGCCCTGTTCGGGAAGGTTCTTCAAGATGAGTGACGTTCTCTCGGCTCTGCCCACCCGAGCACCAGCGAATGGACTGACCGCATCCACGGCGGGTATCCCGTTCACCCGCACTGGCATCTGGCCCGAGGCGGCAGACGCGGTCGCTTCGGTACTCGCCTCGGGATGGGTGACCTCGGGCCGGCAGGTCGTGGAGTTCGAGCGAGAGTTCGCCAACTATCTGGGCGCGTCGCATGCCATCGCCGTCAGCTCCTGCACTGCGGCCATCGAGCTCGCCCTTCGCGGACTCGACCTGCCCCATGGGGCCAAGGTGCTCATGTCGACGATGACCTTTTGTGGAGCGGCGGGCGCAATTCGCCACGCCGGTCTCCTCCCGGTCCTCGCCGACGTCGACCCGGACACCGCGATGCCCTCCATCGACACCGTCGCTGCGGCCGCGCGGGCCGCGGGGGGCGTGGACGCCCTCGTCGTCATGCACCTCGGCGGGCTGCCGACCGACGTCGAGGCTCTGGCAGAAGCCGCCGGGGTGGCGCTCGACCACGTCATCGAGGATGCCGCCCACGCGCTCGGCACTGTCGTCGGGCGCCGGCCCGTCGGGACCATCTCGCGGGCCACCTGCTTCAGCTTCTACGCGACGAAGAACCTGCCCATCGGCGAGGGCGGCATGGTCACCACCGAGGACGAGGCCCTGGCGGACCGGATCCGCTGCACCCGGTTGCACGGGATGACGCGGGACGCCTGGCAGCGGTACCTCCCGGGTGGCAACTGGCGCTATGACGTCAGCTGGGACGGACTCAAGGCCAACATGACCGACATCCAGGCGGCGATAGGTCGGGTCCAGCTTCGACACTTCGAGGCGATGCAGGCGCGCCGGGCGGACGTGGCCGAGCGCTACGATCGCCAGCTCGCCGGCGTGCCGGGGCTCGATCTGCCACCACGGCCGTCGCTCGGCCGGCACGCCTGGCACCTCTACGCGGTACGCATCCTGCCTGAGTTCCGCGTGGGGCGTGACGACGCCATCGCGCTGCTTCGCGAGCAGGGGATCGGCACCTCGGTGCACTTCATCCCCGTCCACCAGCTCACCTGGTACCGGTACGAGTGCCTGCTGCCGGCCGGCGGACTCCCCGGCGCCGAGAGCGTGTTCGCGCAGACACTCTCCCTTCCCCTTGACCACGTGATCAGTGACACCGAGGTGGACGCCGTGTGCGCCGCCCTCATCGAGCTTGGAGGAATGCGATGACCATCCTCGAGTACGGGTGGACGCCGAGCGAGCTGGGGTTCATCCCCACGATGCAGCCCGGGCTGAGGACACTCATCGTCGGGGCCGGAGAAGCCGGGCGTGCTCTCGCTCGGGACCTGGAGAAGGTGTCCGAGTTCGGCCTCGCACCGATCGGCTTCCTCGACGACGACACGAGCAAGCGCGTGGTTCGGCGGCTGCCGGTGCTCGGCACCTTGGCCGATCTGCTCGCTGTGGCGACGGTGCAGCGGGTCGACGTGGTCCTGCTCGCCATCCCGGGGCTGCCTGCCGCCGAGGTCCGGCGCCTCGCCACAGCAGCCGCGCGCGTCGGTGCCAGCGTTCGGCACCTGCCCTCCTTCATCGCCCTGCTGCAACGCGACGTCGTGGGAACAGACCTGCGCTCCCTGGAGATCGGCTCCCTGATCGGTCGTCCGGAGATGCACGTCGTCTCCGCCGAGGTCGAGGAGATCATCAACGGGGCGCGCGTGCTCGTCACGGGAGCCGGTGGCTCGATCGGCAGCGAACTGTGCCGCCAGGTGTCCGGCTTCGTCCCCGAACGGCTCATCATGCTCGACCACGACGAGTCCAACCTGCACAGACTCCAGCTCGAGCTGACCGGAGAGGCGATGCTCGACTCGGACGACCTCGTCGTCGCGGACATCCGCGACGCCCGGCGCATGCACCAGGTGATGGCTGACACGAGGCCCGACATCGTCTTCCACGCCGCCGCCCTCAAGCACCTCCCGATGCTCGAGCGGCACCCGTGCGAGGGCGTCAAGTCCAACGTCATCGGAACGCTCAACGTGCTCACGGCCGCGGTCGACGCGGGCGTCGCCCGGTTCGTGCTCATCTCCACGGACAAGGCCGCCGATCCCACCTCGGTGCTCGGCGCGACCAAGCAACTGGCCGAACAGGCCGTCAAGTGGGCCAGCACGGAGGACACGATCGTGTCGGCGGTGCGTTTCGGCAACGTCCTGGGCAGCAGGGGCTCGCTCCTCTCGATCCTCGCGGAACAGGCGCGCAACGGTGAGCCGATCACGGTGACCCATCCCGATGTCACCCGCTTCTTCATGACGATCGAGGAGGCAGTCGGCCTCGTCCTGGAAGCTGCACACCTCGCGGTCGGCGGCGAGACCTACGTGCTCGACATGGGCGAGCCGGTCCGCATCGTCGAGCTCGTGTCGAACTATGCCCGTCAGCTCGAGCTGCCCGACGTGGAGATCCGCTTCACCGGCCTCCGTCCGGGCGAGAAGCTGCACGAGTCACTGTTCTCCACCACGGAGCAACCGTTGCCGACCGCACACGCGCGCATCTTCAGCACGCTGAGCTGTCCCGTTGCGCCCGACTTCGGCGCCGGACTGCAACGGCTCTTCGAGGCGTCGTCGCTCAACGCAACCGATGAGGTCAAGAGCGCACTCGGCGCGCTCCTCGGGACGTACGCCCAGGCGGCACCGGGCCCGGCCCTGGCCTTCCCTGCGCCGTATCCCGACGACTACTGACCGGCTCGACGACGGGCGAGCACCGAACCACCGACGACCACCGACACGACGGGTCCATCGACCCGAACGGAGGCACGACGCATGCAGCTCAACGTCATCGCCGGCACGACGCACCGGGCGCGGGGCCGCCACGTCGCCGGAGGCACCGAGCCCGACCAGGTGTTCACCCCGGTCCCGGGCCGGGCGGCTGGTACGACGGATCTCCGGCCCCGGGTCTTCGAAGGTCCCGCCCTGCCTGCGGACACGAGCGTGCTGCGCACCCTCGAGCTGGGGACCGTCGGCGTGGACCTCGCGGCGGCCCCGGTCGTGCTGCCCGACTTCCACCACAAGCGCACGATGGAGATGCCCTCGAGCATCGCCGTCGCCACGGCTGGGACGATCCGGCCGACGTTCACGAGCTCGTCGGTCAACTGCGGGATGGCCCTGATCGCGCTCGACTGCGACCGCCCGTCGGACAGCGCGATCGCTGACTTCTACCGCGCCGTGAGGGAGCGTTACCCCTACCCGACGCGAGGCGCGCGGGACCTGACTTACCGGGAGGTGATGGGGGCCGCCTCGGATGGCGGGCAGTTCGCCGTCGAGCGGTGGGACCTCGACGACTCCGAGCTCGAACGGGTCGAGGAGGGTGGACGGATCGACCTGGACCGCTGGGGTGGAGCCGCCCGGCTTCGCAAGGAGATGCCCGCGTTGACGTGGCAACTCGCCCGGCTCCGGTTCGGCACCATCGGACCGACGAACCATTTCGTCGAGCTCCAACAGGTGGAGGAGATCCTGGACCCAGAGGCGGCGGAGCTGCTCGGCGTCCGGGAGGGCCAGGTGACCCTTCAGTACCACGCCGGAGGCGGGGTGCTCACGGGCGCGGTCGGGCACCTCTTCCAGCGGCGCAAGGACACCGATCGGGTGATGCGAGCGGCGATGGCCGTTCAGAAGCCGCTCTTCCACCTGGCCACGTCCCGCTCCACCGCGCAGCTGCGCGACCGGATGCGCCTCTACTTCGCGAAGGGATGTCTTCCGGTCGAGCTGGACAGCGACGAGGGACAGCGCCTCATGCTGGCGAACGCGGCCGCGATGAACTATGGCTACGCCTTCCGGCTGGCGACCTACACCGCTCTGAGAGCGCTCGCGGACCAGGCGTTCGGCGGAGCGTCGGGGAGACTCGTCGTCGACTCACCGCACAACTCGATCTACGAGGAGGCGGTCGGCGGCGAGACGGCCGTCATGCACCGTCACAACTCCTGCCGCGCCTATCCCGCAGACCGGATGCCGGCCGGGACGACTTTCGCCCGGACCGGGCAGGCGGTCCTGCTGCCGGGGACGCATCGCACGTCCTCGTATCTCGCCGTGGCCGGGGAACGCAGCGAGGACAGCCTCCACTCGGCCTGCCACGGGGCGGGGACCGTGATCGACCAGTTCGAACGGTCTGGCCTCTCCCACACGGATCGTCTCGGCCGCCGCACCCTGCGGTTCCGCTACAGCGATGCGGCGCCGACAGAGGCCGCCCATCTCGACGACAACGGCGTCAACGCAGCCATGGCCGTGCTCACGGCCCACCACATCGTCAGCCCCGTGGCGCGGATGCGCCCCTTCGCGGTCCTGCACTGAACAGCGACGACACCCCGGAACGGAGTGAGCATGTC
>NZ_DATCWX010000087.1:0-5153 GCF_036566125.1 Intrasporangium sp.
GTAGCCCAGGAAGATCGACGTGTCGAGCCCCTTGCGGCCGACGGCGCTCGACGTCGGCAGGACCGTCGCGTTCTTGAGCGCCGCATCGTAGGTGCCCAGCGGGTCCGGCAGCGGGACGCCCTTGACGTAGGCGTCGGCGAAGGACACGTCGGAGCTCGTGCCGGTCATGAGGTCGGCGTAGCCAGGCGATGACCACCTCGCGACCCAGCCGCCGTCCCGGTACTGCTGGACGAAGCCGTCGGCGATCTCCGCGGCGACCTCCGGATAGAGGAGCGAGTACGCGGGCCAGACAGTGCGGTAGGTGTCCCAGAACCCGTTGTTGACGTACAGCTTGCCGTCCTTGACGGCGGCGTTCGTCTGGGTCGGTGTCGCGGCGCCGGACTTGGGGCTCACCGGGCTCGCGTACTGGTAGCGCGGCTGGGTGGCCGAACCGGTGTTCTCGAACTGGCTGTTGGGATAAAGGTTGAGCCGGTACAGGTTCGAGTAGAGCGTCGTCCGCTCGCTGTCGTTGGCTCCATCGACCTCCACGACGCCGAGCCGCTCGTTCCACGCCTGGTTTGCCGCGGCCCGGACGGCCTCGAAGTCGCGCCCGGCAAGCTCGAGTCCGTGGTTGCGACGAGCCTGGTCCAGCGAGAGGAATGACGTCGCCAGCTTGACGACCACCTGGCGGTCGGTGCTGAGGTCGAAGGTCGCGTAGCGGGTCCCCGAGTGTCCGCCGGGTGCGGTACCCGCCGCCGTGACCGGACGGTCGAACGTCCCGTAGACGAACATGCGGCTCCGGCCCGCGGACAGGCCGCTGCCGTTGTCGACCCACCCGGTGAGCTCGTTGGAGCCCGCCGCCACGGTGAAGGCGCCGCTGTTGTCCACGGTGTCGACCACGAGATGACCGGCCGAGGCCGACTCGGGGAAGGTGAACCGGAAGACACCGCCGTGGTCGGCAGGAGCCGTCTCGGCCCGGATGCCGCTCGCGTCGGCGCCCCCGGCCAGCTCGACCTTGTAGTAGTCGGGGCGGGCGACCTCGGTCGCATGGTCGAAGGCGAGTCCGCGACCGGATGCCGAGCCCGTCGGGACCCCTGCGGTGACGGACGGCATGACGGACAGCTGGTTGCGATCGCCCATCCACGGGCTCGGCTCGTGCGAGATGGCGAGCCCTTGCAGCACAGGGAGGTTCGCTCCGTTGTTCTGCGCCTGGTAGTGGTACTCCCACGAGCTGGAGTTCGCATCAGTCGTTGGTGTGAAGAACGTGAACCCGTTCGGGACGGAGCTGATCGGCAGGTTGTTGCCGCGCGAGAAGGACCCGGACGAGTTCGTGCCGCGCCGCACGTCGACGTAGTTGGTCAGATCGGAGCCGTCGACGGCCGCCGGCTGCGGGACGATGGACAGGTCGTCGATCCAGCCTCCGAACCGCGTCTCCTCCGTCGCCTCAGGGTTGTCGTAGCCGACGAGGATCCGGTCGATCGTCTTGCCGGCGGCGACGCGTCCCACGTCCAGCGTGACCGAGTTCCACTGGTGCGCATAGAGGATCTTGCCCGCGCCTTGGCCGGCCGGACTCGCCGCGACCTCGTGGACGTCACTGGCGCCGAGGTCGGACAGGTAGCTGCCGTCGGTGAAGCGCAGGTCGACCGCGGTGTGGGTCGAGGGGTAGCTCAGGTCTCCGGAGACCATGTCCGGGAAGATCTTGTACTCGACCTGGGTCGTCTCAGTCACGGGGACGTCGACGTCGAATAGCCGGTTCCAGGCGTAACCACGCCCGACGGCGGTGTGGCCGCCGGAGTACCGCAGGGCTTTGACGCCCGTCCAGCCCACGAGCGGCTTGATGTTGAATCCCGAGATGGGCCCGGCTCCCACGCTGGTCACCATCGGCGTCGGGTCGCCGTTGCCGGTCGAGCCGTCATTGAGATCCCAGTCGGCCAGCTGGACGATGCCGCCGCTGTGCACCGCGGTGACATTCAGTCGGTAGTAGCCGTATGCCGCTGGGCTCGTCACGTCGAACGTGAGCGTGGCGAATCGGCCGGGGAAGTCGATGTTCGTCCGGGTGTCGAGCGTGGTCCACGTCGTGCCGTCGTTCGACCCCTCGAGCCGGAAGTCCTTCGGGTCGCGCTCCGGTGCGTCGTTCGCCGACGTGAGGGAGTAGCGGACCGCCTTGGCGGGTGAAGCGAGCTGGTAGCGCACCCACCCGGTCGAGGCGAAGGCCAGCCACTTCGTGTCCGGGTTGGCATCGGCGAGGTTGGCCGCCACCTCTCCAGGCGCATTCTGGGCGCTCGCGGTGACGGCGGTGACTGACCCGAGCAGGCTGCCACCCACGTTGAAGGTCCCGGTGACATTGCGTTGGCGGGGCCCGTCCGGGCCGACCTCGACCGTCGACACCTCGGGCTGCGGCTGCCCGTCCTCGAACGAGGTGACGAAGTCGGGGGCCGGCGCGGCTGAGGCGAGTCCAGGTGGCGCGGGCGAGGCCGCGGCAGAGGGCGACTGAGCGGTCACCCCGATTGTCGAGGCGGCCACGAGCGTCATGGCCACCGTCCCCTTCAGCAGTGCAGCAGTCACGCCCATGGTTCCTCCGTGCTCATCAGTGCTCGTCGTCGAGCTTGCGCGGGTGGCTGGGACGGTCGGTTTGCGTGCAAACGCGCCGATCGTCCGGCAGGGAGCCGTTGGGCCTGAGACTCGTGGTGCCGTCCCGACGCGTCAATGGTCGTGGACCGCCTTGTCCACTTCGGACAAGGCATCGGACAGGGAACCGCCCACGGGTCACGAGCAGGTCACATCACGTTGCCCGGATGGCGCCGCTCTGCTGTCATCAGGACATGACAACGGAGTCACGTGATCGGACGACGAGCCGGCCGACAATGGCCGACATCGCCGCCGAGGCCCACGTGTCCGTCAAGACCGTCTCACGAGTCGTCAACCACGAGCCGGGAGTGCGACCAGACACGGCTGAGCGGGTCCGTGCCGTCATCGAGCGGGTCGGCTTCCGCCGCGGCGACAGCGCCGCGACCCTCCGCCAGGGCCGGACGTTCACGATCGGCCTCGTCGTCGAGGACCTGGCCGACCCGTTCTACTCGCACATCGGTGCTGCGGTGGAGCGGGAGGCGCGAATCCACCGGTACCTGCTCGTGACCGCGTCCGCCGAGGGTTCCCCGACTCGCGAGCGTTCCGTCCTCAAGGGCCTCGTCGCCCGGCGCGTCGACGGGCTCATCGTCGTCCCGGCGGGCGAGACGCCGGTCGCCGATCCCACGGTGATCGCCAGCCGCACCCCTGTTGTCTACCTCGACCGGCCCGTGCGGAGCGAGACACCGGTCGACACGGTCCTGTCGGACAATCTCGGCGGGATCCGCAGCGCGGTCGAGCACCTCGTCGCCCACGGGCACCGGCGGATCGGCTTCCTCGGTGACTCGGCCGACGTCTGGACGGCCCGGCAGCGGCGCGAGGGCTTCATGACGACCCACCGGGACCTCCGGCTGCCCGGCACCCCGCTCGTCTCCATGGGCCCGCACTCCCCCGAGACGGTGCGAACCGCTCTGACGAGGTGGACGGCCGGTGCCGATCCGGTGACCGCCGTCATCACCGGCAACACGCGGGTCACGATCCCGGCTCTCACGTCGCTGCATGACTGGGCGACGCCGCTGTCGTTTGTCGCGTATGACGACTTCGAGCTGTCCGACGTCGTCGAGCCGCCGGTCACCGTCGTCTTCCAGGACCCGGCTGCGATGGGACAGAAGGCCGCCCAGCAGCTGTTCGCCCGGCTCCTCGGTGACGAGGGGTCGGCCCAGACCTTCGTCCTGCCCACCAGGCTCGTTGTCCGGGCGTCCGGTGTGCCCCGGCGACCCGGCCGGGACGTGAGGAACGTGAGCGCTTCATGACGACCACCTCCCCGATCAGCCGCACGCCTGCACCTGCCGCGCTGCAGCTCAACACGCCGCATCGGTTCTACCGCGGCGGCGAGCGAATCCTCGCCTTCCGCGGACTGCCGGTTCCGGAGGACTTCGACGGCCATCGGCCCGAGGACTGGCTCGCCTCGACCACCCACCTGTTCGCCGAGGGCGGAGGCGGCGTCACCCAGCTCGACGACGGCATGACGCTGCCGGCTGCACTCGCGGCCGACGCGGAGGGCTGGCTCGGCGCAGCGCACGTGGCGCAGTTCGGCGCCGAGCCGCAGCTGCTGACGAAGCTGCTCGACAGCGGTGAGCGCCTCCCGGTCCACTCCCATCCTGACCGGACCTTTGCCGCCCGGCACCTTGACTGCGACCACGGCAAGACCGAGGCCTGGCTCATCCTCGACGCCGCGCCCGGGGCCACCGTCTGGCTCGGCTTCGGGGACGGCCTGGAGACCGACGAGCTCGCGGCCCTCGTCGATGCCCAGGACGAGCGCCTCCTCGCGGCGCTCAACCCGATCGAGGTCTCTCGTGGGGACGCGATCCTCGTGCCGGCCGGGCAACCCCACGCGATCGGCGCCGGCGTCCTGCTCGTCGAGCTGCAGGAGCCGACCGACCTCTCGGTCATGCTCGAGCACGAGCGGTTCGGCCTCGAGGAGGCGCACGCCTTCCTCGGGCTGCCGCGGGCAACCGCTCTGGAGAGCGTGGTCCGCGATGCCCTCCCGCCCGCTGGGATCGCCGCACTGCGGCGCCGTTGGACCGACACTCGGGGGGTCGGTCCGGCCCTCCCGTCCCAGGCAGAGGAGTTCTTCCGGGCGCAGGTCGTCCGGCTTGACGGCGACGGTTCCGTCGTCGTCGATCGGGGGTTCGCCGTCACCGTCGTCGTCGAGGGCCGGGGCACCCTCACGACCGAGGATGACGGCTCGTCGCTCGACATCGCCGCAGGCGATGTCCTGCTCACTCCCCACGGTGCGGGCGACCTCCGCATCGCGGGCGACGTCACGGTCCTTCGCTGCCTGCCCCCCACGCCAGTGGGACGGCCGACGGTGCCGAGCGACCCACCGCCCACGGACCGCGCGAGCGGACCCAGCTGAAACACCAGCCCGGCTTCCGGGCACACCACACGCCGCCGGCCATGAGGCAAAGGTGGCAAAACCGAGGAGGATCAATGCGCAACAGGTTTGTTGCAACGGTGGCCGTAGCGTCGGTCGCCGCACTCGGACTGGCCGCGTGCGGCTCGTCGAACACACCCACGGAGCCGGGCGCCGCTCCCAACACGTCACT
>NZ_DATCWX010000099.1:0-8726 GCF_036566125.1 Intrasporangium sp.
GGCGGGTCCGATGGCGCGCCTCCCACCGCTCCTCGTGGAGCAGCCGGTCGAGCTCCGGTGCTAGGAGCCGCGAGGCGCCGAGGGCTTGGGCCACCAGCCCGCGGAACTCCGTGTAGGCGGTTCGGCGACACTCGGCGCAAGGCCGGTGGCCGGCGGCGAGGGCCACCGCCTCGTCGAGGAAGAAGAGCGGCGTGTAGTGCCCGGGCTCCCACTGGGCGGCCCGGCGGTCCCAGAACGACAGCCGACAGGTGATCCAGGCCCGCGTCTGGTGGTTGCGCACGACGTCTCGGGTACCTCGCCCCTCGTGCAGTCGTCCGCGGTTGCCCATCCACGCTCCCCGGCCGGGCGCGGCGACGACGTCGCCAAGTGGGCTGACGCGGTTGCGAGCCGGTGTGCGCCGTCCGGTCGCTGGACTCACTCGAGCACCTCCAGCAGGATGTCGACGGGGTCCCCCTCGTCCAGGTCATGGGCTGCCCGCACCTTCTTCTTCATCGGCAGGACGTAGCTGCCGCTCGTCGAGTCCGGGAACACCGACGTGTCCCAGACGGTCGCAGGCCCGGGACCGTCAACGTGGACTCGCACTCGAACCGATCCAAACCCGCGGGGCGGGCGGGGCCGTTCCCTCACGAGCGTGGCCGCCATCTCGGGGAGCGTCACGAAGAACCAGCTTTCCTGCGCCTTCCAGCGCCACAGCTCCGCAGTGAACCTGCACGACTCCATTCCCAGAATCTAGGACGCAGCACCGACAACGGACCGGAGCCGGAACCGGCCACCGGACTAGGATCGGTGCACCGACCACCGCGAATCGGGAGTTGCCATGATCGTCGTCTGGATCCTGCTCGGCCTCGTTGTCATCCTCGGCATCTGGGGCGTCACCGCCTACAACGGCCTCATCGCCCTGCGCAACAAGGTCGAGGAGGGCTGGCGCCAGATCGACGTCGAGCTCAAGCGCCGGCACGACCTCATCCCCAACCTCGTGGAGACGGTCAAGGGCTACGCGACGCACGAGCGCGGCACCCTCGAGGAGGTCATGCGCGCCCGGTCGGCCGCCATGGCGGGCGGCCAGACGCCGGGTCAGGCGGCCGAGTCCGAGGGCATGCTGAGTCAAGCACTCGGTCGGCTCATCGCCGTGAGCGAGGCCTACCCAGACCTCAAGGCGAACCAGAACTTCCAGGCCCTCCAGGCCGAGCTGACGAGCACCGAGGACCGCATCGCGAGCTCACGTCGCTACTACAACGCCCTCGTGCGCGACCTCAACACCAAGGTGGAGTCGGTCCCGACGAACCTCCTGGCGAACCTCGCCGGCATCAAGCGCGCCGAGTACTTCGAGACGTCGGCGGTCGAGGCTCAGGTGCCCAACGTCAACTTCGGCAACCAGGCACCGGGGACCTTCGGCAACGCGCCGACGCCGCCCATCGTCGGCGGCCCCTCGACGCAGCCCGGCTCCGTGACGGGACCCACGACGCAGCCGGGCCAGAGCCAGAGCGCGAGCGGCCTGCCGCAGGCACAGGCGCCCGACCCGACGCTCGATCGGCACACACCAAACGAGTGATGCTGTCTCCGGCGCCAACTGCAGCTCGACGAGAACCTGGCCCAGCGGCATACGGCGTGGTGTTCGCCTGCAGCGATCAGGGGAATCGGTGCCGGGCCGGCGCTCGTTTCACAGGAATGACCGATGACGAGGCGCTGGACGCCTACTCCGCCGTGGTGACCGGCGTGGCCGCGCACCTGACGCCGCGCGTCGCCTCGGTGCGCACGAGGCGCGGTGTTGGCTCGGGGGTCGTGCTCAGCGCCGAGGGCCATCTGGTCACCAACGCTCACGTCGTCGGCGACTCGAGCCGCGGCGAGGTGGCCTTCGGCGACGGGGTGACCGGTCCGTTCGTGGTCGTCGGGCGCGATCCTCTCTCCGATCTCGCGATCATCCGCACGGGGGCCGAGCTCCCGGAGCCGCCGGAGTTCGGGGACGCGGACCGGCTCCGGGTCGGCGCGCTCGTCGTCGCTGTGGGCAACCCGCTCGGCCTCGAGGGGAGCGTCACCGCTGGCGTCGTCAGCGCCCTGGGCCGTTCCATGCCGGCCCGCGGACGCACGGCCACCCGGCTCATCGAGGACGTCATCCAGACCGATGCAGCGCTCAACCCCGGGAACTCCGGCGGAGCACTCGCGGACGCCCGGGGCCGCGTCGTTGGCATCAACACCGCCGTCGCCGGCATCGGCGTCGGCCTTGCGGTGCCGGTGAACGGGACCACCCGGCGGATCCTTCGTGCGCTGCGTGAGGACGGGCGGGTGCGGCGGGCGTACCTCGGCCTCGTCAGCGTGCCAACGCCACTCGACGAGCGGTGGGTCGAGCGGACCGGGCGGCGCCACGCCCTACGCGTCGCGGAGGTCGTCTCCGGCAGCCCAGCAGCGGCGAGCGGGATCCAGCCCGGCGACCTCATCATCGCCGTCGACGGCACTCCGTTGGCAGATGCCCAGTCACTGCAGCGGCTCATGTTCGAGGACGCCATCGGGCGACGCACCGAGATCACCGTGCTCCGCAACGGCGCGATGGTCGACGTCGTGACACAGCCCGCAGAGCTCGTCGACTGACCGTCCTGCACGGCGATCCGCAGGACGTGCGCCCGGAGTCAGCCCTTGACGTAGGAGAGCTTCTCGTAGACCTTGCCGTCGCGTAGCCGCAGGACGTCGACGCCGCGGACGTGACCAGGGGAGCCGTCCTCGTTCGCCCACGAGAACCGCCAGCGCAGGACACCCCGTTCACCGGCGACGAACAGCTCCTCCTCCGTGAAACTGGCTTCCTTGGTGGAGAAGACCTCCTCCCACACCTGACGGACCGCCTCGGCACCTTCGTGGCGGATGCCGTCAGGCGCTGGCCCCGTCGCCTCGAACACGCAGTCGTCCGTCATGTGGGCCATGATCGCTTCGACGTCCCCGCGCCCGAACGCGGCCGAGAACCGAGCCAGACCCGCGTGGTTGGGCCCCCAGTGCGCGTCCCGGCCGAAGGCAGCCAACAGGTCGTGCTGGCGGTCGCCGGTCGTTACGATCCGCGGCCCGATGGCCCCTGCCGACCGGTAGCCATCCTCATGTCCGGCAAACCAGCTGGCGACCTCGGCCACCAGCTTCGGGTCCAGGCGCGTGTCCCCGCCGGTCGCGACGGCAAGGTCCCACGCATGGACGAGGTGGTCGGCGGCCAGCTGGTGGACGTACTCGTCCATCGACTCCTCGCCGTAGGACAGGTGGACCGTTCCGTGCCGGGGCAGCATCTCCGCGACGAGCGCACTGGCCTGGCCGGCGGCGTAGAGGGCACGGCTGACCGGTTCCGACCCGAGCAGGTCCCCGTCGAAGCGGTGCCCAACTCGCTCGATCGTCTCCCCGCGCAGCAGCGGCGCCGTCCACAGGTCCTCGCCAGTCACGTGGTTGACCAGGTCGCGGACTGTCCAATCGCGGCAGGGCGTCGGAGCGGTCCAGTCGCAGCCTGCGGCGTCCGCGACTCGGTCGGCCCAGATCTCGAGCGTCCGGCGGTAGAGGGTGCCAACATCCATCGGTCGCTCCGATCCCGAGAGCCGCCCCTGCTAGTCCAGTGTGAGGCTCCAGCCCAGCGCTCGGGAGGCTTTCCGCGGAAGCCGGCCCAGCGGCATACGGCCGAATGGGACGGAACCCGGCGAAGCGATCAGCGACGATCCTGGCCTTCGTGGTGGGTGGCGTTCTCCGCGATGTCCTCGGCGGCCTCGCCGAGCTCGTGGGCGATGGCGTTCGCCTGACGACGGTGCTTGACGTACTCGAAGACCATGGGCAGCACCGAGACCCCGATGATGAGCAGGATGGCGATCTCGAGCTTGTCCTGCAGGCCGGGGAAGGACTTGCCGAGGAAGTAGCCGAGCAGCGTCAGGCTCGCGGTCCACAGGAGCGCGCCGACCGCGCTCCACTCGAAGAACCGACGTCGCTCCATCCGGCCGACACCGGCGACCACGGTAATGAACGTCCGCACGATCGGCACGAAACGCCCGATGACGAGCGCCTTGTTTCCGTGCTTGTCGAAGAACGCATTCGTCTGGTCGAAGTACTTCTTCTTGATGAACCGGCCCTCTCGGTTGTAGAGGGGCGTGCCGATGGCGCGACCGATCTCGTAGCCGGCGACGTTGCCGAGGAAGGCGGCGACGAAGAGCGCCACGATCGCCACCCCGAGGTTGACGTCCACCTGGCCGGTCGCGATGAACAGGCCCACGGCGAACAGGAGCGAGTCGCCCGGCAGGATCGGGAAGAGCAGGCCGCACTCGATGAAGACGATGGCGAGCGAGATCCAGAAGAAGGCCTCGCCGTACTGCTCGAGCAGGTACGCGGGGTCCATCCAGTTCGGGCCCAGCGTGACGGGCGCGAGTGCGGCGAGGGCATGCATGGGCTCAAGGGTAAGGTCCCGTGACCGCGGCCAGAGAATCGGGCGAGATCCGGCGACCACTACCCTGACGGCGTGACGAAGGGCGCGAGTGAGGTCGGGGGCGAGCACGACGGCGTCGGGGTGGGTCCGTGGGAGGGGGAGTGGCCGCCGGGCGACCGCTGGGACCCGGACCTGCTCAAGCACGGTGACCGACGCAACGTCGTGGACGCCTACCGCTACTGGCGGCAGGAGGCGATCGTCGCTGACTTGGACACGCGACGCCACGACTTCCACGTCGCCGTCGAGAACTGGGGCCACGACTTCAACATCGGATCGGTCATCCGCACGGCCAACGCCATGAACGCAAAGGCCTTCCACATCATCGGCAAGCGTCGGTGGAACCGTCGGGGGGCGATGGTCACCGACCGCTACCAGCACGAGCACCACCATGCCGACGCGGCGTCGTTCGCCGGGTGGGCTCGGGCGCAGGGACTGGCCATCGTCGGGATCGACAACCTGCCGGGATCGGTGACGCTCGAGACCTCCGACCTGCCGCGCCGGTGCGTCCTCGTCTTCGGCCAGGAGGGGCCGGGGCTGTCCCAGCCGATGCGCAGCGAGTGCGAGGTTGTCCTCCACATCGAGCAGTTCGGCTCGACTCGGTCGATCAACGCCGGTGCCGCTGCCGCGATCGCGATGCACGCCTGGGTGCGCCGCCACGTCTTCGGTCAGGTGCCGTAGCGCCTGTCCCAGCGCGTTGGGTGGCTCAGCCGGTGGCCTCGCGACCACGCCACCGCAGGGGCGTCTCGGTGTACTCCTCGAGCACGTGCGCGGTGATCCCGTAGGAGCGGGCGACCTGGAAGACGACCTCGCCGGCGGTGGCCGGCAGGTTGAGGGCCCGCATCACTGCCGCGCTCGCGAGGTCGATGTTGGGGCGCAGGCCCGAGTGGGCGGCGACGGCCTCGGACAGCTCCTCGACTCGCCGACGCAGCCGGGCTGTCCCGCGCCGCCTCCATAGTGCGGTCAGCACGAGCTCGGCTCGAGGGTCGCCCTCTGGGTAGAGGAAGTGGCCGAAGCCGGGCACGCCACTGTGGGCGCGCAGAGCGGCCGCGGCGGCCTCGGGGGCGCGCCGGGGGTCGTCGAGCAGGGCTCTTGCCGCAATGGGAGCCGCGCCGTGCAACGGCCCCGACATCACGGCAAAGCCCGCGCAGAGGCAGTCATGGATCCCCGCCCGCGTTGACGCCGCAACCCGCGCCCCGATCGTCGAGGCTGTGAGGCCATGGTCGAGCAGCGTCGTGAGCAGAACCCGCATCAGCTCGCCGTCGGTCCGGGTGGCCGGTGCCCGGCGCAGGGCGGCCACCAGCAGGCTTGGCACATCCGCCGGACGCCCGACTCCCGCTGCTGCCGGGTCGAAGGCCGCCAGCGTCTGCCGGATCGTGGCGACGACCGCCTGTCGGGTTCGATCCGGGTCGGTGTCGACGGCGAGGGGATCCGCGGCCGCGAGGAGCTGCAGGGCGACGGGAAGGCGCCGCTCGAGTGGGAGAGACGGCAGTATGCCGCTGAGCTGGGTCCCCGGGTCGCGCCGGCTCCCGATCGGGATGGAGGTCGAACCGAGCACGAGCGCGGCGGCGTCGTCGAAGGACAGCCCGTCGACGACGTCGGCGAGTGGCACGCCTCGATAGAGCAGGTCGCCGTCGAGCTGACTGCTGACGGAGGTGGCGACGCTCCGGAAGCGCAGGAGCGGCTGGGCCGCGCCGGAGGCGCGGGTCGTCGAGGCCAGCCCATCGATCTCGGTCCGGTCGAAGAGGCTCTCCTGCTGGCCCGGCCGGCGCTCGCTGTGCAGCAGGCCGCGGCTGACGTAGGCGTAGAGGGTCGCCCGCTTGACGCCGAGTCGTTGCGCGGCCTCGCTCGTCGTGATCCAGCGGCTGGTCTCGTCGTCCATGCCGGCACCTTCCGCGGTGGATTCGATCAACATGTATTCGATCAACATTGACGATGTTGATCAATAACGATCACAGTGGCGTACATGACCGAGAGACGCAACACCATGAACGGCGGCATCTCCGTGCCTCGGGGTCTCGCCGGAGTGGCCGTCACCAACACGGAGATCGGCGATGTGCGGGGCGATGAGGGCTACTACCACTACCGGGGCCAGGACGCCGTCGAGCTCGCCCGCACGAGGTCCTTCGAGGAGGTCTGGCACCTGCTCGCGATCGGCCACCTCCCCGCCTCCCGCGAGGCCGAGTCCTTCCGCGACCGTGTGGCCCCGCTGCGGAGTCTGCCAGCCCCGGTCGTCGACGTCCTGCCCGCGATCTGCGCCGCTACGGAGGACCCCCTCCACGTGCTCCGCACGGCGCTCTCCCTGTGGGGCTCGACCATGGGACTGCGTCCGATGTACGACGCGCCCGAGAGCGAGCGGCTCGACGGCGCACTCGCCGCCGTCGCCGTGACTCCGACGATCCTCGCCGCGGCGCACCGTCTGCAGCGCGGGCTCACCCCGATCGAGCCGGATCCGCAGCTGGGTCTCGCCGAGGACTACCTCCGCATGGTGACCGGCCGGGTTCCGGAGCCTCGCGATGCCCGAGCGGTCGAGACCTACCTCGTCTCGACGATGGACCACGGCTTCAACGCCTCTACCTTCACCGCTCGTGTCGTTGCATCGACCGGCGCCGATCTCGCGGCGTGCGTCGTCGCGGCTCTGGGCGCCTTCTCGGGCCCCAGGCACGGTGGTGCGCCGGGGCGCGCGCTCGAGGCCCTCGACGAGATCGGCTCGGTCGACCACGCCGAGGGCTACGTCCGTGGTCACGTCCTGCGGGATGAGCGCATCATGGGCTTCGGTCACGCGGTCTACCGGACACGCGACCCTCGATCCGAGATGCTCCGCGGCATCGCCCAAGGCTACGACCACCCCCTCGTGGACCTCGCCGTGCAGGTTGAGGAGATCTTCGAGCGCACCCTGGCCGAGCTCAAGCCGGGTCGCGAGCTCCACGCGAACGTCGAGTTCTACGCGGGAGTGGTGATGAAGATGGCCGGGCTCGATCCCGCCATGTTCACCCCCACCTTCTGTGTTGCTCGGATGGTCGGCTGGACCGCGAACATCATGGAACAGGGCCGGGACACAAAGATCATCCGCCCGTCAGCGCGTTATGTCGGACCCATCCCGGCGCCGGCCGCCACGTAGGCAGGAAGCCAGCTCAGCGGCATATGGCGGAAATGACGCGAGCCCGCCCCCCGGCATGGGGAGCGGGCCCAAGGAACTGCGGGAGCGTCAGCTGCCGTAGAGGGCGCGGGCGCCGGCGACGTCGCTGGACGTCATGGACAGGTCGTCGGACGAGCCGTTGCACTGGGGGTAGTGCATGATCGACGCCGAGTCGTAGGGCGTCAGCGGCCGCCAGTTGTTGTCCTCGAAGCATGTGCCGGACTCGGGTCGGGTGTGCTCGTGGCGGAAGCCGAGGGTGTGGCCGAGCTCGTGGCCCATGATGTTGGACGGCGTCCACGAGCCGGCGCTCCAGATGGAGTCGTCGACAAGGACGTTGCGCGACCGCTTCGGCGTGCTGGGGAAGAACGCGCGGGCGATGTACTGCGTTGTCTGGACCGGCTCGACCGAGAAGACGACGTTGTTGTTACGCGTGTTGCAGCTGCCGTCCTGGCTGGGGACGTAGACGTAGTCGATCGCCGAGGAGGCGTTCTCCCAGAGGGCCGTGCCGCCCTGCATCGCCGCGACGATGTCCGCATGGCGGGAGCCGAACTTCGTGCTGACGCAGTAGGTCAGATTGCCCACCTGCGCCTGCGACCACTTGTCGTCGCGGCCCTGGACGGTGTTGACGATGAGCCCGTCGTCGATCGCGTGCTTCGGGGCGGCGAGCATGTCGTCGTAGAACTGGCGCAGCTCACCAGAGCTGTCCATGGCCTCGTCGCCGTTGACGACGAAGACCTGGCCGTCGTGGTAGGTCGAGCCCGCGAACTCCTGAAAGGTCGGAACGGCTCCGGTGTCGTCGGCGAGAGGCACCGCGGCGGCCGAGGTGACCGTGCCGCCGACGGCGAAGGCGGCCGCGACGGCCATGGTCAGGGTGGTGAAAGTCCGAGAGGTGGTGACGCGCATGGTGGACTCCTGGGGTCTGGCGGTCCGCCCGCCGGTCGGGAGCGGCACCGAGAACGCTAGGAGCGCGACATCCTGTACTTTCTCCGGCAATTCCCTAGAAATAGCAAGGATTCTCCACATTTCGGTCAAGAAACCGTAAATGCTGCATTGGAATGCAGACAAAAAGGAATGCCGCGAACGTTGACCGGGGCCTCTCGTGCCGTCGACGATGGAGGCCCGACGACGGGGTCGGCGACGATGTGGAGAGGAACCATC
>NZ_DATCWX010000101.1:0-24429 GCF_036566125.1 Intrasporangium sp.
CGAATGCTGTGGCGATCGTGGCGACGCCGACCGCGACGCCCATGGCGGCGAGCGCGGCCACCGGCCTCCGCGCCGAGGGCACGGCGCGGAGGAGGCGCGGGTCGAACGGCTTCATCAAGGCATCACCCGACTCTCGCGAGCGGCTGCTCCGGCTGGACGTCATCGGGAATGTGCTTGGTGGTCAAGCGCTTCCGGAAGATCCAGTACGTCCAGCCCTGGTAGAGCAGCACGAGCGGAGTGAAGATGAGCGCGACGATCGTCATCACCTTGAGCGTGTACTCCGAGCTCGAGGCGTTCTCGATGGTGAGGTTGTACGCCGGGTCGGTCGAGGACGGCATGACGTTGGGGAAGAGCATGATGAAGTAGGTCGCCACGGACAAAGCGATCGTGACCGCCGTGCCGAGGAAGGCCCAGCCCTCGCGTCCCATCCGGTTGGCCTGGAGCGCGCCGAGGAGCGCGACCGCAGCGACGACCGTGGTCGCCCAGGAGGCGGCCTTGCCGTCGCTCAGGCCGAGGAGGAGCAGCAGGACCACCGCGAGGACCGCTGTGACGAGCCCCACCCGCTCTGCGATGCGCCGGGAGTCCGAGCGGATGGGGCCGTCAGTCTTGAGGGCCAGGAAGATCGCGCCATGCGTGACGAACAGGGCCACGAAGGTGAGCCCGCCGAGCACGGGCACCGGCCCGAGGAGGGTGAAGAGGTTCCCCGTGTACTCCATCTCGGCGTCGATCGGGACGCCGCGCACGAGGTTGGTCAGGGCGACGCCCCAGAGGAACGCCGGCACGAGCGAGCCCCAGAAGATGGCGAGGTCCCAGCGAGCCTTCCACTCGGCACCGGACCGCTTGTGGCGGTACTCGAAGCCGAGGTTGCGGACGATGAGAGCGACGAGGATGAGCAGCAGGGGTAGGTAGAAACCGCTGAACATCGTTGCGTACCAGTGCGGGAACGCCGCGAAGGTCGCGCCACCGGCCGTCAGCACCCACACCTCGTTGCCGTCCCAGACAGGGCCGATGGTGTTGAGCATGACCCGGCGGCGTTTCTCGGCAGTCTCGGCCGACTCGCCGACGACTCCCTTCTTGCGGCCGAGGACGGGCAGGAGGATGCCGACGCCGAAGTCGAAGCCCTCGAGGACGAAGTAGCCAGTCCAGAGGACGCCGAGGACGATGAACCAGAAGGTTGCGAGATCCATGGTGGCCAGTCCTTTCAGTAGGCGAAGACGAGGGGTGCGTCCTCGTCCCGCTCACTCGGTTCCTCCGGCTGTTCGAACGGGTCGGCCCCGCGCCGGACGTAGTGGAGGAAGAGCTTGATCTCGACGACGGCCAGCGCTCCGTAGAGGAGCGTGAAGACGACCATCGAGGTGATGACCTCGCCGATGGAGACGCCGGGGGAGACGCCCGCCGAGGTGGTCATGAGTCCGAAGACGATCCACGGCTGGCGCCCGACCTCGGTGAAGATCCAGCCGAACGAGTTGCCGAGGACCGGCAGGAGCGGCGCGGCGATCGCAGCCCAGAGGAGCCAGCGGTGCGTCGGGGCACGCCCCTGGCGCGTGAGCCACAGGACGGCGACGGCGATCGCCGCCGCGGCCATGCCGACCCCGATCATGAGACGGAAGGTCCAGTACGTGGTCGGAATGTTGGGCACGTAGTTCGTCGCGACGTCGGCGACGAGCGGGTTGCCGGTGGCGCCGTAGGTGTCGGCGTACTGCTGCTTGAGCTCCACGATGCCCTGGACCGCTCCGTTGAAGTCTCCGGTCGCGAGGAAGCTGAGCAGGCCAGGGATCTCGATGAGCGGATTGGCGTGCTGGCCGTCCAGCGAGCCGATGGTGAGCACCGAGAAGGGAGCACCCTCACCAGCAGGCACCGACCCGTAGAGCGCTTCCGCCGCAGCCATCTTCATCGGCTGGACCTCGGTCATGATCTTGCCCTGGATGTCACCGGTGATGGCGACGCCGAGTCCGGCGATGAGGGTGACGACCGCGCCGATTCGCGCGGCCTTGCGGTACATCGGGACGTCGTCCGCCTTGGGTACATCGGCCCCTTCGGCCCCTTCGGCCACGTCGGCGGCCGGCTCGAGGTCCTTGGCGCGAAGGGCCTCGCGGCGCATGAGATGCAGGGCGACGCCCATGACGACTGCTCCGCCGACCATGTAGGCGGCGAAGATGACATGGGGGAAGGTGATCAGCTGGACCTTGTTGGTCAGGACCGCAAAGAAGTCCGTCAGCTCGGCGCGGCCGGTGGCCTGGTTGTACGTGTAGCCGACCGGGTGCTGCATGAACGAGTTGGCCGAGAGGATGAAGTAGGCCGAGAGCACGGTGCCGATGTGGACGATCCCCATCGTCGCGGCGTGCAGCTTCTCGGGGATGCGTCCCCAGCCGAAGATCCACAGACCGAGGAAGACCGACTCGAGGAAGAAGGCGAGGAGCGCCTCGACCGCGAGTGGCGCGCCGAAGATGTCACCGACAAACCGGGAGTAGTCGGACCAGTTCATCCCGAACTGGAACTCCTGGACGATTCCGGTGACGAGGCCCAGGGCGAAGTTGATGGTGAAGAGCTTGCCGAAGAACTTGGTCAGTCGGAGCCACTCCGGCTTGCGCGTCCGCACCCACTGCACGTGGAAGACGGCCACGATGCCTGACAGGCCGATGGTGATCGGCACGAAGAGGAAGTGGTACACGGTCGTGATGGCGAACTGCCATCTCGCAAGATCAGTGGCATCCATGAAGGCTCCCGGCGGGCATGGGGCGAACTACGTGTCGTAGTAGATACTACGCCTCGTAGTAATGCCGTATGCCGCTGGGTTCCCGACTGAGGAACGTGACCTTCGGCTCCTCCCGCCCTTGACGAACGTTTGGCCCGATGCCTTGATGTCTTGAGACAAAGCTCCCCGGTCAGGAAGGATCCCATGACGATCGAGCTGCGGCTGACGGTCGACCCGAGGTCCGCCGAGCCGCCTTTCGAGCAGGTTCGGGCCCAGCTCGAAGGCCTCATCACCACGGGCCGACTGCTGCCGGGGGACCGGTTGCCGACCGTTCGGGCGCTGGCTACGGACCTCGGGCTGGCCGTCAACACGGTCGCGCGGGCCTACAAGGAGCTCGAGTCGTCGGGGCTCGTCGAGACGCGTCGCCGAGCCGGAACGGTCGTGGCGTCCGGCGAGCACACGGCCGATGTCGCCGTGGCGGCCCTGGCCATGAAGTATGCGCTGGCCGTGCGCGAGGCTGGCGTGGAGGAGGCGAAGGCACTCGACCTGGTCCGGTCCGCGCTGCGCACCACCGGTTCCGGCGGCGCCTCCCTGATCGAGTGAACAACTTTCGGTCATCGCGGCGAAGCCGCTCCCCCCGAAAGTTGTTCACTCGATGAGAGCGGGGCGTGTCAGGTGACCGGCGTCCGCCGCGTCATCCCGCGACGGGGTGAGAGCATGGGCGCCGTGATCTACGAGCGCGTCGTCCGGCCGGGACTGTTCCGCCTCGGGGGTGGGGACGCCGAGACCGCGCACCACACGACGATCGCGGCGCTCGTCCGGCTGGCGCGGGTGCCCCCGGCCGTCGCTGCACTCCGTCGCTGGAACGGCGTGAACGACCCGAGGACGGTCTTCGGCGTGCGGTTCCCGAGCGTCGTCGGCCTCGCTGCCGGCATGGACAAGGACGGGGTTGCGCTCAAGGCGTGGCCGGCCCTCGGTTTCGGGTTCGTCGAGGTCGGGACCGTGACGCGGCATGCGCAGCCCGGGAACCCGCGGCCGCGGCTGTTCCGGCTCAGGGACAGCGGCGCCATCATCAACCGGATGGGCTTCAACAACGAGGGAGCCGACGCCCTGGCGGCACGCCTGGCTGCCCTCGGACCCATCGGGGTGCCGCTCGGGATCAGCATCGGCAAGTCGAAGGTGACGCCGGTCGAGGATGCGGTGGGCGACTACGTTCATTCGATGCGGGCGCTCCGCCCGTTTGCCGACTACGTCGCCATCAACGTCAGCTCGCCCAACACGCCGGGGCTGCGTGGGCTGCAGGACCGGGGGCTGCTCGACGAGCTCGTCGCGGCCCTGCAGGCCGAGGCTGACGGGACCCCCCTGCTCGTCAAGATTGCCCCCGACCTCACAGACGAGGCGATCACCGAGGTGCTCCAGGTCTGCGCCGACCACGCCGTCGCCGGCCTCATCGCCACGAACACGACGATCTCCCGGGAGGGGATCTCGCTCCGCGACGCAGCCCTCGCCGCGGAGGCAGGTGGGCTGTCCGGCCGGCCGCTCACCGAGCGGGCGCGTGAGGTGGTCGCCTTCATCCACCGCGAGTCACCCGAACTGCCCATCATCGGCGTCGGGGGGATTTCGACGGTCGACGACGCCAAGCGGATGGTCGACGCCGGGGCGTCGCTCCTCCAGCTCTACACCGGCTTCATCTATGGCGGCCCACCGCTCGTCCGCGCCATCAACCGGGCCCTCGTCCGCTGACGCGGCCTTTGCTCAGAGGTCGAGGTGATGCGCTCCGAGAACGACTCGTTCAGCGATGCCGCTCATCGGGCAATGGACGGCTGTCTCGCCGGGTCCACACCATGCCGACAATGATCATCGCGAGGCCGCCGGCAACGATCCAGTTGAGGTGGGTGAGGTCATCGAACAGGTCAGCGACGTGCACCGCCCGGGTCGGCTTCGGATCTGCTGGGTCACCGTCGTGGGCAACCATCGACGTCCCGAGGAGCACGAGCGCGCCTACCGGCAGGAAGACGAGAGCCAGCCCCCAACGTGACCCCGCAACCCAGCCTGCCAGCGCGAGGAGAATGCATGGCACGACGGCGGTCAGCGCTGCCATCCCGCCCTGGATGTAATCGTCCCGCGACGGGCGTTCCCCGAAGAAGGGGGCGACACTGATCACTGCGCCGTAGACGTTCACCGCGGAGAGCAGGTAGGCGCAGGCGACGACGAGAAGCGTCACCGGCCACACGGGCCGCCGTTGTGCTCGATCACCTTGCGAGTCAGCCACGAGGGCAGTCTTCGCCCCCACGATGCCCGATGCCTGAGCCTTGGCACTCAGGTCGGCAGGGCAGCGGGCGGGAGGCGCGGGACCGCGCGTGGGCAGGGGACGAGCTCAGCGGCATACCCCCTATCGCTTGGGGCGCTCGTCGACGATCCGGCGGGCCTTGCCGACGGACCGCTCGATCGAGCCGGGCTCCCGCACCTCGACGCGGCAGGTCGTGCCGATGTTCGTCTTGATCTCGTGCTGGAGGCGGCGCGCGAGCGCGTCCGCCTCGCCCTGGGGCAGGCCCTGGTGCGGCTCGACGAGCACGGTCAGCTCGACCATCCGGCCCGGCTGCGTCAGCACGCACTGGAAGTACGGCGACAGCCGGGGGTCGGCCAGCACGAACTCCTCGATCTGCGTGGGGAAGACGTTGACCCCGCGGACGATCATCATGTCGTCAGAGCGGCCGGTGATCTTCTCCATCCGGCGCATCGAGGGTACCGCGGTGCCGGGGAGCAATCGGGTCAGGTCACGGGTGCGGTAGCGGATGATCGGCAATGCCTGTTTGGTCAGGCAAGTGAGGACGAGCTCGCCGAGCTCTCCGTCCGGGAGCACCTCCTCGGTCACCGGGTCGATGATCTCGGGGTAGAAGTGGTCCTCCCAGAGGTGCAGGCCATCCTTCGTCGTGGCCGCCTCCTGCGCGACGCCGGGGCCCATGACCTCGGACAGGCCGTAGATGTCGACGGCGTCCATGCCCGTGCGTTCCTCGATCTCCCGGCGCATCGACTCGGTCCACGGCTCCGCGCCGAAGATCCCGACGCGCAGGCTCGTTGAACGCGGGTCGATCCCCACGGCCTCCATCTGGTCGATGAGGGACAGGAAGTAGCTCGGCGTCACCATGATGACGGTCGCGCCGAAGTCGCGGATCAGCTGGACCTGCCGCTCTGTCATGCCACCGCTGACTGGGACGACGGTGGCTCCGAGCCGCTCAGCCCCGTAGTGCGCCCCGAGGCCGCCGGTGAACAGGCCGTAGCCGTAGGCGACATGGATGATGTCGCCGGGCCCTCCGCCAGCGAAGCGGATGGAGCGTGCCATGAGGTCGGCCCACGTGTCGACGTCCTGCCTCGTGTAGCCCACCACCGTCGCCCGCCCCGTCGTGCCCGAGCTGGCGTGGATCCGCACCACCTCGGTGCGCGGCACGGCGAACATCCCGAAGGGGTAGTTGTCGCGGAGGTCCGTCTTGGTCAGGAACGGCAGTTTGGAGATGTCCTCGAGGGATTGGATGTCGTCGGGGGTCACGCCCTTTGCGTCGAACGCCTCCTTGTAGTGCGGGACTTTGCCGTATGCCGCTGAGATCGTTGCGCGCAGCCGCTCGGTCTGGAGGTGGCGCAGTTCGTCGAGCGACAGGGTCGGGATCTCGTGGTCCGGGAGGGCGGGTGCCGGTGACTCCGTTGTCATGGGGCCATTCAACCGCGCACTTGGTGGTCAGGCCTCGGCTGGTTCGGCCTGGTCGGCCTGGTCGGCTTGGTATTGCTCCTGCTCCTGGCGCATCCGGCGCAGGAAGGTGCGGGTCCGCTCCTGCTGCGGGTGGTCGATGCACTGGCTCGGCGGGCCCTCCTCGACGACGACGCCGCCGTCCATGAAGACGACTCGGTCGGCCACCTCACGGGCAAACCCCATCTCGTGCGTGACGACGATCATCGTCATGCCGGCCCGGGCGAGGTCACGCATGACGTTGAGCACGTCCCCGACGAGCTCCGGGTCGAGGGCTGACGTCGGCTCGTCGAAGAGCATCAGCTTGGGGTCCATCGCAAGAGCGCGGGCGATGGCGACGCGCTGCTGCTGCCCGCCCGAGAGCGCACCGGGGTACGCCTTGGGCTTGTCGGCGAGCCCCACCCTCTCGAGCAGTTCAAGGCCGCGGGCGCGGGCCTCCGCCTTGTTGGTGCCGTTGACCTGGACCGGCGCCTCCATGACGTTCTCGAGGGCGGTCAGGTGGGGGAAGAGGTTGAACCGCTGGAACACCATCCCGATGCCCCGCCGCTGGGCCGCCACGTCTTTGTCGTTGAGGTGGTGCAGCGCGCCGGTCTCGTCCTCGCGGTAGCCGATGAGGTCTCCGTCGACCCAGATGCGTCCGCCGTCGATGGTCTCGAGCTGGTTGATGCAGCGCAGGAACGTCGTCTTGCCCGAACCGGACGGACCGAGAAGGACGACGACCTCGCCCCGGTGCACGTCGAGATCAATCCCCTTGAGCACCTCGGTGCCGTGGAAGGACTTCAGCACGTTCACCGCGTGGACCAGTGGCTGGTCCGACTGGACCGGTGTGGTCGTCATCAGGCACCTCCCGCGCCGGCCGGACGCGCGAAGCGCGAGTCCTTCGGCTTCTTTTTCTTCGACTCGCCGAACCCGCGACTGAAACGCTTCTCGAGGAAGTACTGCCCGACCATGAGAACCGACCCGACGATGAGGTACCACGCGGTGACGGCGACGAAGGCGGGCATGATGAGCAGCGTTCGGTTGCCGATGGCGCTGGTCTGGTAGAAGAGCTCGGTGATGACCGGGATGGCCGAGAGCAGCGAGGTGTCCTTGACCATCGCGATCGTCTCGTTACCGGTCGGCGGCACGATGACCCGCATGGCCTGCGGAAGGACGATGCGCCGCATGGTCTTCCCGCTGCTCATGCCGAGCGCCTGAGCAGCCTCGGCCTGACCCTTGTCGACGGACAGGATTCCGGCTCGGGCGATCTCCGCCATGTAGGCCGCTTCCGAGAGGCCGAGGCCGATGATGCCGGCGATCAGGGTGCTCGAGAACTGGTTGACGTTGAGCGTGAAGAACGTGAAGTCCTGCGAAAGCCCCAGCCACTCGCCGAACTGCTGCCCGAAGGGGAGCCCGAAGTCAACTCGGTTGTAGAGGAAGCCGACGCCGCTGCCGATCATGGCGAGGAGCACGAGGCGCGGGATGCCGCGGAAGAACCACGTGTAGACGAACGAGACGCCGCGCAGGATGGGGTTCGACGACAGGCGCAGGACGCCGATGATGACTCCGCCGACGACGCCGATGGCCATCGCGCCGATCGTGCCGATGATGGTGCCCTTCCACAGGCCTTCCAGCACCGGAGTCTGCTGCATGATCTCGAACGCCTTGGGAAAGTTCCATCGCTCGTTCGTCACGAACGAGCTGATCATCATCGCCAAAAGGACGATGATGACCACCAGCGCCACCCACCGACCGGGGTGGGGCACCGGCCGGGCATGGATGATGCCCGGCCGGTCAGCCGTCTCGGTAGTGGCCGTGGTGGGCATCGTCACGGGTTGACGGCGAAGTTGTCGATCCCGCCGGCCTCGACGGCGTACTTCTTGAGGGCGGCATCGTAGGAGCCGTCAGCCTTGGTCGCCTTCAGCGCCTCGACGAGGAGGTTGGCGAAGTCGGTCTGGTCCTTCGGCAGGACGTAGCCGTAAGGCGCCGAGTCGTAGATGTCGCCGAGGGCCTCGAGCTGGCCCGTCTGCTTCACGGCGTACAGGCCGACTGGCGAGTCGGCCAGCATCGCGACCGTCTTGCCGCTCACGACGTCGGCGGTGACCTGGTCCTGCTTCTCCTGGATGACCATGGTGACAGCGGGCTTGCCGGCGTCCGTGCACTTCTTGCTGCGGGCCGCCAGGTCCTCGGCCTGGACGGTGTCCTTCTGGGCGCCGACGCTCTTGCCACAGACGTCGTCCATGTTGACCTTCTCGGGGTTGCCCTTGGCGACGACCCACTGCGTTCCGGCGCTGTAGTAGCTGACCATGTTGACCTGCTTCTTGCGCTCGTCGTTGATGGTGAAGCTGGAGACGCCGATGTCGTACTTGTCGCCGGTGACGCCGAGGATGATCGTGCCGAAGCCGGCGGGGTGCCACTCGGTCTCGAGGCCGAGCTTCGCGGCGACGGCGTTGAAGATGTCGACGTCGAAACCCTCCACGGTCTTGCCGTCCGCCGCGAGCATCTCGTTGGGTGCATACGACGGGTCGGTGCCGATGACGATCTTGCCGGCCGCCTTGATGTCCGCGGGCACCTTGGCCGCCAGTGCCGCGTCCACGCCGCCGCCAGCGGACGTACCACCCGTGCCGGGCGCGGACGGCTGCGCTGGCGTGGTCGGCGTGAGGCTGTCAGATCCGCAGGCCGAGAGGGTCAGCCCGACGGCGACCAAGCCAGTCACGGCGAAGAGGGGCAAACGACGCATTGTGGGTCCTTCCACGTTCGGACGGCTTCGTCCTGAGTGCCTGTTGAGGAAGCCGATACTGCCACTTCCTGGCGACGGTGCCCATCAGCGCTACCGAACCGTTGTCGTTGATTGCCGGTATGACACGATTCGCTCGATTCGACCACGAAATGGCCACGACGGATCTAAAGACTCAATTCCGGTGCAAGGATGCCCCGATATCGGCCGCAGCCCTGTGGCCAGAAGTTAGGAGTCCTCTGTGAAGTCTGGACACATGAAGCGTCCCATCATCGCGATCGCTGCCCTGAGCGCCCTCGCGCTGACCGCGTGCGGCAGCTCGGACACCCCCGGCAGCGACACCGGCGGCACCGCGCCGGGTGGGGGCGCGGCCGCGGCCGGTGTCTCCCTCGTCAACGACGGCAAGTTGACGGTGTGCACCCACCTCCCGTACGCGCCCTTCCAGTCGAACGACGACTCGGGCAAGACGGTCGGCTTCGACGTCGACATGATGGACCTGGTCGCCAAGAAGCTCGGGGCGACGCAGGAGATCGTCGACACGCCCTTCGAGGGCATCAAGTCCGGTCAGGACACCGCCACGGGCAAGTGCGACATCTCCGCGGCCGGGATGACCATCACGGAGGAGCGGCAGAAGGCCATCCTCTTCTCGGAGCCCTACTTCGACGCCACCCAGGCGCTGCTCGTCCCGACCGGGTCGACGGTGAAGTCGCTCGCCGACCTCAACGGCAAGAAGCTCGGCGCCCAGTCCTCGACCACCGGCCTCGACTACGCCAACGAGCACAAGTCCGAGTGCGGCTGCGAGATCATCGAGTTCCAGGACCTGGCCGCCGAGACGCAGGCGCTGCTCACCGGGCAGGTGGACGCTGCGATCAACGACCTGCCGGTGTGGAGCGAGGCAGTCAAGCAGAACTCCGGCAAGGCGCAGATCGCCACGCAGTTCGACACCGGCGAGCAGTACGGCTTCGGCATGAAGCTCGGCAACACCGCCCTGAAGAAGGTCGTCGATGACGTGATCACGACCGCGAAGTCCGACGGGACGTACGACACGATCTACAAGAAGTGGATCGGCGACGTTCCGGCGAGCTGATCGGCCGCACTCGCGCAGGGGGCTGGCGTGGACGATCGGTCTGCGCCAGCCTTTCTCCGACCCGTCCACCCTGAGGGAAGAGGAACCATGGGCACGCACGTCTCAGAGGCGCGGCCGCGGCGGTCCGGTCTGACGCGGCGACAGAAGGCGCGACTGGGCCGAGGCATCCAGTACGCCGTCGGGCTGGCCATCGTCGTCGCTCTCGCGGTGAACGTGAACTGGCAGCAGTTCGGCGATGCCTTCGGCCGGTGGGACATCGTGCTGCGGATGCTCCCGCGGGTCATCACCATCGGCGTGGTCAACACGCTGATCTACACCGCGCTCGCCTTCGTCTTCGCCTTCCTGCTCGGCCTGCTCCTGGCCATGATGAAGCTCAGCTCGATCGGGCCGTACCGGTGGGTGGCGACGGCCTACGTGGAGTTCTTCCGTGGCGTCCCCGCCCTCGTTGTCCTGTTCATGGTCGCCTTCGGCATCCCGAACGCGTTCCCCGGCTTCAGCTTTCCCGGCGGCCAGCTCGGCATGGTGATGGTCGGCCTCGGTGTCACCGCTGCCGCCTACATGGCCGAGACGTTCCGGGCCGGCATCCAGGCCGTCCCGAAGGGCCAGGTGGAGGCCGCCCGTACGCTCGGGATGAGCCATTCCCGCACGATGGCCACGATCGTCATCCCACAGGCGTTCCGGATCGTCATTCCGCCCTTGACGAACGAGTTGATCCTGCTCGTCAAGGACTCGTCCCTCGTCTACGTGCTCGGGTTGGCGACGAGCCAGTACGAGCTGACCAAGTTCTCCCAGGACTTCCTGAACAAGACGACCAACCCGACACCGCTGATGGTCGGCGCCGTGTGCTACCTGGCCATCACGTTGCCGCTGTCCCTGCTCGTGCGCCGTCTCGAGCACCGCTATGCGAAGGCCCGATGAGCCATGACGACCGAAACCACCGACGCGGGACCCGGCGCGCCAACTCACGCGATCTCGATCCGTAACCTCAAGAAGTCCTTCGGCGACAACGAGGTGCTCACGGACATCAGCCTCGACGTCGACCATGGGGAGGTCGTGTGCGTCATCGGCCCCTCGGGCTCTGGCAAGTCAACACTGCTCCGTTGCGTGAACCTGCTCGAGCAACCGACGTCCGGCACGGTCTTCGTCGGCGACGACGAGATCACCGACCTTGACGTGGATATCGACCGGGTGCGCCGCCGGATCGGCATGGTCTTCCAGTCGTTCAACCTGTTCCCGCACCTCACGGTTCTGCAGAACCTCACGGTGGCCCAGACCAAGGTGCTGAGGCGCTCCAGGTCCGAGGCCAAGCAGGTCGCCCTGCGCAATCTGGAGCGGGTCGGCATGCTGCACAAGGAGGACGCCTTCCCGGCCCAGCTCTCCGGCGGCCAGCAGCAGCGCGTCGCCATCGCCCGGTCCCTCTCGATGGATCCCGAGCTCATGCTCTTCGATGAGCCGACCTCAGCGCTTGACCCGGAGCTCGTCGGAGAGGTGCTCGCGGTCATGAAGGCGCTCGCGGCAGAGGGCATGACCATGATGATCGTGACGCACGAGATGGCATTCGCCCGTGAGGTCGCCGACCGGGTCGTCTTCATGGACGGCGGCGTCATCGTGGAGGAGGGCCGGGCGGTCGACGTGATCGGGGACCCGCAGCACGTCCGGACGAAGTCCTTCCTGCACCGCGTCCTGAACCCGATGGTCATCGAGCCGGATGAGGTCAGCGAGGAGGGTGTCGTCGACGTTGTGTGACCTGTGCCTGGCGACCCCCGATGCGAGGGACCGCACCCCGGTCCGCTAGGGTTGACGTCAACGGCCCGCCCAGTTCTGCCTCGGGCCGCTTCTTCTTGGCGGGATCCATCGCTCCCGCCCCAGTCGATTCGCTCTTGCGCCGCGACCTGCCGCCCACCGTCGAGTGGCCGTCGCGCCGGGCAGAACGACCCATTCGACCCTCTGGAGTACCCACCTGTGTCAACCGACACGACCTTCGCCGCCCTCGGCGTGCCCACGTCCCTCACCGCCGTCCTCGAGGACCGCGGGATCACCACCCCCACCCCCATCCAGGCCGCGACCCTGCCCGACTCGTTGGCCGGTCGTGACGTCCTCGGACGCGGCCGCACCGGGTCCGGCAAGACCTACGCGTTCCTGCTGCCCCTCGTCGCCCGGCTCATGGCGGCGCCCAACCGCCGTCGCCCAGGCCGCCCCCGCGCCCTGATCCTGGCCCCGACGCGCGAGCTCGCCACGCAGATCGACACCGCCCTCATCCCGCTCGCCAAGGTCGCGGGCCTGACGAGCCAGACGATCTTCGGAGGCGTCGGCCAGAACCCGCAGGTCCAGGGCCTGCGCCGCGGCGTCGACGTCATCGTCGCCTGCCCGGGCCGGCTCGAGGACCTCATGGGTCAGGGCCATGTCTCCCTCGACGCCATCGAGATCACCATCATCGACGAGGCGGACCACATGGCCGACCTCGGCTTCCTGCCCGGCGTCCGCCGCATCATGGACCGCACGCCGCGTCAGGGCCAGCGGCTGCTGTTCTCGGCGACGCTCGACGGCGCGATCAATGTCCTCGTCAAGCGATTCCTCACGAATCCCATGACGCACGAAGCGGACTCGGTCCAGTCGCCGGTCGCGAAGATGTCCCACCACGTGCTCCACGTGGACGCCGATGCCCACTTGCCCGTCCTGCTGGACCTCACCGCCGCACCCGGTCGCACGGTCGTCTTCGCTCGCACAAAGCACCGCGCCAAGAAGTTCACCCGCCAGCTCAACGCCGCCGGGGTTCCCGCGGTCGAGCTGCACGGCAACCTCAGCCAGGGCGCGCGCACGCGCAACATGGACGACTTCCACAGCGGCCGCGCCCAGACGCTCGTCGCGACCGACATCGCCGCCCGCGGCATCCACGTCGACGACGTCGCCCTCGTCATCCACGCCGACCCGCCGGTCGAGCACAAGGCCTACCTCCACCGGTCCGGCCGAACCGCCCGCGCCGGCGCCGAGGGCACCGTCGTCACGATGATGCTCGACGAGCAGGTGCGCGACGTCCGTGACCTCACGCGCAAGGCCGGCATCAAGCCGACGACCACGCGAGTTTCCGTCGGACACCCCCTTCTCGTGGAGCTCGCTCCCGGCGACAGGTCGTATGCCGCTGGGCTCGTTCGCGAGGCCCCACCCTCGGGTGGTCGGCGGGCTTCCGAGGCTGGTGCGGCTGGTGCCGGATCACGCGGAAGTCGCGGGCGGGGTAACGGCGGTGGCCGAGCCAGTGGTCAGGGCCGGGGTCAAGGGAATGGTCAGGGCCGAGGGCAAGGGAATGGTCAGGCCCGTGGTCAAGGCAGCGGTCAAGGCCGTGGCCGTGGCAAGGCCACCCGGCCCGGATCGGCGACCGTCTACTCGACGAGCTCCTCGGGTGGTGCCGCCGCCTTCTCGGCCGGCACTCGCGCAGGAAGCCGGCGCGGCACCCGCTGAGCCTGGTTTCGGCACCACGGAGCCGTCTCATCTGAGACCGCACGCTCGCTAGAGCCGCTAATGGAAGGCGGTCACCCCGCTCGCAGTCGGCACCAGCAGGACCCCGGGACCCGCGCTCGGGGAGGCGAAGATGGGCACTGTGGCACCGACGGCGACGTCCTGCCGCAGCGTGCCGGTCGCGGTGTCGTATTCGACGAGGCGACCACGCGTGTGGTCGAGCGCCCACAGGTGGGACCCGATGACGATGGGTGCGCTGTCCGCCCCCTCCAGGAGCGGCCCCAGCGCATGCTTCGCCACATCGATCACCTGGATGCCACCATCACGGCAGGCCACGAAGAGCCGATGCGTGACCGGATCGTAGGCGGGGCCGCCGGCCGGGTCACTGCCGCAGACACCAGGGATCGCGGCAAGCTGGGTCAGGTCATCGGCGCGCAGAAGGTAGCCGATGTCGGTCTTGCCGACGGCGAAGACCGTGGAGCCGAGCAGGACCGGGTTGCCCGTCGCGACCTCGTCGTCGCCTCCGGCAGCGCTGTCTTTGAAGGATGCCAAGGGATGCAGCGACGGATCGAGCCGCACGACGCTCTCGGCGTAGGCTCCCGGGTCTGCGCCGTCCGGGAACGGGTTGGAGTTGCCGGTACTGACGTAGACGTCGCCGTTCGGCGCGAGCGCCGGGGCACCGCCGCCCTCCCAGATCGCGCCGCCCTCACCGGCCGAGGCGACCTCGAAGGACAGGTTCGGGGAGGACGCGTTGACGTCCACTCCGACGACCCACCCGTGGTAGTGGCCGCAGTCCCCGTTGTTGCCCCCGAAAGCTACGTAGATCCGGCCAGACGACAGCGCGAGTCCGGGTCGCTGCAAGAGGTTCACCGAGCTCTCCCCGGCCGGGAACGGCGGGTCGGCGTCGCGCCGCAGCCGCACGTGGCCGTCGGCCACGGCGAGGCCCACCAAGACATGACGGACCCCGCCGCGGACTCGAGTTTCACCCACGACGTAGACGGTGCCGGAGTCCGTGTCGATGACAGGCGTGCCGGTGATGCCCAGTGGGTCGATGTCCCCGCAGCCGGCGACGGCCTGGACGTCCGTGAGTGGTTCGCCGATGACGGTCGACCACACCACCCGACCGTCTGCGGGATCGAGCGCCACGACGCGGTCGCGTTCGGTTGCCGCGATGACCAGGCCGTCGAAGACGAGCGGTTGCCCGCGCACGGCCGCGCCCAGGTCCGCCGACCAGGCGCGCTTGGCCGGGCTGGGGTTCGGGCCGGTTCGCAGTTCGCCGGTTCTCGCCCCGTCAGCATGGTAGGTGGTCCAGATCGCCGGTGCTGCCGACCCCGACGCCTGGGCCCTCGTCCCGGTGGGGTGCGGTGCGGCGCTCGAAGTGGTTCCGGTCCCGGAAGCTGACGGAGAGGAAGACGTCGTCGGGTTGGTGCTGGAACAGGCCGTCAGCATCGGTGCGCAGAGAGCTGCCCCGCAGACGAGGGCGACAAGTCCGGGACGGACCATGATTCGACGCTAGGCCGTGAGGTTCATGTGTGTCATGCAGAACCCGTACCACCCCGTAGAGCCCACATGCTGCAACTCCCACTCTGGCCGAGCTCCCGGCCGAGCGCTGCTGCCAGCTCGGCATACTGGTCCGCCCATTCGGGCGCATGAGCGACCAGCCCTTCAACCGGGTACCTGTCCGACCACGCCATGTCCGTGAGGTTACGGCGGCGTTCTGACGGCCGTGCCGCCGTGCAGTACCGCGTCGCGAAGAGCCTGGTCGCGGCCCAGCCGCGCCAGGTCTCGTCGATACCGCTCCGCCATGACGGCGCGCAGGATGGACTCCGGGTGGTGGCCTGGAGGTGGCGGCGGCGCGACGAGCGGCAGGACCCGGCCGAGCAGGTGCTGGCCGAGCTCGTACCTCGCCTGCGGGTCGAGGAGGTTCGCGCGAGGGAGGAACTGCCGGACCGCCACCGCGACGTCCACCTCGAGCGGCGCGATGTCTGCGCTGCGGACCCAGCCGGCGAGCTCTGGCGGGGCCGAGGGCGGCGGGGGCAGCTGGATGCGGCTTCGCTCCGCGATGACATAGTCCCCGGCGGCGAGGTCGCCGAGGCGCTTGGTGCGGGCGGTGACGAGGGCGGAGATGGCCGCGGGGATTCCGGTGAGCAGGTAGACCTCGACCCACCCGACGAGGGCGCGCGTCAGGGCGTGGCGAAAGGAGATCGGCCCACCGTCGTCACGCACGACACGCAGACCGGTGATGAGCTTGCCGAGCGTCTTGCCCCGGCCCAGGGTCTCGGACACCGTCGGCACCCCGACGAGAACCCCTACGAAGGACACGACGATGCCCGTGCGCGAGACCGCATCGGAAGACTCGTCGGTGAGGGCGCCGGCCACGGTGAACACACCGATGAGCAGGCCGATGTGGAAGATGACGTCGATCATCCCCGACAGGGCCCGCATCCCGAGGCTTGCCACGGGCAGCTCCAGGGCGACCCCCTCACCGGTCACGGTCTCCTCGGGGGCATAGCTGCGCGAGCCCGGTGCCGCAGGGTAGCCAGCCGTCATGGGAGGCAGCGTACGCAGGGCGCGAGCCCAGCGGCATACGGCCTATATCGTGACGGCGTGAACCTCGACGCGCTCGTCGCCGCGCACTCCGCCAAGTGGAGTCGGCTTGACGAGCTCAGCCGACGGCGCCGTCTGTCGGGCGACGAGGCGGACGAGCTGCTCGACCTCTACCAGCAGGTGTCGACCCACCTGTCGCTCATCCGCACCGGCGAGGCGGACCCCAGTCTCATCCGCCACCTGTCGACGATCCTCAGCCGGGCCCGCGTCACGCTGGCCGGGCAGAACACCTCGACGTGGGCGGACATCGGAGCGTTCTTCCTGCTGACGTTTCCCGCCGCGCTCTACCGGCTGCGACGGTGGTGGCTCTGGACCCTGGCCGTCAACGTCGTCGTCGCCATCCTCGTCGCCTGGTGGACCATCGAGCACCCGGCCCTCTACACGTCGCAGATGACACGTGAGGAGATCGAGGCGTATGTGGGCACCAACTTCGAGAACTACTACCGGGAGTTCCCGCACCACGAGTTCGCGACGATGGTCTGGGTCAACAACGCGTGGGTCGCGGCGCAGTGCATCGTCTTCGGGGTGCTCGGACTGCCGGTGCTGTGGGTCCTGTTCCAGAACATCGTCAACGTCGGCATCATCGGTGCGCTCATGGCCAGCCATGACCGGGCATCCCTCTTCTTCGGGATGATCCTGCCGCACGGGCTCCTCGAGCTGACGGCTGTCTTCGTCGCGGGCGGTGCCGGACTGTGGCTCTTCTGGTCCTGGATCGAGCCGGGGCCGCGACCCCGCGCGGTGGCCTTCGCCGAGGCGGGCCGCACCGTGGTCGGGATCGCCCTGGGGCTCGCCGCGGTGCTGCTCGTCAGTGGCCTGATCGAGGGCTTCGTGACGCCCTCAGCGCTCCCCACGTGGGCCCGGATCGCGATCGGGGTCCTGGCGGAGGCCGCATTCTTCGCATATGTGTTCGTCGTCGGACGCCGGGCCTACCTGAGCGGGGTCACCGGGGACATCTCGCGGGCTGCCGTGGGCGACTCGGCCCCCGTCGTGGGCTGAGGCGCGGGGACGGGTCAGAGCAGGCCCTCGCTCTTGAGCCAGAGGTAGTGGTCGGCGAGGCGGGCCGGCAGCTCGTCCGCGTCGGCATCGATGACGTCCACACCCATCCGTTCGAGGGCAGCGGCGACGCGTTGCCGCATCGCGACGGTGCGTTCGGCGGCAGCCGCGCCGTAGACGTCTGACGCCGTGTCTCGCGTGGCGAGCATTGCCCCGACGGCCGGGTCCGCCACGCTGGCAAGCACGACCCGGTGCCGGGCGACGAGCGTCGGTATGACGGGGAGCAGCCCCTCCTCGATGGCCGCGGGCTCGAGCGGGGTGAGCAACACGACGAGGGACCGCTGGTGGTGGCGGCTCACGACCGCGGCGGCGAGGGCGGACCAGTCGGCTTCGACGATGGCCGGGTCGATGGGCGCCAGCGCGGAGACGACCTCGGCCAGCGGGTTGGTCCGGTCGGATGACCCGACGACACGGGCTCGGACCCGCTGGTCGCCGGCGATGACGTCGACCCGGTCGTGCGCGTGACCCGCGAGAGCCGTCAGGAGCAGCGTCGCGTCCATCGCGGCATCGAGGCGGGGCACGTCCCCGACCCGACCGGCGCTCGTCCGCGAGGTGTCGATGACGATGACGATGCGTCGGTGCTGCTCCGGCTGCCAGGTGCGCACCACGACGGATCCGCGGCGAGCTGTCGCGCGCCAGTCGATCGACCTGACGTCATCGCCCTCGACGTAGTCGCGCAGCGAGTCGAACTCCGTGCCCTGGCCCCGACGCCGGACTGCGGAACGCCCATCGATCTGGCGCAGCCGGGAGAGCTTGCTCGGCAGGTGGCGGCGTGAGTGGAACGGGTGCAGGACACGGACCGTGCCGGGCACGCTGAACGAGCGCTGCCGGGCAGCGAGGCCAAGCGGTCCGTTCAGGCGGACCGTGACGAGGTCGGCGTGCCGGTCCCCGCGTCGGGTCGGCCGCAGGCGGGTGGAGAGCCGGGTCCGTTCGCCGGATCCGAGGCGCAGGTCGTGCCGCTCATGCTCCGCACCGGCTGACGGCTGCCACGCATCGCGCACCAGTCCGCGGACGGCTCGCCGCCCGGGATTCGTGACGACGAGGTCGGTGGTGACCGACTCGCCGAGACGCACCACGGAGGCTCCGGACCGCTCGAGGAGCAGTCCGCGTGGCGAGGGGGCCAGTGACAGGTCGACGGCGACGGCGAGCGCGACCGCGAGCGTCCAGAGCAGGACCGTGCCGACCGTTGGGCGCCACGCCAGGGCTACCGCGCCCAGGAGCACGGCCAACGCGGCGCGGCTGGTCAGGACCACGCCACGACTCCACCGGGCCGTCCGGTCACCGGGGCACCGCGACGGAGCCGAGTGCGCTGTCGAGAACCGCCGCCACGCTCACGCCCTCGAGCTCCGCCTCCGGACGGAGGGTGAGCCGGTGGGCGAGCGTGGCGTGAGCCATCGCCTTGACGTCGTCGGGCGTCACGAAGGTCCGACCGTTGAGCCACGCCCACGCCCGGCTCGTCGCGAGCAGGGCCGTCGCGCCCCGCGGACTGACACCGAGTGCCAATGACGGCGAGCTGCGGGTGGCCCGGGCGATGTCCACGATGTAGCCGGCGATCTCAGTGGAGACGACGACGTGCTGCACCGCTGCCGCCCCGGCCGCGAGGTCGGCCGCCCCAGCGACCGCCGAGACGCCGGCAGCCGCAAGGTCGCGCGGGTCGAAGCCTGCGGCGTGGCGCTGCACGACCTCCACCTCGTCCTCGCGAGAGGGCAGCGGCATGGTCACCTTGAGCAGGAACCGGTCGAGCTGGGCCTCGGGCAGCGGGTAGGTGCCCTCGTACTCGACCGGGTTCTGGGTGGCTGCCACGAGGAAGGGGCGGGGGAGTGGCCTCGGCAGGCCCTCGACGCTGACCTGTCGCTCCTCCATGGCCTCGAGCAGCGCTGCCTGGGTCTTCGGCGGGGTGCGGTTGATCTCGTCCGCGAGGAGCAGGTTGGTGAAGACCGGTCCCTCGCGGAAGGTGAAGTCCGTGGTCCGCGGGTCGAGCACGAGGGATCCGGTCACGTCTCCGGGCATCAGGTCGGGGGTGAACTGGACGCGCTTCGTCGTGATGTCGAGAGCCGCCGCGAGGGTGCGGACCAGGAGGGTCTTCGCGACGCCGGGGACACCCTCGAGGAGGATGTGCCCCCGGGTCAGGAGCGCGACGATGGCGCCGGTGACCGCGGCGTCCTGCCCGACGACGGCCTTGCCCACCTCGGTGCGCACCGCGAGCAGGGCCGCCAGGGCTCCGTCTGCTCCGGCTGGGCCGGCTGCACGATCAGCTCCGTCTGCTCGGTCGGCTCCGGACGGTCCGGTGGTGATGGTGTTGTCGCTCATTCGCCTCGCACGTTCTCCTCGAGTTGGGCCAGCTGCTCGGCGAGCAGCACCAGATCGCTGTCGTTCACGGGATCCGCACCGTAGAGCACGGCTCGGACTTCGGTGGCATCCCGGTCAGTCGCCCGGGCCACGGCCCCGACGACCGCGTCCGCGCTCGCATGGTGTGGAAGGCCGAGCCGAGCCGCCAAGCGGCTGTGGGTTCCTCCCCGCAGACTGCCAGCCGCCCGGCCGCGGTCGGAGGCTCGACGGTAGAGACGGCCCCGGGCCTCGGTCGTCTCGACGGCGCGCACCACGACGGGTAGGGGCTCGGCGACGATCCGCCCGAGCCGACGGCCCCTGGCCACCGCGAGGACCACGAAGGCCAGGGCGAGCAGGACCACGCCGGGGACGAACCACTCCGGTACTGCCCGGTCCGTCGGCGCGTACTTGCCGCTCGCGTCCGGGACGGCGAGGTCCGTGACGTCGGGCAGGTACCACACGAGGCGGTTCGTGGCGCCGAGCGTCCGGAGGCCCACAGCGGCGTGGGACGCCTCGCTCACCTTGGCGTTGGTGACCGACTCGATCGACCCCAGGACGACGGTCTCGGGTCGAGAGCTCCCTGCCGGCAGGACGACGACGGCGGACGAGCCCTCCTCGTCCATGAAGCAGCCGGTCGCCCCGTCTGGCATGGCCGGTCCGCGGCCGTCGATCGAGCTCGTCGACCGATAGAACGTCACCGCCGCGTCGATCCGGTCGCCGGGCTCCGCAACCTCCGTCGTGCACTGGGCGCTCAACCGGACCGAGGCGCGCGCGGTGGAGGAGAGGGGGATGCCGAGGTCCTCCAGGGCCAGGTCGCTGGGCTCGAGCAGGACGAGCCGGCTGGCGGCCAAAGCATGCTGGGTCGTGCGCTGGGCCGCGGCCTCCCCGAGGTACTCGAAAGACCCCACGAGCACGCTCGTGCTCGCATCCACGCGGGCCGACTCCAGAGCGGTGATGGACCGCACGACCTGCACGTCCACGCCCTGCTGCCTCAGCACTTGGGCCAGGGCCCGAGACCCGAACCGCCGGGAGCTGTCGGGATCGGCCACCTTCCCCGCCCCGTCGGCGCCGCCGGACAGGAAGGCGAGCAGGGCGAGGGCAATCACAGCCGCGATGACGAGGACTGCTGTCACACGCAACCGGCGACGTCGAGTGCGGGTCTCGGGAGCGGGCATGGCGGGCAGGTGGGTCGTGGTCACGATCTCACCCGGGTCTGCTCGAGGAACGGTCGGGCGGCAGCCAGCCGGCCGTCGAGAGCGCCGACGAACTGCGCCACGGTGGCGTCGACCCGGGCGTCGCCGTAGCGGATCGCGTCAAAGTGGTCGGCCGCCCGCGCGAGCGCTTCGGCCTCCTCCGCGAAGATCCCCGCAAGGGCCACGCTCACCTCGTGGGCGGTGCGGCCCGGGTTGTCGTCGATGATGACGCGCTCCGCCGCGCCAGCGGCGATCGCCCGGAACCAGTCCATCGTGGCGGCGTCCACGTCGCCCGACTCATAGGCGGCCCGAGCCCGGGCGCGGTAGGCGTCGGCGTCGACCTGCAGCCCGTCGAGCACCGCCCCGCGCCGCCCAGCTCCGCCGGCCCCCGGCTCGCGTCGGATCTTGACGAGCAGGAGCAGGGCGACGATGACAGCGGCGACGGCGAGCGCCACGGGCAGCACCCACCCCGGCAGCCCGCCCGTGCCGCGGGTCAGCAGGTCCGCGATGAGCTCGGAGACCCAGTCGATGACTCGCTGCAGCAGGCTTCGGTCGTCGGCGTACTCCGCCTTGGCGAGCTCATGCCGCATCCACTCGCGCGCCTCCTCGGCAGACGGATCGACGGGCACCGTTGCCAGCCAGCCGTGCACGGTCACCACGGACACCACGTCACGGGCCCGGGGACGGGTGGAGCTGCTGCATCAGCATGACGTCGAGCCCCTCGCGGCGGATGCGCTGGTCGACATAGAGGAGCGAGTCCACTCCGGACACGAACGGCGTGACCAGGACGCCCTGCACGAGGGCTGACACGGCCTGGCTGAGCGGCAGCAACCAGATGAACGTCGACTCCGGAGATCCGGCCGCGAAGAGCGCGATGAGGCCGATCGGGGTGCCGACGATCGAGCCGGCGATCGTGGCCACGATCGAGGTGAGCAGCCGGATCCCGAAGATGCGCCAGAACGGTCTCCCCCTGGTCAGCCGCCAGGAGCGAGCGATCGACCGTCGGGCGCCAGCGCCCTCGAGCACGACGATGGTCACCGCGAAGCCGACCTTCACCCACAGGTAGATGCCGCCTGTCACGGCCGCGACGATCGCGACGACGGTCCCGCCCGCCGCCAATCCGGTGGAGTCCGTGGCCCACAGCCCAACGAGGACGATGATGAGAGCCACGACGAGGGCGACGAACATGGCGATGACGAGGAACGTCGTCGCGACAGCAGTCAGGATGCGTCCGCGGGACTGCTGCCACGTCTGCGCGAGGGTGACTTTCTGTCCCTGGACGGCATGTCCGATGACCAGCGCAATGAATACCGGCAGGAGGATCGATGCGATGAACATCGCCAGGGCCGGGAGATAGGAAGCCACGGTCGCGTTGAGGAACGGATCGGAGGCGAGATCCGGATCGGTCTCGAAGATCACGCCCAGCCTCAGGTCCTGGCCGGCGAGCCAGAGGGCCAGCGCGGTGGCCGGGACGAGCACGGCTGCCGTCGTGACGAGCGCCAGGCCGAGTGTGGCGCCGGGGTTGCCGCGGACCGCGGCGAAGACGCCGCTCCAGATCTCGCCGAGCGTGAGGGGCCGCAGCGGGATGATGCCCGGGCGGTACTCGAGCCTCGGTGGCGGGGGCGGCGGAGGAGGCGGGCGATAGCCAGGCCCGTAGCCCGTCCAGGGCCGGTCCTGCGGACCGTTGCCGTCCGGCGGCACTGGTCCGGGGGCAGTCCACCCCTGCTGGTCGCTCATCTGTCCTGTCCTCCCTCCGGTGCCCGAAATCTACCCCGGGCACCGCGCCGCCGTGCACCGTCACCGAGTCCACCCAGTCCAGCGAGTCCACCGACGTTCGCGGGCGCCTCAGAGAGCGTCACGGAGGGCACGGACGTTTCCTTCGCGTCCGCGTCCTCCGTTCAGGGGGTATGCCGCTGAGCTGGCTACCGCTTCAGCCGCACGATCGAGCCGGGTGCGTTCAGGTCGCCGGTCTCGAAGTTGACGTCGGCGAACTGGCCGACATAGAGGTAGCCGGGTTGTCGGAATCATGGGGAACGTATGCCGCTGGGCTCGTCCGCTGCGACCCCACCTCGGGCGGTCGGCCGGGTCGCGGGTGCGGTCCCTGCGCTGGGCCGGGGAAGACCGGGAAGGACGAGGAAGGCCTCGGCCCGGAGGACGGCGATGACGACGGCCACGAGGTCGGCCGGTCGGGGCAGGCACAGGTAGCGAGGTGCCCACGTCGGCTCGTACTTGACGTTGGCCCGGTAGAGGGCCTCGATCTGCCACCACCGCGAGGCCAGCATGAGGACGGCCCTCCACGCCTTCGCGAGCGGCCCTGCCCCGAGCTGTTCGCCGCGCTCCAGCGCCGAGCGGAACACCGCGAAGTTGAGCGAGATCCTGCGGACCCCGAGGCGTTCGGCGGCTGCGGCGAGACCTGACACCATGGCCTCGACCGTGCCGTTCTCGCTGTCAGGAGCCCGACGCATCAGGTCGAGCGAAAGCCCGTCGACGCCCCACGGCACGAAGTGCAGCACACCGCGCAGCTCGCCCGCTGCGTCCGTCGCTCGCACGACGAGGCAGTCGCCGTCGGTGGGGTCGCCGAGCCGGCCAAGGGCCATCGAGAAGCCCCGCTCCGTGTCGCCCACGCGCCACGCCTTCGCCGCCTGACGCACCGCGCCGAGCTCCTCGGGGGTGAGATCCGACAGCCGGTCGCACCAGATTCGGTAACCCACCCGGGCGACGCGGTTGACGGCCTGACGCACCGGCCGCATGCCCCGACCCTTGAGGGTGAAGGCGGCGGTGTCGATGACGGCCTCGTCGCCGATCTCGAGCACGTCGAGGCCCGCACGGTGGTAGGTCCGAGCGGCCCGCTCGCCGGCCCCCAGGACAGCGGGGATCCACCCGAACCGTCGGGCCTCGTCCAGCCAGGCCTCGATGGCCCCCGGCCAGGCCTCTGGGTCGCCGACTGGGTCACCGCCAGCCAGGCTGACGCCGCCCACGACGCGGTAGCCCACCGCAGCCTTCCCCGACGGGGAGAAGATGACGCTCCGGTCACGCCGCAAGGCGAAGTAGCCAAGCGAGTCGACATCGCCGTGCTCGGCGAGCAGCCGCCGGAGTCGCTCCTCGTCGTCCGGCGAGAGTGCGGTCGGACCACCGGCCGGACGGAGGACCACGGCGATGACCGGACCCAGTGCGGCCAGGCCGAGCACGAGGAGGATGACCGTTGCGACCTGCGCCGCGTGGTTGGTCGTGAAGACCACCGGACCTTGGAGACCGACGAGCCCGAACAGCGCCTCGGCCGCGCGGTCGGCAGCGGTGGTGGCCGGCGCCTGGTGCTTGTCCATCACGGTGAGGAGGACCCAGCCCAGAGTCGCGGCGAGGGCCACCGAGGCGACCAGCGTGCCGAGGACGGCACGGACCGAGCGCGGTGCGGGTCGGGCGTCGAAATGCTCTCGCCCGGCCACGAGGAGTAGGAGGACGACAGCGGCGAACAGCCCTTCCTCGACGTCAAGGCCCTTGGCCAGGTGGAGGACCGCCGCGACGAGCGACAACCCCGTCGCGGCGAGCCAGGCCCGG
>NZ_DATCWX010000120.1:0-2464 GCF_036566125.1 Intrasporangium sp.
CCTAGAGACTCCGCCTCTCTCCACCTGTCGAGTCACCGGGGAGCGAGGCGAGAAATCGTCCCGGCCGGGTCGAGCGTCCCCTTCCCAGCGCTCCCCGGCCGGGGCCCCCAGCCAACCGAATCCCGCTCACTAACAAAGGAATCCCGCCATGGCCTATGTCGCCGACTACAACGCCAAGTCAGAGTTCGCGGACGAGATGCCCGCAGCCCGAGGCAACGTCACCGCCACCCAAGAGCAGGCGGCCAAGCAGCTCTATGAGCTCGACGAGGTGCTCCGCATCCTCGAGAAGAGGCTCACCTCGATCCTGCGCGCACCTCAGTCCGTGCCGACGACGGACGGCATCGACGCCGACGCGAACGCCAAGGACGACCGTAGCGAGCTGGCAGTCACCCTCGACGACTTCCGCACCACCGCCCGTCGTCTGACGCGCTTCGCCCGTGACCTGTCCGACCGCGTCGACCTCTGAGCCCGAAAAGCAAGCGGGGAGCCGACACCCCTCCAGGAACCGGCTCCCCACCCAACGAAACGAGGATACCAATGCACGACCACCCAACCGTCGTCGTCTCACCGACGATCGACGCCGTCACCGTCGCGGAGGCGCACCGCACCCTCTTGGAGTTCCGGGCCGAGAAGACAGACCCGGACATCGCGGCCGAGGCCATCGTTGCCCACTTCTACGACGTGCTCGAGGGCTACGGGCTGGCGGTGGCGGCATGACCACCTACCGCGTCTACTTCAACACCCACATCGAGGTGACCGTCGAGGGTGACTGGCCCGACGAGGACACCGCCGCAGACCTTGGGTGGGAGGTCGCTGAGGAGTACCTGCGGACGCTGGGCGTCAAGACCGGCGACTCCCGCATCGTGAGCGTTGATGCGTCCCTCGACGGCATCGGCGCCGACAACGTCGAGGCGCGCTCATGAGCACCCGCGAGTACGTGGCGCACATGGCCCGGCTCCGCGTCGACAACGCGGCCACGAGCCTCAGCGCCCGGTCCTACATCACCGGCACGCAGCGGGTGGTGGCGATGAGCGACTACGAGGCCGCCGCGCTGTCCGAGCTGCGTGAGGCGCTGGCCGACCTCTACTCCCTGGCCACGATGACTGACGACGAGTTCGAGGTCGCGCACGTCGACCCGACGCCGGACACGCAGGAGCAGGTCACGACGCCGCCGGAGGTGTACGCATGAGCGCGCCGACCATCGCCGACCTGGCCATCTTCGCCAAGTGGATGAAGGCCGAGGGATCTGACTTCGACGACTTCATCGACGTCCTCGAGCGGCCCGACCGCTGGGAGTCCGAGATCGCCGCTGCGCGTGCCCTGCACGACGCGATGCCGGAAGGGGCCGAGTCATGACCGCCGACACCCTACGCCGCGCCGCTGAGGTTCTTCGCGCGCTCTCGAACGGATCGACCGAGGGGCCATGGCTGGTCGGGCATGAAGTAGACGGCGCGTATGCCGAACGTCGCACGGTTGTCCGCGCCCAAGGTCTCCGCGTGGTCACGGTCGGCCAGACGCGCCAGCACCACCACCGTGAGGCAGAGGCCAACGTCGCCTTCATCGCCACGATGCACCCCGGCGTCGGCCTCGCCCTCGCTGACTGGCTGCAACTCGAGGCCGATCGCTTGGGCTGGCTGGAGAACTACGCGACCCCGCAGGCTCTCACCGTCGCACGCGCCATCCTCGGGGAGGCGTCGTGACCGCCGCGCCGCAGGTTCTCGCCGGCCTCGACTGGACCGCCGAAGGGCGCCGCCCCGCAGGCCAGCCCGGCCACGTCAACATCGGCCGCACCACACGCAGCGACGCCTGGGACGAGGACTACCACACCGGCCTGTCCTACCCCGCCGTCCTGACCGCCACGGGCGTCGTCGTCCTGTGGCGGGACAGCGGCTGGCACCCCATGTCACCCGCGCTGGCCGCCACGTTCACGCCCGGGCCCGAGTGGCAGTCGCGGTGCACCCACCTGCACGCCGTCGCCTGGTGGCCGTGCCTGACCGAGGCGCAGTGCGACGCGCTCGCGATGGAGGAGGAGCAGTGAGCGCCACACCGATGCCCCTGTCGTACTTCCACGGCTGGCTCGCAACGGGTGAGCGTGGGATCTCCTCCGAGGCGATCGTCTCGCACCTGACCGGCGTTCCCATCACCCCGTGGCACCGCCTCGCCGACTACCCGCTCGACCCCGCCGACTTCCGACGCTGCCAATTACTACTGGAGCGGGCTCCCTTGGCGCGCCCGTACTTCCCGGCCATGGCGTCACGCAGCCCGCAGTGGGCGCGGCTCGTCGAGGCGTGGGACGACATCCACGCGCTGATCGAGGAGGACGTGCCCGGCTACCTCAACGGCTACAACGGCAGCGCGATTCGCGGCTACCGCCTCATGCAGCGGGTCATCGCGGGCGGTGTCCAGTGCGACATCTGCGACGGGACCGGACAGGCCGACCCGTGCCCGAAGTGCAAGGGGACGG
>NZ_DATCWX010000128.1:0-2737 GCF_036566125.1 Intrasporangium sp.
TGGCTCGTCGTGCGACCCGGCACTCGCTGCGAGAGGCGAGCCTCATGACGCGCCTCGACCTGATCGCCGACCTGCACCACGCCAGCCACGACACGACCCGCGCCGGGAGCGCGACAGAGACCACCGAGGAGAACCGATGAGCGACAAGAAGATTCAGGTCGAGCTCGACGAGGACGTGGCGCGCGAGTACGTCGACCGCACCAAGGCGCATGGCGGCCCCATCGCGGATGTTCGGGAGAAGATCCGTGCCGCCCTGCCGCCCGAGTACCCCGAGGGCACCGTCGCGTGGGTGACCTATGACGACGACGTGCGCTACTTGGGCTGTCGGGTCGACGGTGGGTGGACGCATTCCTCGGAAGGCGCCGACGACCTCCTCGACCGCTGGGTCAAGAAGGTCGAGCCGCTGCGCGTCCTTGCCGACGACGAGGTGGCGGTGAAGGTAACCCGCGACCCATTCGACCGCGGGTTCTCATCCACGGACGTCCGCATTGCTGCGGACCTTGTGGAGAGCCAGCTTGGCCTGTCCCTCACCGCCAACGGCATCCGCGCATTCGCCGACGCCCTCGACGCGGAGGCCACGTCGTGAACCTCACCATCATCGACGGCAAGGTCCTCCTGCTCGTCATCGCGCTCGGCCTGTACCTCTTCGTGCTCTGGGTCCGGGCCGTCATCCGCGACGAGGACCGCCGCCGCGACGCCACCGTCGACATGCTCGCGCCGCCGAAGCACGACCACACCCGCGTGACCCTCGACGACCCCGCCACCCGCCCCATGCAGTACTGGCGGCCCCCGACCAGCCTCGACACCCGCGAGGCCCGGCACCGCGCCAACGGGGAGGAGTCGTGAGCCTCACCTACGGGGGGCTGTGTGAGGGGTATGGAGGCTTGACCGACGGCGTCATGTCCGTGCTCGGCGGCGAGCTCGCTTGGTACTCCGAGTTCGATCCGGCCCCGTCGAAGATCCTCGCCCACCACCACCCAGGCGTGCCCAACCATGGCGACCTCACCAAGATCGACTGGGCATCTCTGCCCCGAGTGGATGTGATGACGGCCGGCTATCCGTGCCAGCCGTTCTCACACGCCGGCAAGCGCATGGGTACCGACGACCCGCGGCACCTGTGGCCGCATATCGCCCACGGCGTCTCGATTCTTCGGCCTCGGCTCCTGGCGCTCGAGAACGTGCGAGGTCATCTGTCCCTCGGGTTTGACGAAGTCGTTCGTGACCTGCACCAGCTCGGCTATGAGGTCACGTGGTACCTGCTGCGTGCCGCTGACATTGGTGCCCCGCATGGCAGGGCAAGGCTGTTCATCTTCGGGAGGAATCGTGGCAAGTGTGGAGTATGTGGCGGGGTTGATCGACGGGGAGGGGTGGATCGGGATCACACAACGCTCTCGCGGCGGGACGTACACGATCGACGTCAAGGTGTCGATGTCGGACATGGGCATGCCCGCGCTCAGAGCCCTCGAGGCCACGCTGGGCGGCAAGGCGATCCCCGATCGGGAGGCAGCGGACACCAGGCGCCCGTCATGGCGCTGGAGCCTGAGTGGCAAGAGGGCAGCGACCGCGCTTCGGGTGGTCGCGCCGCACCTGCTGGTGAAGCGCGAGCAGGCGCGGATCGCACTGCAACTCATGGAGATGGTCGAGTCGGCTCCGATGGGTCGCGGCGGCGGTGCGCAATGGTCCCCGGAGATGCTCAATCGAGCGGAGCTGCTGCGCAATCGGATCAAGCACCTGAACCGTCGGGGGCCGGATCCCGAACTTCCACAGGAGACGCCAGTGGCGATCTATCGGTGGGGGGCATGGTGGGAGCCGGAGGACGACCTGTTCGGCCCGGTGGAGTTCCAGGGGAAGTGGCCGACGTGTGGACGGATGATCTCCGGCCATGTGTATGCGACCCCATCGTGGGAGCGCCGCACGGGCGGTTCAGGATCTTCCTCTTCGCCACGCCTGCCGACGCCGACCTCTCGGGACTGGAAGGACGGTGGGCCGGTGGAGAACGTGCCGGAGAACGCCCTGCTGGGCCGCGTGGTGTGGAGGCTGGCACCGGAGGACTGACCCTCCTGCCGACGCCGCTCTCCTCCGACGCGGGGCCGCGGGGTGGCACAACGGGCTATGGACTGCGCGACTGGTCCCGAAGCATGGTCAACCCCGAGTCGCTTCCCGACCGGCTCCTGCCGACGCCCGTCGCGGACAACTCCCGCGGCCTGCCGCAGCGCGGGACGGACTTCCAGTCGCTTCCCAACGTGGCCGTGTCGCTCCTGCCGACGCCGACTGCTGCTGACTCCAAGGCGTCTGGCGGGTCGAGCCCGTCCGACGTGACGCTCACCGACGCCGTCGTGCGCACCGACCTTGGCAAAGCACAGAACAGTCGACATGGAGGGCCTGATGGGAACCCCAGCGAAGCAACTGCCGGACAAGGTGTGCCCGGCCTGCGGGGCGACATTCAACCGGAAGCGCTACCGGGGGACGCTCGAGGACTCGGGACGCTACCGGACGCGGATCTACTGCAGCCAGTCCTGCGCCAACACCCGACGCGAGGTGACCAAGTCGGGGCACCACTGGCGGGCACAAAGGCACCGGAAGGACTCCTGCCAAGCCTGCTCAGCGACAACGGATCTGCACGTCCACCACAAGGACCGGGACCACACAAACAACGACCCGTCGAACCTGATGACGCTGTGCGCGTCGTGCCATCTGCGTCTGCACTGGCGCGAGGACCGCGCTGCCCGCATGGATG
>NZ_DATCWX010000129.1:0-10044 GCF_036566125.1 Intrasporangium sp.
CTCCCTCGGCAGGCACCGGCTCGGCGACGGCGAGCCCCACGACAACCACGGAGCCAATGACCTTCCCGCTGGCCGTGGTCACCGGGATCACGAACCTCAGGGCGACCACCACCGTCAAGGAGCTCGGGGCCCTGGCCGACCGGGGCGAGCTGGTGCTCCCGTGCGGAGTGGAGGTCACCCAGCCAGCACTGACCTCGGATGCCTCATGTGTGCAGGCAGACGAGATCCCAGCCATGCTGAAGAAGGGCCAGAAGCGCATCGCGCTGCTCCCGCCCGGGCTAGTGGAGCCGGCGACAAAGGTGCTCTCGATCGCCGGCAAGGGACCCTTCGGGATGTTCGGCGCCGACCTCTTCGGCGATGCGAAGGCCCGGGCCATGGACTATCCCGTCCTCGCCACAGCGGAACCCGGCGCAGGGCTGGAGCCGAGCTGGACGGCATACGACAAGTCTGAGATCTGGACGATGACCAACCTGGGGAGCCTGTGCGCCGACCGCGGAGGCGCGACCCAGGCGGTGGCTCGGGGCAAGGGCTGGGACTGGGTCTTTGGTGGAGGCACCGCCGAGTACGCCGCGAAAGCCGTTGTCGACCCACCGAACCGCGAGCCCTACCGAGCCGTGCAGCCGCGGGACACCGGCAACGACGGTGCGTTCGCACAGGTGACCAAGCGGTCCGACGTCGCGATCGCCGACCACGAGTGCCCAGTCATCGCCGACGAGAACTGGGAGCCGCAGCTCGGCCGGACCCTGGTCTTCAGCGTCCCGGAGGCGGTGCTCCCCCACTGGCGGGACACGCTCGGCCTGGACATCGTCTACCTCGCCGCCAACCACATGAGCGACAAGGGAGTCGCCGGCATCCGCTCGACGCTGCGGCTCATGGACCAGTACAAGATCCCGCGCACGGGGCTCGGGATGGACCTCGACGAGGCGCTCGAACCGGTCTATGCGGAGGTCGCCGGTCTCAAGGTCGGGTTCGTCGCCTTCAACGACGTCGGCGGGGTGGCCAAGGCGGACGCAAACACACCCGGCGTCCCGTGGATAACCCAGGAGAACATCGAGGAAGGGGTGAGCCGAGCCAGGAAGGGCGGCGCCGACCTGGTGATCTGCGACCCGCAGTGGTGGGGCGGCGCGGAGTACCACAACGACCTCTGGCCGACGCAGGAGGAGCAGGTCGGCTGGTTCGACAAGGCCGGCTGCGACCACGTGATCGGCTCCGGGACCCACGTGGCCGGTCCGCTGCTGCTCCGGCAGCGCGGAGACGACGCGAGTGTCGTGCTCGTCAGCCCGGGCAACCACTACTTCGGGCAGGGGTGGTGGCAGGAGACGCAGGAGGGCGTGATCCTCGACCTGACGTTCCGCGGGACGACGCTCGTCAACGTCCGCATGCGCCCCACTGTCATGATCAACGAGGCGCGTCCTGCGCTGCTCGACCCGCTGGGCGACGGTCACTACGTCCTCCAGCGCGTGTGGAAGTACTCGGAAATCGACGACAAGCGCTGAAGGCGCTTTCGCATCTGCACCAATGCTTCCCCGTACCGCTGTGCCTTGACAGCCTCACGCCCGCGCCACCAACCTTGTGAGGAGCGGTGCATGAGAACGCCGCCATGTGCGGCCGGTCAGAACGGGCAGTTCCTTACTCACCACCACATTGGGGAGTGTGTGTGATGGCGCACGAAGTGGTCCGCAGTCGATCCCGCATCATCACAACGATCGCGGCTGTCCTCGCCGTCGTGGCCCTGACCGGAGCGCAGTCGAGTTGCGAGGCGCAGCGAAACCAGTACTCCAGCTCCAAGGCGAAGCAATCCAACTCGCAGGTCGAGGACTCGAACTCGAACTCCAACGTCAACGTCAACGTCTCGGTCGTCGAGTACTCCGTGACCTCGGACGCCCGGATCGAGACCATCACGTTCCTCGACGAGGACGGTGACATGGTGACGAAGTCCAATGTGGGCAGGTCCTGGTCGGGAACCGGCCCCGCCGGCCATGGCACCGTGATGATCTCCGCGACCACCGGTGACGGCAGCTCGATGATCAAGTGCTCGGTGCGCGTCCACGGGGAGGTCGTCCAGCGTGCGAGCGCCGTCGGGGGCGGCGACACGACGGTCGTCTGCAAGACGTCGTACTGAGCCCGCTCGGCGCACGTGGTCGGGTCAACCTGACAAAGAACCGCGGGTCGCGCTACCGTGATTCTGGGGCAGGAGTCAACCTGTGCCCATTTTGCCCACATCGCAAGGTGCCCCTCATGACTCCAGCCACGAAACGTGCCACCACTCCCCGGATCACGGCCGCGACAACCGCGCTGCTCCTATCGGTCGTAGCGATGCCCGCCTGGCAGGCATCGGCCCGACCCGATGCAGGTGGCACGACGCCGGTGGGCCGTCCGGGACCGGCCACCACGACGATCCACGACCTCGCGCCAGCCGACAAGGTCCGGGGCGTCGGGTCACTGAGCCGCGCTGACGCCGCCGAGGCGAGGGAGTATGCGCGAGGCCGGGCAGTCGAAATCGCCTCGGCGACTGAGGCTGTCGACGTGCCGCCGCTCGCGGTCGTCGGCGTCACGTGGGACGCGGGCTCCGCACCCGGCGGCTCTGTGCAGTACCGCACCGCCGAGGCAGGCATCTGGTCGGAATGGCGGTTCCTCGAGGCGGAGGCTGACGGGCCCGATCCTGCCGAGGCGAAGGAGGCAGCCGCCAAGACAGGCGGTGCTCGCGAGGGATCGGCACCCCTTGTCACCACGGACGCGGATGAGATCCAGGTCCGCATCATCGCCGAGGGGGACGCGAGCCCCCTCGATGCTGAGCTCATGGTCGTCGAGCCCGGCGCCTCGACCACGTCGAGCGCCACCTCGAGCGCCACCTCGAGCGCCACACCGACCGCATCACGGACATCTGAGTACATCGTCGAGTCGACCATGGCCATCACGACCGATGCGGTCACGACCGATGCGGTCACGGCCGATGCGGTCACGGCGGTGGCCAAGCCGACGATCTACACGCGCGCCCAGTGGGGTGCAGACGAGTCGGTCCGAGACCCGTCCGAGCCTGACTATGGCGTCGTCGACGGCGCGGTGGTCCACCACACCGCGGGGTCCAACAGCTACACGGCCGACCAGGTGCCCGGCATCATCGAGGGCATCTACGAGTACCACGTCAACGGCCACGGCTGGCGCGACATCGGCTACAACTTCCTCGTCGACAGGTTCGGCCGCATCTGGGAAGGCCGCTACGGCGGCATGGACAAGGCCGTCGTCGGCGCCCATGCCGCGGGCGTCAACTCGGTGATGTTCGGCGCCTCCGTCCTCGGTGACTTCCAGACGGCCGAGCCGCCGTCCGCCGTCACCACCGCGCTGCGCAACCTCATCGCCTGGAAGGCGGACGTCCACCGTTTCGACGTCCTCGGCACGACCGTCGTCGACGGCACGACCTACAACAACATCTCGGGGCACCGGAACGTCAACGCGACCGACTGCCCGGGTGACTATCTCTACGCCAAGCTCCCCGCGTTGCGCACGGCCACCGCGGCACTGTCGCCGAGCGCCACGCGCATCGGTGGAGCCGACCGCTACGAGGTGGCCGCAGCCACGTCCGCGTCGACCTTCGCGGCCGGCGCACCGATCGCCTACATCGCCACCGGCGGGACCTTCCCGGATGCCCTGGCCGCTGGGCCCGTCGGCGGGCACCGCGGTGGCCCCGTCCTGCTCACGCGAAGCGACCTGCTCGTCACGCCGACGATCAACGAGCTCAAGCGGCTCAAGCCGGAACGGATCGTCATCCTCGGCGGAACCGGCTCCGTCTCCTCCGCGGTCGAGCAGCAGCTGCGCAGCTACGCGCCCAGCGTCAGCCGCATCGGTGGGGCCGACCGGTACGCCGTCGCGGCCGCCACGTCTGCCTCCACCTTCGCGACCGGCGCCCCCATCGCCTACATCGCCACCGGCACCACCTTCCCCGACGCGCTCGCCGCCGGCCCCGTTGGCGGCCACCGCGGCGGTCCGGTCCTGCTCACCAAGACCGACCAGCTCGTCACCCCGACGATCAACGAGCTCAAGCGCCTCAAGCCGGAACAGATCGTCATCCTCGGCGGAACCGGCTCCGTCTCCGCCGCGGTCGAGCAGGCGCTGCGCAGCTACTCGTCCACCGTGAGCCGCATCGGTGGCGCCGATCGGTACAACGTCGCCGCGGCCACGTCCGCGTCGACCTTCGCGGCCGGCGCACCGATCGCCTACATCGCCACCGGCGGGACCTTCCCGGATGCCCTCGCCGCAGGGCCGGTCGGCGGGCACCGCGGCGGCCCGGTCCTGCTCACGCGGAGCGACCTGCTCGTCACGCCGACGATCAACGAGCTCAAGCGGCTCAAGCCGAGGAAGATCGTCATCCTCGGCGGCCCGGCCTCCGTCTCGGAGGCCGTCGCCAGGCGGCTCCACAGCTACGAGGAGCCCGCTACGTCTTGACGGGCTGCAGCAACCGGTATCACCCCGAACGCCCCGATCCTCTGCCGATCGGGGCGTTCGCCTGTCGGGCGCCACCAAGAGCGACACCATGGAGTGGACACACTCAGGAGGCACCGATGGCTCATCCGACGTGGCGTGGCGTGACGATCTGTCCCTGCATGAAGGAGCCGTTGGACGAGCTCGCCCGTTCCTCGGGCAGGGACGTCCTGGTCTCCCCGATCAAGGGCTTCGGCTCCTTCCAGGTTGGCAAAACCGCCTCTGCGGGAACCGGATCCGGTGGTGGTCATGTCGATCTCTCACTGGGCCGCCTCAACCCCCAGCAGAAGCTCCGGCTCGAAGGGCTGGCCCGTCAGATCGGCTTTTACGCCGACATCCGTGAGCCGACGTGGTGGTCACCGACCCGCAAGAGGTGGCTCCGAGAGAAGTGGGCCTCGCACCTGCACATGGTCCTCAAGGACTGCCGCCACCTGTCACCGGAAGCGAAGGCACAGCTGCGCGAGTGGTACGCCGGCGAGAACGGCCTCGCCGGCGATGACCCTGACGATGGCGACCGGACCTACCTGCGCCAGACGTGGAAGCAGTACCGCGCCTCGAAGACCGGCATCAAGCCTCCCCCGCCTCAGCCCACGATCGCCGTCGCCAACCTCAAGCAGGGCCGGAGGAACGGCGACGTCAAGCGCTACCAAGCCGTCGTGTGGAAACGTCTCGCGTCGGCGACCCGCACGAAGATCCTGACGAGGAACCGTCTCAAGGAGACCCAGATCGCCGACGGCTTCTACGGCGACGTCACCGTAGAGATGACCAAGGCGCTCTACGCGCAGATCGCCGCCAAGGAGCCGAAGGGCGGTTGGCCGATCTGGGCGGAGCCCGGCCCACGCCTGCTCAAACGTCTGGGGTTCATCCCGGTCGGCACCAGGGATCTCGACGACCCGCACGACGAGTTCGGCGAGCCCGATTCGGTGTCCGACCCCGTCTCCGCTAACATCGACCCGCACCCCGCGGGTGTAGTTCAGTAGCAGAACACCTCCCTTCCAGGGAGGAGACGTGAGTGCGATTCTTGCCGCCCGCTCCAGCACGTTGGGCCCGGTCAGCCGCCCGGGCCCTTCGTCGTTCCCGACCACCCACCCAAGCAGGCTGTATGCCGCTGAGCCGGCTCAGCGGCATACGAAACCCTTTGTGGTGGGCGGGCTCTCAGGCCACGAGCCGCGCGCTCCGAAGGCGGCGCAGCAGCTCGTCGAGCTCGAGGAGCTCGATGTCGGTGAAGTCGGCAAGCATCCGGCGCAGGTTGGCGTCGTGGATCGAGACGGCCTTGTCGAGTACGGCGTTGCCCTCTGCCGTCAGGCCCGCGTAGACGACTCGGCGGTCGCTCGCGCACGGCACCCGCTCGACGAGTCCGGCAGCGACCATGCGGTCGACCATGCGGGTGACACCGCCGCCCGTGAGCGCCACCTGGTCGGCGAGGGACCCCATCGGGGCGAGGCCCTTGTCCGCACGGGAGATCCGCAGCATGACCTCGAACCAGTTGTGCGGCACACCGACCCGCTCCTCGAGGGAAGCGCCGAGCTGCTTCTCCAGGGAGTTGTACGCCTCCATGAGGAGGCCGAAGGTCGAGACCAGGTCGTGGTCAGTGTGCGTGCTCATAGAGTTAGTTTAACATGCAACTATTGACACGGCAGGCAGCACGGAGAATAGTTGAGGACTCAACAACCTCAAGGAGTGCACATGCGCATCGCGATCATCGGCTCCGGCAACGTCGGATCCGCCCTTGCCGCCGCCGCCACGAAGGCCGGCCACGACGTCATCCTCTCCGCCTCGGAGGCGAAGAGCGCCCGTGAAACCGCCGACAAGGTGGGGGCGCAGGCCGCCGCCAGCAATGCAGACGCGGTCCGTGACGCAGAGATCGTCGTGCTGGCGGTGCCCGGCCTGGCGGTCAGCAGCATCGCCGACGAGCTGGGCAGTGCCCTCGACGGCAAGGTCGTCGTCGACTCGACCAACCCGATCAACGAGACCTTCGACGACCTCTTCACGACCGGTCGGTCCTCCGCGGAGGAGCTGCAGGACAAGCTCCCCAACGCCAAGGTCGTCAAGGCCTTCAACACGATCTTCGCTGGCCGGCACGGGAATCCCTTCGAGGGCGAACAGCCGCTCGACGCCTTCGTCGCGGGAGACGACGCCGACGCCAAGGCCAAGACCGGCGAGCTCGCGACGTCACTCGGCTACCGGGTCATCGACGCGGGCGGCCTGCGCATGGCCCGCTCCCTCGAGGAGATGGCGTTCCTCAACATCTCGCTCAACGCGACGAAGGGCTGGGTCTGGCAGAGCGGTTGGAAGCTCGTCGGTCCGACGGAAGCGCAGTGACGAGCCGCTTCGCGACGGCAGAGGTGGCGTGGGCCGGGTCTGCCGACCCGGCTGCTCCGCTCGTCGTCCTCCTCCATGGGCGTGGCGCCGACGAGCATTCGATCCTGATGATGGCCGACCACCTGCCTGACGGCCCTGCCTACGCGGCCGTGCGAGCGCCGATCGCCGAGGGTGGCGGGTATGCCTGGTTTGCCAACCGCGGTATCGGGCGGCCAGTGGCCGAGTCGCTGGCGGACACGATGGCGTGGTTCCGGGACTGGCTCGACGAGGTGGCCCCGCAGGGTCGGACGGTCGTTCTCGTCGGCTTCAGCGGGGGCGCCGCGTTCGCGGGCGGTCTGGTGTTGGCCGATCCGGAGCGCTTCCGCGGTGCGGCGATTCTCTACGGGACGCTGCCCTTCGACGCGGGCGTTCCGGTGACACCCGGCCGCCTCCAAGGCGTCAGCGCCTTTGTGGCCCAGGGCGACCAGGACGCGGTGATCCCCCGGGAGCTGCTGGACCGTACCTGGGACTACGTCACCGGTGACTCGGGAGCCCTCGCGCGCACCCGACGCGATCCCGGAGGCCACGGGATCACGCCGGAGACGGCAGCCGAGCTCAGCGACTGGGTGGGCTCTTTGGTCGCCGACGCCTGAGTCCCTCCTGGCACTCGTCGGTGCGTGCCCCTGGGAGCAAGCTCAGCGGCATACGGGCCCTCTCTCTTGCATTCGTTACTGCTCGGTAGCATCATGGAAGTGACCCGCCAGTAACTTGGCGTGCGCCCGCAGGGCGGCATCTTTCATGGACGAGCAGCGGAGGACCCGATGGGCCACTACAAGAGCAACGTACGAGACCTTGAGTTCAACCTCTTCGAAGTCTTCGGGCGCCAGGACATCCTCGGTCAGGGCCTCTACGCCGACCTCGACGTCGAAGCCGCAAAGGACATCCTCCGCGAGATCTCCCGCCTCGCCGAGAACGAGCTCGCCGAGAGCCTGCTCGACTCGGACCGCAATCCGCCGGTCTACGACCCGGCCACCCACTCGGTGACGATGCCCGAGTCCTTCCGCAGATCCTTCCGCGCGTACGTCGACGCGGAATGGGGCAACCTCGATGTGCCGGTCGAGCTCGGCGGCATGGTCATCCCGCCGTCGCTGCGGTGGGCCACGGCGGAGATGATCTGCGGCGCCAACCCGGCGATCCACATGTACACGGCGAGCTACTCCTTCGCCAACCTCCTCTACCGCCTCGGCACCGAGGACCAGCAGAAGCTGGCCAAGCACATCGTCGACAACGCCTGGCACACGACGATGGTCCTCACCGAGCCGGACGCTGGCTCCGACGTCGGTGCGGGCCGCACCAAGGCCATTCAGCAGCCGGACGGCACGTGGCACATCGAGGGCGTCAAGCGGTTCATCACGTCGGGCGAGTCGGACCTCGTCGACAACGTCGTCCACTTCGTGCTCGCCCGTCCCGAGGGCGCCGGGCCGGGCACCAAGGGCCTGTCCCTCTTCATCGTCCCGAAGTTCCACGTCGACCTCGAGACGGGTGAGCTCGGCGACCGCAACGGCGCTTACGTCACCAACGTCGAGCACAAGATGGGGCTGAAGGTCAGCACGACGTGCGAGGTGACCTTCGGTGAGCACGAGCCGGCCGTCGGCACGCTCCTCGGCGACGTCCACGACGGCATCGCGCAGATGTTCCACGTCATCGAGAATGCGCGAATGTTCGTCGGCACCAAGGCAATCGCGACCCTGTCGACCGGCTACCTGAATGCCCTCGAATACGCCAAGCAGCGCGTCCAGGGTGCCGACCTCACCCAGATGACGGACAAGACCGCGCCCCGGGTCACGATCACGCACCACCCGGACGTGCGCCGCTCCCTCATGCTGCAGAAGTCATACGCCGAGGGGCTGCGGGCACTCGTCCTCTACACCGCCACCCAGCTCGACACAGTCGCGCAGGCGCAGGGCGGGGACCGGACCAAGGACGTCGAGAAGGGCTCGGACGCTGAGCTGGCGAGCCGGGTCAGCGACCTGCTCCTGCCCATCGTCAAGGGCCTCGGCTCCGAGCGGGCCTGGGTGCTGCTCGGCACGGAGTCGTTGCAGACCTTCGGCGGGTCGGGATTCCTGCAGGACTATCCGATCGAGCAGTACGTCCGGGACGCCAAGATCGACACGCTCTACGAGGGCACGACCGCGATCCAGGGGCTCGACTTCTTCTTCCGCAAGATCGTGCGCGACAAGGGGCAGGCCCTGCAGCACCTCGCCGGCCAGATCCAGGAGTTCGCAAAGGACCTCGGCGGCTCGCTCGACAGAGAGCGGGAACTGCTCGGCAAGGCCCTCGAGGACGTGCAGGCCATCGTCGGCCACATGATCAACGACCTGATGAAGAGCGACCCGCGCGTCGGCGGCGAGGTCACGAACCTCTACAAGGTCGGCCAGAACAGCACGCGCCTGCTCCTCGCGGCCGGCGACCTCGTCGTCGGCTGGCTCCTGCTCCGCCAGGCAGCCGTCGCGCAGGCCGCGCTCGACGCGGGTGTGACGGGCAAGGACGCGGACTTCTATCGCGGCAAGGTCGCGGCAGCGTCGTTCTACGCCAAGAACGTCCTGCCCAAGCTCGCCGCGGAGCGCGCCATCGCCGAGGACACCGACAACGACCTGATGGACGTGCCCGAGTCCGCCTTCTGACCCACACGGCACAGGCGCTGGCAACCTGCGTCGGGGGGCTGAGCCGGGAAACCGCTTGGATGACTCTTCCGTGGGTCATCTCCGGCCGGGCCGGGTCGGCTGGTGCCCATGCGCCCGCACAGTCCCAGCGTGGCCCCGTCCCCGTCGAATGCGCACTTCCCGTCGCCCGCGCGGATGTCACGAACTGAGCGCACTCGACGCGGGGGTGGCCGGTCCGCCTCCGACAACTGAGCCGCGGTGCGGTTGTGGTCGCGTTTTCGTCCGGAACCCTCCGACGTCCCAGCCGGGGCGGGATTGTCGGAGGTGCGGGGCACCGCGAGTGGATCACGCCGTATGCCGCTGAGCTCGGCCCCACGCGCCAGCTCAGTCCCAGCGTGACCCCGTACCCCTCGAATGTGCACTTCCCGTCGCACCGTGTGCTCTGAGTCAGGCGCTCAATCACCCAAGGAAACGTCAGCAGACCCGGAAAACTCGGTGGCACCACGGTCCGGCTGGTCCCTACCGTTTTCGTATGCGCACCATGCAACTCGACGTCCACGACGACGACCGGACGCGGCGGGCCTACGAGGCGCTGGCCGCC
>NZ_DATCWX010000131.1:0-14673 GCF_036566125.1 Intrasporangium sp.
GGTAGAACGGGGAGGCGGCCGGGGCACGCCAGTCGATGACGAGCGGCTCGTAGTCGTCGTCGCGCACCCCGAGCCGGCCGATGTAGCGCACCTCGCGGTCCTCAGGACGTGAGGTCTCCCCGTTGCCGGCCTGCCTGAGCATGCCGTGGTCGATGTCGAGCCGCCCGAAGACGAGACCCTCGAGCTCCGTGTCGAGCATGTTGCGCCGCCTGGCCGCGTGGAACATCAGCGCGTCCCGCTCGAAGAGACTGGCCCCCTCGGCGTCGCCCACCTCGACCGTCCGGCCGAACTGGCCGCGGGCCAACCCTTCAGCCTGGACGACGTCCGCGCGGCGGCCTGCCTTCTCGAGCTCGGCCATGACCCGGTCGACGTGGGTCTGCTCGACCGCAATCTGTGCCGCCACCAGGTCCGGCACGGCGGTCAGGCGGTCGGGAGGGGCAGCGGGTCGAGTCTGGGAGGACGAGGAGCTCACAGCCATCCAATGGTTCGGCGGTGCACCCGGGGCGGGCGCGGGAACCATCAAGTCTAGTGTCTTGGGATGGCGCAAGATGGCTGCATCCCACCAACCGGTGACCCGCTCGTCGGTCGCGTCGTGCGGCTCGATGTCATGCGTCCCGAGGACGTGGAGGGCCTCTTCGCGGTGTACTCGGACCCCGTCGCCTACACGCAGGGCTACGCCATGGCGCTCCCGCCCGCGACGCCGGCAGAGCTGCAGCCCCTGGTGAGGACCGCGACCGGCGCCAGGCAACCCGACGGCACCGGGCGCACCGCCTACACCATCCGCCTCGTCGAAGACTCGCCTCTCGGGGCGGCCGGCACCATCGTCGGCACGAGCTCGCTCGGTGACGTGGACACGCAGCGGGAGCACGTCCACCTCGGCTGGACGATGTACGGCTCCCGCTGGTGGGGCTCGGCGGTCAACCCGGAGTCGAAGTTCCTCCTCCTCGCCCATGCCTTCGAGACGTGCGGCTTCGGACGCGTGAAGCTGCAGACCGACGTCATCAACGCCCGGTCCCGCGCCGCCATCGTCAAGCTCGGTGCCACCTTCGAGGGCGTCACCCGGCGTGACATCCGTCGTGCCGACGGCACCTGGCGCGACTCGGCGGTCTACTCGATCATCATCGACGAGTGGCCGGCGATCCGGGCCGCCCTCCGGGCCCGCCTGTCCTGAGGTTCAGCGCAGTCCCGCGTGTGAGCTCCACAGGGCCCCGGCACGATCGGCCGCCTCCGCGACGAGGGCAGAGAGCTCCGGCTTGTCCGGCACCCTGAACGATACGTAGTTGCCGCGCCCGCCCGCGACCGGCCGCCCGTAGGCCTTCGCGGCGAGGTGACCGTCGGGCAGCAGCCGCACGTTGAGGGTGGTGAGGACAAACTCCTGGTCGCGCCGCGTGTCGGTCCAGCGCAGCTCCTCCGGGATGGTGACGTTGATCGCAAGCGCGCTGACCTCGACCGCTGTGTCCCCACTCATGAACGCATGCTTTCACCGGGCCGTCCCGACGAGCCAATAGGCTGGCCGCCGTGAAGGTCCTCGTCCTCGGTTCCGGCGCCCGTGAGCACGCACTCGTCAAGGCCATCGCAGCCGACCCCGAGGTCGATGCGGTCATCGCGGCGCCGGGCAACCCGGGCATCGACGCGACCGCGCTCTGCGTGCCCCTGGACATCCTCGACGGCGAGGCCGTCGCGTCCCTCGCACGCGAGCACGAGGTTGACCTCGTCGTCGTCGGACCGGAAGCGCCGCTCGTGGCGGGAGTTGCTGACGTATGCCGCTCAGCTGGCTTCCCGGTCTTCGGACCTTCCGCTGGTGCTGCGTTGCTCGAGGGCAGCAAGTCGTTTGCCAAGGAGATCATGGCCGCCGCGGAGGTGCCCACGGCCCTCGCGCACATCTGCACCACGATCGAGGAGGTTGGGTCCGCGCTCGACGCCTTCGGGCCACCGTACGTCGTCAAGGACGACGGCCTGGCGGCAGGCAAGGGTGTCGTCGTCACCGAGTCCCGGGAGGCGGCCCTGCAGCACGGCGAGCGGTCCCTCGCCAAGGCCGGCGGTCGGGTCGTCGTCGAGGAGTACCTCGACGGACCTGAGCTGTCGGTGTTCTGCATCTCCGATGGGACGCACGTCGTGGCGCTGGAGCCGGCCCAGGACTTCAAGCGCGTAGGTGACGGCGACCTGGGGCCGAACACCGGTGGCATGGGCGCCTACTCGCCGCTCGACTGGGCTCCACCCGGTCTGGCCGAGGACGTCGTCGCACGCGTGGCCCAGCCGACGATCGACGAGATGCACCGGCGCGGGACGCCTTTCGTCGGCGTGCTCTACGTCGGGCTGGCGCTGACCAAGCGGGGACCCAAGGTGATCGAGTTCAACGTCCGCTTCGGGGACCCGGACGGGCACGCGAGCTTCGTCCGGCTCGAGTCGCCGTTCGCGCAGCTGCTCTTCGCTGCTGCCACGGGCGAGCTCGAGGGCTTCGGTCGGCTGCGATGGGCGGACGACTACGCCGTCGTCGTCGTGATCGCCTCGGAGGGATACCCAGGAGCGCCACGGACGGGTGACCCGATCACCGGGCTTGACGCCGCAGGCGAGGTGCCCGGAGTGGTGGTGCTGCACGCCGGCACGAAGCGTGACGACTCCGGCGCGCTCATCTCGGCCGGAGGGCGCGTCCTCAACGTCGTGGCGGTGGGCAGTGACCTCGGGAAGGCAAGGTCAGCGGCATACGACGCCGTCTCGGTGGTGGAGCTCCCCGGCTCTCACCATCGCACTGACATCGCGCTCCGGGCGGAGCTGGGCGAGATCACGGTCTGACCGGCCGCTGACGCGGTGGGAGGATGTGCGGCGTGACGACGAGCGACGCGCCCTTGGACCTGCCCTTGGACCTGCCCGGCTACCAGCACGTCTACTCCGGCAAGGTCCGTGACCTCTACGCGCCGCTCGATGCCCAGGGCGACGTGGATCCGGACCGACTGCTCCTCGTCGCCTCCAACCGGCTGTCTGCCTACGACTGGATGGTGACGCCGGAGATCCCCGGCAAGGGGGAGGTGCTGACGAGGCTGTCACTGTGGTGGTTCGACCAGCTCTCCGACCTCGTCCCCAACCACGTCATCTCCAGGGACGTGCCGGCGGCCGTGGCCGGCAGGGGCGTGCTGGTCCGCAGGCTCACGATGCTCAAGGTCGAAGCCATCGCGAGGGCCTACCTCACCGGGGGTGGCCTCGAGGAGTACAACGCCAAGGGATCGGTCTCCGGGGTTGCGCTGCCGGAGGGCCTGGTCGACGGCTCACGCCTGCCGGATCCGGTCTTCACACCGACCACGAAAGCCCCGTTCGGAGAACATGACCTGCCCATGACGCTCGCGGAGGTCGAGGCCGAGCTCGGGGCCGAGGTGGCGGCGGAGGTCTCGCGTCTGACCCGAGCCATCCTCGTCCGGGGCAATGAGATTGCATCCCGGCGCGGAATCCTCATCGCCGACACCAAGGTCGAGTTCGGCCTCGCTCCAGACGGATCCGGTGGTTTGGTTCTCGCTGACGAGGTCCTGACGCCTGACTCGTCGCGATTCTGGCCGGCCGACCAGTGGGAGCCCGGTCACGCCCAGCCGTCCTACGACAAGCAGTTCGTCCGTGACTGGCTGACCTCGCCGGAGTCGGGCTGGGACCGCGGCAGTGGTGAGCCGCCCCCACCCCTGCCGGAGCACGTGGTCGAGCAGACCCGGGCCAAGTACATCGAGGCCTACGAGCGACTGACCGGCGAATCCTTCTGAGCGAGTGGCCTGCACCCAAAGGCAGATCCCTCTTCAGGCTGGCTCCGCCACATCGCCGGGGCGCCCGGGGAAGTGCAGGCGCCATTCGTCAGCGAGTCGCGGCACAGCCATTCCCTTGGCTCGCATGGCGGCGGTGATGCGCTGAAGCGTCTTCCCCGGAGTGTTGTAGATGTCCTTCGACCTGATGATGACGATGCGCCAGTCCTCGCCATCCATCCATTCACGCCGGTCGATGTCGCCATCCCACTGCCGATCGGAATCGGCGTGCTGCCGACCGTCGTACTCCACGACGAGCAGGAACGTCGGATAGCTGAGGTCGAACCGGTATCGCAACGAGCCGTCGGGCCACCGCACCTTGTGGTTGATCGTGGGTTCCGGCAGGCCCGCCAGGAGCATGAGCATGCGGACACGGGACTCCATCGGAGAGTCGACGTCACGCCGAACGAGGCTCGCTGCGCGACGCAGCAGGCGCCTGCCCCCACCCCGAAAGGTCTTGACCGCAGCGACGAGCTCTTCGGGCGTGACGAGTGCGGCCTTGACGAGCGAGTCGCCGAGCACGACCAGGTCGACGAGTGGGAGCTCGCTGCCAAGGTCGAGAAAGGTCTGGACCGGCGTCGTGACCCGCATCCCATTGACGCGGTTGCACTGCTGCCCGCCCACCTTCACACGATGCGCTCTGATACCGAGAACTCGAGGTCGGTTGCCGTCGACGGAGACGTGGACCTGGCCGTCATCCGGGACGACGGCACCCCAGATACGCGCCGCGGTGTGATGCGACGCAGCAGCCTCATCGCCACAGAGCAGTAGGGCACCGGCGGCCCTGACCCGCTCGGTGACCGGGATCCCGCGGTCGAGGTACACGCCCCGGAACAGCCTGCGGAATCGGCGGCGGCGTCTCAGATCCCAGTGAGTGACGCCGGGTGGCAGGTCCAGCTTGCGCGTCACCTTTCCAGTCGCCTCATCGCGAACCGTGGTGACGGTGACGCGGAACGGGCCGCTGGGCGGTTGAGGCGGTGCCGGTTTGCGGGGCGGCGGCGCTGGAGATGGCATGCGCCGATCATGGCCATCGGGCGGCTGACCCGGTCGGCGCCATCCACAGGCTCCGGCAATTCAGCCCGGGCGCACTTGTCCGTGAGGTTCCGGCCGGATCGAGTCGACAGGTGGGCCGCGGCGCACTTGTCAGCGGCATCCTCGCGGTCACACGATGCGTGACAGCCCCGGCACCTTTGTCAGCAGGATGCCGAGGGCGAAGGAGATGGCCACGCCGAGCGTCGACACCGTCACGTAGGCAGCTTCGGGCGGCCAGTGGAGCAGGCGGACACCCAGGACAAGGGCGACCAGCACGCCCTGGTGCACGAGGAACGCGCCGAACGCCGCCCGACCCAGCACCACACCCCGCTCACCCAGCCGGTCGACGCGTCGCCGGAAGACGTCCATCAGCCAGAGCGGCACCGTCACGAGGATGACTCCCTCGACGGCGGACAGCACACCTGACTGCCATGTGCCGTGCCCGAGGAAGAGGGCCAGGTCCATTCCGGCCACGCCGGCCACACCGAGGAGGGCGACGCTGGTGGCCATGCCGAGCCAGGCAATCCACCTGATGCGTCGGCCGAGGACGCCCTCGAGCGGCAGCCAGCCCCGTTCCGCCGCGAGCACGCCCAGGGCGAAGCCGAGCACCCACCCGGGTGCCTGCGCCACCGCGAGTCGCCAGACTTCCTCGCCGAGCGGAGCCTGGGTCCGGATGAGGAAGACGGACACAGCGAGCGGCACCGCCAGGACGAGCAGGTGAGTCAGGCGGAGCGGCCGTGGCAGGCGCTCAGGAGCAGGGCGCCACGCGCGGAGGCACGCAAAGGCGGCTGAGAACACGAACAGGACCCCGAGGAACCACGTCGGTCCCGGAGCCGGCGGCCACCAGACCTCCGGGACGAACGCCCAGAATCCTCGAGTCCAGTAGGCGTTGTCGGGGTCGACGTATTCGATCGGCGGGCTGAGGAGCACCACGAACGCCAGCATGGGCAGGAGGAGTCGCTTGGCCCGGTCGACGAGGAAGCGCCGGGTGTCCTTCCTCGCCAGGGACCGGGGCGTGAAGTATCCCGCCACCATGAAGAACAGGGGCATCCCGAACAGGGCGCCCAGCGCGGTGAGCATGGTGAGGAGGGTGAGGAGCGGCTCCCGGACGGTCGGTTCCCGGAAGACCCAGTTGCCGACGCCGGTCCAGGCCATCGTCGTGTGGGCCACGATGACGCCCGTGACGAGTAAGACCTTGAGGTTGTCGGCCCATGCCGCACGCGGTCGGGCCGCCGCGTCAGGTCGTCGACCACTCTGCGGAACCGCCTGTGGGAGCACGTTCACGAGGCCACCTCCCCTTCAAGCGCAGGGCGAGGCACTCTCCTCGGCTAGGGGCAAAAGTCCCATGCCGTATGCCGCTGGGCTGGCCGCCGCTCAGCGGTGCCGTCAGCCACAGACGCAGTCACCGACCGGCACCGACGCGCCGGGTGTCGCCGACAACTGCGCCGGTGGGCAGTTGTCGGTGGGGTGGCCGGCCCGATCGCGGCCACAAGTGCGCCGGTGGGCAGTTGTGGTCGGAGGGTGGGTGGAGGCTAGCTCGCGGTGCTGTCGGCGAGGAGCCGGCGCAGCGACCGCGCATCGCCCAGACCGACTTCCGTGGCCACTGCCGCCTGGCTCCAGCCCGAGGCGAGCAGGACCCGGGCCTGCTCGATCCGCAGGGCGGTTTGGTAGCGGTGTGGCGTGACCCCGGTCGACGCGACAAAGGCTCGGGTCAGGGTCCGCTCGCTCACCGCGAGGCGTCGCGCCAGGTCCGCGAGGCTCAACTGGGCGCCGAACTCGGCATCGAGCACGTCCTGTGCACGGTGCACCAGGTCGCTCATGTGGTCCCGGTGCTGCAGCATGACGCTCTGCTGCGGCGCCGTCCCGTTGCGGCGCATGGGCACGACGAGCCCGCGAGCCACCCGGGCAGCGAGGGCGGGCCCGTGATCCCGGGCGATGAGGTGCAGGGCAAGGTCGATCCCGCTCGAGATCCCGGCAGACGTGTGCACGAGACCATCCGAGACGTAGAGCACATCGGGCACCACCGTCACGGTGGGGTGCCAGCGCGCGAGGCTCGCCTGCAGGGCGTGGTGGGTCGTGGCGCGTCGGCCGTCGAGCACGCCGACGGCCGCGAGGGCGAACGCCCCGGCGCAGACACTCGCGACCTCACCGCCACCCCGATGGTGCTCGCCCACGGCCTCACCCAAGTGCCTCGCGAGCTTGCTCCGGACCGGGCGCCCCTCGTCGCTGCCATCACCACGCTGGCCGACGAACCAGCCCGGCACGACGACGAGGTCCCGCTCCGTCAGGAGCGGCCACTCGGTCCCTGCAGTGACGCCGAGACCCTGCCGCGACCGGGTCGTCTCCGCATCCCCGACGAAGACGAGGTCGTACCCCGCGCCGAGCTCGGCCGCCATGGAGAACGCCTGGGCCGGCCCGGCGACGTCGAGCAGGTGCACGTCGGTCGGCAACGCGAACACGACCCTGCGAGGACCCGGCACCACGTCAGGATGCCAGCACCTCGGCGACGGTGACGACCGATGCGAAACGGCCCTGCAGTGCAGCCGCAGTCCGCTCGATGACCTGATCCGCCGGGATCACCCGTGACCCATCGGCAGTCCGCAGCGGATGCGTGGCCGTCGCATCGACGACGAACCGCACGTCATGGCCGAGGTCGCTCGCGAGCCGGGCCGTCGTCTCGACGCACTGCTCCGTCCGGATCCCGGCGACGTCGACGCCACCGACACCCCACTGGGTGAGCAGCTGCCCGAGATTCGTCGTGGTGAAGGCGTTGTGGCTCGTCTTGTGCAGCACCGGCTCCCCGTCCGCGGGCTCGAGGCCGGGCAGGAGCCGGACGTGCCCGCTCGCCGGGTCAAAGGGAGTGTCGCTGCCGGGCTCGGAGTGCAGGACCCAGACGACCTTGTGGCCCGCGGCCCGGGCATGCTCGACGAGCGGCACGATGCGTTCGGCGATGTCGGGCGCGGAGACCTGCGCCCAGCTGGGCAGCTCGCGGAAGGACTGCTGGACGTCGATGACGACGAGTGCTCGGTTCATGACTCCAAGTCTCGCCGCCGATCCGCCTGCGTACGAGGCCACTGCCGGTCACCCAGCGGACGGATCCGGTCACGAGCGCGCGGAAGCAAGCTCAGCGGCATACGGCACCCTGCCCGGAGGGCCAGAGAACGTGTGCGAGCCTAAGCGCATGACCCAGCCGGCCACACCCTCCCACGAGTTCGAGCGCCTCAAGGTGCGACAGAAGCTCACGTTCATGGTCAATCGCTACGAGGTGATCCGCACCGACGAGGCCGGCACCGACCTCGGCCTGCTGTGCTTCGCCGAGCAGAAGCGGATGGCGATGAAGGAGCAGGTCACCTTCTTCACGGACGCGGCCAAGACGCATCCGCTCTTCGGCTTCAAGGCACGCAAGGTCATCGACCTCGGGTCCGGCTACGACATCGTCGATGGCGTGGGTCAGCCGATCGGCTGGTTCCGCAAGGACTTCACCGCCTCGCTCGGGAGGTCGACCTGGCACCTGGGTACAGCGGACGGCTTCGAGTCCGTCGGGCAGGAGCGCAACGCCAAGGTCGCGGTGCTGCGCCGCGTCTGGGACATCATCCCGGTCGCGGGTGACCTGCCGATCCCGTGGCTGTTCCATTTCGACTTCCGCGCGAGTGACGGAGCGATCGTCATGAGCTCGACGAAGAGGGTCGGCATCAAGGACACGTACTTCATCGACCTGCCCGCCCAGGCGAACGGCTGGCGGCTCGACTGGCGAGTGGCCGCGGCGATGGGCGTCGCCCTGGACGCCCTCCAGTCCCGCTGACTCGCAACGGGCCGAAACCAATTCGATGCACTTCGTCCCACTGGGCGTCGAACTCTCGTAAGGTCTCGCCGAGAACATGCACGTCGGAAGAAGACCCGTGTAGTTCCGAATCACCAAGACCAGGAGAGAGTCTCACATGACGCATCGCATGAGCCGCGTCGTCGCTGTCGGGGCAGCGGCGCTGCTGGGGGGCACGGCGTTCGCCGTCGGCCCCGCCCAGGCGAAGAACGACAACGACAAGCCCAACCCGAGCGCGAACCTGTCGGTTCAGCTGCTGTCGTTCAACGACTACCACGGCCACCTCGAAGCCAAGAACAACGAGACCGGCCCCCTGGACGGCAAGGATGTCGGTGGTGCCGAGTTCCTCTCCGCCAAGCTGACCGAGCTGCGCGCCGGCCACCCGAACACCCTGACCGTCGCCGCGGGTGACCTCATCGGCGGGTCGACCTTCCTGTCCGGCATGTTCCACGACGAGCCGGCGGTCGAGACCCTCAACGCGATGGGCCTCGACGTGTCGAGCGTCGGCAACCACGAGTTCGACGAGGGCACGACGGAGCTGCTGCGCATGCAGAACGGCGGCTGTCACCCCACCGATGGCTGCTACTTCCCGGACGCGCCCTACTCCGGCGCCGACTTCCAGTGGCTGGCCGCCAACGTCGTCCGCAAGGACAACGGGCGGACGCTCCTGCCGGCCACGTCCGTCAAGAAGGTGAACGGCGTCGACATCGGCTTCATCGGTATGACGCTCGAGGCCACCCCGACACTGGTCAGCCCGGCAGGGGTCTCGTCGGTGGAGTTCAAGGACGAGGTCGAGACGGCCAACGCGCAGGCCGAGCTCCTCCGTGAGCGCGGCGTGGAGGCGATCGTCGTGCTCCTGCACGAGGGTGGCTACCAGGCGACGCCGTTCGGCATCAACACGTGCAACGGCATCTCGGCGCCCATCGCGCAGATCGCCGCGCAGCTCGACCCGGCGATCGACGCCGTCGTCACCGGCCACACCCACCAGCCGTACATCTGTCAGCTGCCCGACCCGTCGGGTGCCAACCGGCTCGTGACGAGCGCCGCCGACTACGGCCGCGTCGTCACCGAGACCGAGCTCGTCATCAACCGCCGCACCAAGGACGTCGTCCGGGACCAGAGCACGGCGACCAACCACCTCGTCGAGCGCGCCGCATTGACAGCCGACGCGCAGCAGACCGCGATTCTCGACAAGTGGCGCGCGCTGTCCGGCCCGATCGCGGGCGAGGTCGTCGGCACGGTGGCCGAAGACATCCTCGGTGACTCCTCTGGCAACCGCGGCATTGAGACGCCGATGGGCGACCTCGTCGCCGACGCCATCCTCTGGGGCACCCAGGAGACCGACTCCCAGATCGCCTTCATGAACGTCGGCGGCGTCCGTGGCTCGTTCCGCTACGACGCCATCACCAACGGTGAGCAGCCGGGCGAGATCACCTACGAGGAGGCCTACCTCGTCGCTCCCTTCGGCAACGTCCTCGTGACGCTCGACCTCACCGGGGCGCAGATCCAGACGATCCTCGAGCAGCAGTACCAGCCGGTGGCTGCGCGTGGCTCGCGCCCGATGCTCGCGCTCGGCGTCTCCGAGGGCTTCACCTACGAGTGGGATGCCTCGCAGCCGCAGGGCAGCCGGGTCGTTCGCGGCTCGATGGCCCTGGATGGGGTGCCGATCGACCTCAACCAGACCTACCGCGTCGCGACGCTGAACTTCCTCGCGGACGGCGGTGACCTGTTCACCGGCTTCAGCGCGGGGACAAACCGCATCGGCGGGCCGGAGGACCTGGCCAACCTGGTCGAGTTCATGAAGACGCACCCGGGACTCACGGCTCCGGACAGCCGCATCGCTGGCCTGTAAGCACGCTGCACGACCGCCTCGTGAGGGCCGCTCCCAGCCGGGAGTGGCCCTCACGCTGTCGCACGAAGCAAGGGCATCGCTGCGCGACGGGTAATCTTGACGCGGCACTCCGCCTTGCCAGCCCGCCTCGCACCACCGGGAGACCGCACGCCATGGCCTCGTCGCACGACCTCGTGCTGACCACCGTCCCGGGCGGTAGCGCCCTCTCTCCGTTCCGCGCCGCGGCGCTCCTCGCGCGCCTCCAGGTAGCCGTGCCGTCGGTGACCGGGCTCTCGGCCCGGTACGTCCACCAGGTTGCGAGCCACGGGCCGTTGGACGGCGCGACGAAGGAGACGGTGACGCGCCTGCTCACCTACGGTCCGGGGGCCGGGCCCGAGCCCGCGGGCGATCACCTGACGAGCGTCGTCGTCTCGCCCCGGCTCGGGACGCTCTCGCCGTGGGCGTCCAAGGCGACCGACATCGCGCACAACTGCGGCGTCGACGTGCGTCGGGTAGAGCGGGTCACCGAGTACCGCCTCGCATCGTCATCGCGGCTCTCCGAGTCGGACTGGGCCGCGGCGGCTGACCTGCTCCACGACCGGATGACCGAGTCGGCCCTGCCCTCCGTCGAGGCCGCCAGTGCTCTGCTCGACGAGCGCCACCCGGACCCGATGGAGCACATCGACGTCCTCGGCCGCGGCCGCGTCGCCATCGAGGAGGCCGACAAGAACTACGGCCTCGCCCTCGCTGTGGACGAGATCGACTATCTCGTCGAGGCGTTCACCGCGCTGCGGCGCAACCCGACGGACGTCGAGCTGATGATGTTCGCCCAGGCGAACTCCGAGCACTGCCGCCACAAGATCTTCAACGCCGACTTCGTCGTCGACGGCGAGCCGAAGGCGCGGTCCCTCTTCGGGATGATCCGGCACACCGAGGAGGTCGCCGGCCAGGGCACCGTCGTCGCCTACAAGGACAACGCGTCGGTCATGGCCGGTGGGCAGGTCACGCGCTGGCTGCCCGAGGGGACTGGTGACGGCCCCAGCCGCTACGCCGCGCGGCCCGGCGAGGTCCACGTCCTCATGAAGGTCGAGACCCACAACCACCCGACCGCGATCAGTCCCTTCCCGGGTGCCGCGACCGGGGCTGGTGGCGAGATCCGCGACGAGGGGGCGACGGGCCGCGGCAGCCAGCCGAAGGCGGGCCTGACTGGATTCGCCGTGTCGAACCTCCACCTGCCCGGCACCGACGAGCCGTGGGAGCAGGAGGTCTACGGGGCCCCGGACCACATCGCGAGCCCGCTCGAGATCATGGTCGAGGGGCCGATCGGTGCGGCCGCCTTCAACAACGAGTTCGGTCGGCCGGGGCTCGGAGGCTTCTTCCGCGTCTACGAGCAGACCGTCGACGGGGTGCGCCGCGGCTACCACAAGCCGATCATGAGCGCGGGCGGCCTCGGCTCGATCAGCGCTGACCAGACCGAGAAGATCCTCTTCCCGGCCGGCACCCTGCTCGTCCAGCTCGGTGGTCCGGGGATGCGGATCGGCATGGGTGGGGGCGCGGCGTCCTCGATGGCCGCGGGGGCCAACGTGGCCGAGCTCGACTTCGACTCCGTTCAGCGGGGCAACCCCGAGATCGAGCGCCGCGCGCAGGAGGTCATCAACCACTGCTGGAGCCTCGGGGCGGACAACCCGGTCCTCGCGATCCACGATGTCGGTGCCGGCGGCCTCTCCAACGCGTTCCCCGAGCTCGTCGACGGCGCCGGTCTCGGCGCGCGCTTCGACCTGTCCGCGGTGCCGCTCGAGGAGTCCGGCCTCGCACCCAAGGAGGCTTGGTGCAACGAGAGCCAGGAGCGCTATGTCCTGGCCATCGCGCCGGAGTCGCTGGAGCGGTTCGCGGCGCTCGCCGACCGTGAGCGGTGTCCCTATGCCGTCGTCGGGGTGGCCCGTGACGACGCCCAACTCGTGCTCGCCCCCTCGTCGGAGGACCGGCCGGGCGACGACCGACCGATCGACATGCCGATGGACGTGCTGCTCGGCAAGCCGCCGCGGATGACGCGGGACGTCACCCGGCTGTCGCGAGTTGGGGACGAGCTCGACGTCGATGCGCTGGGACTGCGCTCAGCGGCATACGACATCGTGCGACACCCGACGGTCGCGTCAAAGCGGTTCCTCGTGACGATCGCCGACCGCACCGTTGGTGGCCTCACCCACAGGGACCAGATGGTCGGCCCCTGGCAGGTCCCCGTCGCGGACGTCGCGGTGACGCTGTCCGACCACGTCGGGTTCGCGGGTCAGGCGATGGCCAGTGGGGAGCGCATGCCGCTCGCCTCGGTGCACGCGCCGGCCTCCGGGCGGATGGCCGTCGGCGAGGCCCTGACGAACCTCCTTGCCGCGCCGGTGAGTTCGCTCAGCGCCGTGAAGCTGTCGTGCAACTGGATGGCGGCCTGCGGCGAGCCCGGCGAGGATGCGGCGCTCTATGACACCGTCCACGCCGTCGCGATGGAGCTGTGCCCTGCCCTCGGGATCTCCGTGCCTGTCGGCAAGGACTCGCTGTCGATGCGGACCCGCTGGACCGACCCGGCGAGCGGTGAGGACAAGCAGGTCACGTCGCCGGTGTCGCTCGTCGTGTCGGCCTTCGCGTCGCTGCTCGACGTGCGTGGCACATGGACGCCGCAGCTGCGTCCTGACTCCGTGCTCGTCCTCGTCGATCTCGGCGCCGGGCGCGACCGGCTCGGCGGGTCGATGCTGGCCCAGGTGTCGGGTGCGTTCGGCGGCGAGGTGCCCGACCTCGACGATCCTGGTCGGCTCGTGTCGCTCACCTCTGCCCTGGCCGAGCTGCGTGGTCGCGGGATCGACGTGGCCTACCACGACCGCTCGGACGGTGGCCTGTGGGCAGCGGCTTGTGAGATGGGCTTTGCCGGTGCGATGGGTGTCGATCTCGACGTTCCCTCTGTCGCAGGCCTGTTCACCGAGGAGCTCGGTGTCGTGCTGGGTGTGGACGAGGGTGAGCTCGAGGCTGTCCGGGACATCTTCACGGGGCACGGCCTGGGTGAGCTCGTGTCCGTCGTCGGCCGCACGAATGCCGAGCGACGCATCCGCGTGACGGTCGGTGGCGAGGCTGCGCTCGACGAGTCCGTGCGGGACCTCGCGCAAGCCTGGGACGAGGTGTCGTGGCGGATCGCGGCACTGCGGGACAACCCGGCCTGCGCCGACGAGGAGCACGCTGCGTTCGGCGCGGATGACGATCCTGGCCTGGTCATCGCACCGACCTTCGACCCGACCCACGACGTCGCAGGGCCCTATGTGGCGCGCGGGGCTCGGCCCAAGGTCGCCATCCTGCGCGAGCAGGGGGTCAACAGCCATGTCGAGACGGCGTTCGCCTTCGACCGGGCCGGCTTCGACACGTTCGACGTCCACATGACCGATCTGCAGGCCGGGCGCTTCGACCTGGCCGATGTGGTCGGGCTCGTGGCCTGCGGTGGCTTCTCCTACGGCGACACGCTGGGGGCGGGGGAGGGGTGGGCCCGCTCGGTGCTCTTCAACGAGCGGCTGACCGAGCAGTTCCGGGCCTTCTTCCACCGGGAGGACACCTTCGGGCTGGGCATCTGCAACGGCTGCCAGATGTTCGCGGCGCTGGGCGAGCTGATCCCCGGCGCCGAGGCGTGGCCGCGCTTCACCCGCAACCGCTCGGAGCAGTACGAGGCCCGCCTCACGCTCGTCGAGGTGCTCGAGTCGCCCTCGATCTTCATGACCGGGATGGCCGGCAGCCGAGTGCCGATCGCGGTCGCCCACGGGGAGGGCTTTGCCAACTTCTCGGCTCGCGGCGACTCCGCGGCGGTGCAGCGGGCCATGCGTTTTGTCGACCACCAGGGCGCCCCGGCGGTCACGTATCCGCACAACCCCAACGGGTCGCCCGACGGGCTCACGGCCGTGACGACCCCGGACGGCCGGTTCACCGCGATGATGCCCCACCCGGAGCGCGTCTCCCGGAACGTCCAGCTGTCGTGGACCGCCGGGCGGATCGAGGACGAGAGCCCGTGGCTGCGGATGTTCCGCAACGCGCGGGTCTGGGTGGACTCAGTCGGAGTGTGAAAGATCGCTCCCCTCCCCGGGGGAGCAACCTTTCACGATCAAGCCGTATGCCGCTGGGCTCGCTTCCCGAGGCAGCCTCCCTTGGTCGCGTGTCGACTCTGGCGGCCAGCGCTGGCCGATGTC